>JAAZNU010000045.1 GCA_012798135.1 Veillonellaceae bacterium | reverse complement strand
GATCCGGCCGTGCTGGATTTTCTTACGCAGTATGACTGGCCCGGCAACGTGCGGGAGTTGCACAACATGGTCGAGCGGGCCGTTAATCTGGCGGAGGACGGAGTCATCTCCCTGCGGCATTTTCGGGTTGAACCGGCCATCTCCCATAAAGAGCCCCAAGCACCGGTTGCCGGTGTTGCGCAGGTGCAACTTGCGGAATACCGGGAGCGGGCGCGTGTACAGGAGGAAAATACGGAGCGGGCCAGGATATTGGAGTTGCTGCGGGAATGCAGCGGCAACATCAGTCTCGTTGCAAAACGGCTGCGGGTGGCTCGCAGCACGGTGTACCGGAAAATTCGTTATTATGACGACCCGCCAAGTCCCGGCAACTGATGCGTCCATTTTGTATCGGGATGCTACACGGATGCTACAGAGTGCGACATCGTTGCGATAGGCAATGGGTTGCGACGAACTTCGAAAAATTCTTGAAACTGCCTAATTTAGGCGGTTTTTTCTTTTTTGCGGGCCTTGGCACGGGGGTTGCATTGCATTCTATACGGTGAATGTCGAATCAGTTTCAATAAAGGCAGAAAGGGGGCTTCGTATGGCACGCAAGCGGTATGTCGTGGAGTTGGGCATGGGCGCCGACCTGCATGGCGGAAACATGACCAAAGCGGCGCAGAGGGCTATTCAGGATGCGATTTCCCGAAGTTGTCTGTGTGGGTTGTTCGATATCATCGGCATCGACAAGCCCGACCGAATGCATGTGGCGATTCGGATCGCCTGTCCGGATCCGGCGGCGGTCGATGCGGCCGTGCTGCGGACGGCAGTGCCCTTTGGGTCGGTGGAACTGGAAGTAGTGCCTGGCGGCCTGTCGGTGCGCGGATTGAATCTGCCGGAGCTGGGCGCCGGCGACACCATCGTGGTCGCGAACGCTGCCCTGACGGTGTATGTGGATGTGAACGGAACGCGATAGCCTCATGGCGACAGTAGTTGCGAGGGTCGGAGTACTTTTCTGGCGAAGGGATTTCCAAAACTAATAGCTGGGAGGGAAGGTAATGGAACTCACGAAGGAACGACTTGTCAGTTTCTATCAAACCATGACGACCATCCGGACCTTTGAAAGCAAAACCGCAGAGTTATTTGCGGCCGGCAAGATCCCCGGGTTCGTTCATCTTTATATCGGCGAGGAAGCCGTAGCCACCGGCGTTTGCGCCAATCTGGCCGATACGGATTTCATCACCAGCACCCACCGTGGACATGGACACCTCATTGCCAAGGGGGGGAAGGTCGACCTCATGATGGCGGAGCTGTTTGGGAAGGCGACAGGCTACTGCAAAGGAAAAGGCGGCTCGATGCACATCGCCGATGTCGGCCTGGGGATTCTGGGCGCCAACGGGATCGTCGGCGCGGGTCAGCCAATCGCCACCGGCGCGGCGTTTGCCGCCAAGTACAAAAAGTCCGGGGCGGTGGTGGCCTGCTTCTTTGGCGACGGCGCCTCCAATCGCGGCACATTCCACGAATCGCTCAATCTGGCTTCGATCTGGAATCTGCCGGTTGTTTTCATTTGCGAAAACAACATGTATGGCATTTCATTATGCCAGCGTGAACACATGAACATCTGCGACATTTCCGACCGGGCCTCGGCTTACGGCATCCCCGGCGTTACCGTGGACGGCAACGATGTCGTCGCTGTTTACGAAGCCACCGCGGAAGCTTTCAAACGGGCCAGGAACGGCGACGGTCCGAGCCTGATCGAGTGCAAGACCTGGCGCTGGCGCGGCCATTTTGAAGGCGATCCGGGAACGTACAAGGATCCGGGCGAACAGGCGGAATGGATCAAGAAAGATCCGATTCCCCGGTTGGCGAAGCGATTGCTGGATCTCGGCTATGTGACCCAAAGCGAAATCGATCAGATAAATGGGAACATTGCCGCCAAAATCGGTGCTGCGGTCCAGTTTGCCGAAAGCAGTCCCAACCCTGTCCCGGAAGACGTCTTGACTGATGTATACGCAAATTGAGCGAGTAATTCGGAAAGGGTGGCGAAGATGAAAAAAATGACCTATGCGGAGGCAATACGTGATGGGATCCGGGTCGAAATGAAGCGGGATCCGGCTGTTTATCTTTGCGGCGAGGATGTTGGCAAATTTGGCGGCTGTTTTGGCGTGACCGCCGGCTTGATCGATGAATTTCCGGGGCGGATCGTGGATACGCCGATCAGCGAAACGGCGATCATCGGTTCTTCTGTCGGCGCGGCCGCGGCCGGTCTCCGGCCGATTGCCGAAATCATGTTCGTTGATTTCATGGGGGTTTGCATGGACGAGTTGTTCAACCAGGCGGTAAAGATGCGCTATATGTTTGGCGGCAAGGCGAAAGTTCCCCTGGTGGTCAAAACGATCGCCGGCGCTGGGGTGGCGGCGGCGGCCCAGCATTCCCAATCCATGGAAGCCTGGTTTACCCATATCCCCGGTCTGAAAACGGTCATGCCGTCGACGCCGGCCGACGCCAAAGGGCTGATGGCTTCGGCGATCCGGGACAACAACCCGGTGCTGTTCATTGAGCACAAGCAACTGCTGGGAATCAGTGGCGACGTGCCGGAAGACGAATACCTCGTGCCGCTCGGCAAAGCGTCGATCATGCGGCAGGGGACGGATGTCACCATCGTCGCCTGGTCCTGGATGGCGCAAAAGGCGTTGGCGGCGGCGGAGATTCTGGCCAAAGAAGGGATCAGCGCCGAGGTGCTGGATCCGCGAACCTTGGTGCCATTGGACAAGGCGAGCATTTTGCATTCGCTGGGCAAGACCAACAAACTGGTGATCGTGCATGAAGCGGTGAAGACGGGCGGTTATGCGGGAGAAATCGCCGCGATCGTCGCCGACGAGGGCTTCGATCTGCTGGACAGCCCAATCAAGCGGGTTACGGCGCCGGACACGCCGGTCCCCTTCTCGCCGACTTTGGAAGCCGCTTATGTGCCCAGCGTCGACAGTATCGTCCAGACCGTCAAAAGCCTGTTTTGACCCGGAGTGCGCCGCGGGCAGGCCGGATCGATGGCCCGCCCGCGGCAGCCTGGAATGTGCGGGGTACATCGCTCATGAACACAGTCGGGATTATTGCCAACCCGGCCTCCGGTCGGGATATCCGTCGCCTGGTCGCTTATGGCACGGTCTTTGACAATCAGGAAAAAGTCAATATCGTGCGCCGTATCCTGTTGGGGCTGGTCGCCGCCCAAACACGGCAGGTGTTCTTCATGCCGGATTATTTCGGGATCGTCCGGCAGGCGGCGGAGGGACTGAGTCGGACGCAACCGTTGCCGCTGGAAATCCGGCCGGCCGACATTTGTCTGACCGGCACACAGATCGATTCGGCGGCGGCGGCCGCGACGATGGCGGAAAGCGGCGTGGACTGCATCGTTACGTTGGGTGGCGACGGCACCAACCGGATGGTGGCGAAGGAGTGCGGTGACGTTCCGCTGATTCCGGTTTCCACCGGCACCAACAACGTGTTTTCCGTGATGGTCGAGGGGACCGTCGCCGGCCTCGCCGCCGGCGTCGTGGCGGCGGGTGCGGCTACTTCGTCCGGTGTGCGGTGCCGGACGAAAAAGCTGGTCATTGAAAAGAACCATCGGCCGGTGGATATCGCACTGGTCGACGCGGTTGTTTTGGATAGCCGATTTATCGGTTCCCGGGCCGTGTGGAATGTGGAGGGGATACGCCAGATCGTGCTGACGCGGGGAGAACCCCACAACATCGGGATTTCTTCCATCGGCGGGCAGATATCGCCGGTCGGTCCTTTTGAGTGGAAAGGACTGGCCATAGATTGCGCAAGGCCGACCTCCACTGTTTTGGCGCCGATCGCCCCGGGACTGATCGTTCCGGTTCCCTTCGGCAAGACGCGGGAAATCCAAATCGGCGAGGCAGTGGAGATTGTTCGAACGCCCTGCCTGATTGCGGTGGACGGCGAACGGGAAATCGAAGTCGGGGCCGAAGTTGGGATGGATATCCGCCTGACTGGGGAAGGCCCGGTGCTTGTGGACATCAAGGCCGCCCTGGCGGAAGCCGCGGCTCGGGGGTATTTCCGGCGTTGAGGATCGGACAGGCCGATGAGTACGGAATTAAAGGAGCGCAGGGATATGGCGAGAGAAATTACAATGCCCAAACTGGGGTTGACCATGACCACGGGAAAAGTCGGTCGATGGCTGGTTTCGGAAGGAAGTCCGGTGAAACAGGGCGAAGCTTTGTTGGAAATTATGACGGACAAGATCACGAATGTCATTGAATCGCCAAACGACGGAGTTTTATTGAAAATAATCGCCCGGGAAGGGGCGGAACTGCCGGTCGGCGCTGTTTTGGGAGCTATGGGAGGCGTCGGGGAGGAATATCGGGCAGCGTTGCCCGTCGCTGCGGCAGGGATGGTGCAGGAACAGCCTTCGGAAATGCCGCGCCCGTTGCCGGCAGCGTCCGCCGGGACGCCCAAAAGCGGCGAGGAGAAAATCAGGATCTCGCCGCTGGCCCGAAAGCTGGCGGAAGAACATGGCCTGAACTGGTCCAGGATCGACGGCAGCGGGCCATCCGGAAGGATTGTCAAGGAAGATGTCGAAGCCGCTATCGCCGCAGCCGCAACAAAAGAAACTGTTTCACCCCGGCCGTCGCCGGCGGAGCCAGAATCATTCGGCCCGCCGGAATTCGCCGCAGTGCCCTATGCGGGGCTGCGTCGGGTAATCGGCGACCATATGGCGCAGAGCTGGACGGTTTCCCCCAAGGTGGATTACCACGTGAGCGTTGACGCGACGGCCATGCTGAAGCTGCGGCAGGCCGGCCGGCAGAATGAAGACGAGCGACTCTCCCTTACCGACATCGTAGTGAAAATCGTCGCCAGAGCTTTGAAATTGCGGCCCAATATGAATGTTGCCCTGATGGGGGAGCAGATCCGGCAGTATCCGGAACCTTGCATTGGCGTGGCGGTGGCCCTGGAAAACGGGTTGGTTGTTCCGGTGGTCCGGAATGCCGACTCGAAGGCGCTGACGGCCATCAGTCGGGAAATTCGGCAGCTGGCCCAAAAAGCCCGGACCGGGCAGCTATCCCTCGAAGAAATGCGGGGAGGAACGTTCACCGTTACCAATGTCGGCACTTTCCACTCCGTGGACTGGTTCACACCGATTCTCAACCAACCGGAAGCCGGCATTCTCGGCATCGGCCGGATTGCCGACACCCCGGTCGTGCGTGATGGCCAGATCGTTATCCGGCCGATGCTGGGGGTATCGCTGTCGTTTGATCATCGGATCATTGATGGCACGCCGGCCGCGGAATTTCTGAAAGTCGTGATTGATCTCATGGAAGATCCCTGCCTGGCGTTGCTGTAGACGCTGGCAGGGATCTTTTGTCCACCGAATTTCGAACAGGGAGGATTTTGCAATGACACTGAAAGCGGCGTTTCTATTCGTGGCGCCGGGCGCCGATCCGGCCCAACACCGGTCGGTCATCCACACACCGAACGTGGACTTGATCACGGTGGGAGTGAGTAATTATTCGGCAGCCCTGCAGGTTGTGGCCGAGTTGACGGCGCAGGGCGTCACCGCCATCGAACTGTGCGGCGGGTTCGGGATCGAGGGCGTTGCCGCGGTAAACAAGGCTGCCGCCGGGAAGGCGGTTGTCGGCGTAGTCCGGTTTGATTCGCACCCCGGCCTCGGCTTCAAAAGCGGCGACGCAATCTTCCGCTGAATCGTGTTCGGATTAACGAATCAAGAGGCGGACGCCTTCGTTTAACAGGAGGAAAGCGAACAAGAGCAACACCGTGCCCATGATTTTCATCAGGACTAGGTAGGCTTTGCCTTGCAGAAAACGCCGAGAACGGTTCACCAATAAAGCAAGGCCGATTTTTGAGCCGATCAGGGCGAGATAGAACCCGGCCACAAAACATAAGACATTGTCCCAGCCCTGGGTTCGGGCGTTTAGAATGATCGGGCCGCCGACCATGATCCAGAATAGGTAAGGGTGTGGGCTGAGGGCGTTGACAAGCGCGCCTTTGAACAACGAGCCCAGCGCTGTTGCGGCTGGTGGCGTCTCGATCCGGCCGGGAGAGAAGCTGGCGTAGGCCATGTGCAGTAAAAACAGCCCCCCCGCCAGCGAAATCAGCCCCAGAAGATTTTGGTAGCCGGACATTCCGGCCAACAGGGCGACCGACAAGAAGATGATGGGAATGTCGGTCAGCAGCGGCGAAATCGCGGTTTTCAGCCCTTCGCCCAAGCCAAACCGCAAGGTTTGCGCGATGACCATGGCAAACAGCGGACCCGGTGATATTCCGGCCGAGAAACCCAATGACAGTCCGGCGACAGCAAACAGCCACATGAATTGCGTTACCTCCCGGATTTGGCCGGAACTTGTTTCAGGCTGAGGGCGATCCGGTTGCGCGCCGCATCGACACTCAGAATGACGACTTCCACAATGTCGCCGACGGATACGATGTCCAGCGGATGTCGGAACGGCTTGTTGCTCAGTTCGGAACGATGCAGCAGGCCGTTGATTTTTAGGCCGATATCGACGAAAGCGCCGAAATCGGTCACGTTATGAACCGTCCCTTTGACAAGGGTCCCAGGTAGGAGATCCGCCAGGTGGACGATGTTTTTACGGGTCAGCGGTGGCGGCAGGTCTTCCCGGGGGTCGCGGCCCGGCTTGGCGAGCGCGTCCAGGATATCCCGCACCGTCGGTTCACCGGCGTTCAGTTCCCGGGCCAGCGCCGCAGCGTCGACTGTTTTGAGCGCGGCCTGCAGTTGCGGCAGGCGGGTGCGTTCCGTCAAATCGGCTTTGCCAAACCCCAGCCGGGTCAAGAGCATTTCCGCCAACGCGTAGGACTCGGGATGGACCGGCGTGTTGTCCAGCGGGTCCGCCGCCGCCGCGATTCGCAGAAATCCGGCGCACTGCGTGAAAGCGGCCGGCCCGAGGCGGGGGATTTTCAGCAGTTCCTTGCGCCGGGAAAAGCGGCCGTTGGCGTCCCGCCAAGCGACGATGTTTTTGGCGACGGGGCCCTGAATCCCGGCGACATGTCGCAATAGCTCGACGGAAGCGGTGTTGAGATCGACGCCGACATGGTTGACCGCCGACTCGACGACTCCGTCGAGGGCTTGCAGCAACTCTTTCTGATCGACATCATGCTGATATTGGCCGACGCCGATGGCTTTGGGTTCGATTTTGACGAGTTCCGCCAGGGGATCCTGAACCCGCCGGGCGATGGACACGGCGCCCCGTAGCGTGACATCGAGGTCTGGAAGTTCCTCCTTGGCAAGTTTGGAGGCGGAATAGACGGAGGCGCCGGCTTCGTTGGCAATCACGTAATGCAGGGACAGGGAATGGTCACGGATCAATCCGGCCAGGAATTCTTCCGTTTCATACGAGGCGGTGCCGTTGCCGATCGCGGCCAGTGTCACATTGTGGCGGCGGATGAGTTCCAGCATCAGTTTGGCGGAGGCCTCGCGCTGGGCGGCGCTGTGCGTCAGATAAAAGACGGCGGTGTCCAGGACGCTGCCCTGGGGGTTGACGATGGTCGCCTTGCAGCCGGTCCGATATCCCGGATCCAGCCCCAACACCGTGTGCCCGGCCAGCGGCGGTATCAGCAGGAGTTGCCGCAGATTGCGCCCGAATAGATGAATGGCCTGTTTTTCGGCATTCTCGGTCAGGAGACTGCGAACCTCGCGCTCCATGGCAGGGAACAACAGCCGTTTGCAGCTGTCCTGAACAGCTTCGCCGATGTCGGGTTGCCACAGCGAGGGGGCAACGAAAACTGCGCGGAAAACCAACTCGGTTAGACTCTCCTGGGGAATTTCAAAATGGACCTTGAGCGCTTTTTTTGTTTCACCGCGATTGACGGCGAGAATACGGTGGGAAGGCATATGATTGACAGCCTCCCGGTATTCCTTGTAGTTCAGGAATTCGGGGGCCTCATTGTCCGGTACGGCCAAAGCCGTCGACAAAGCGGCGGTCTTCCAAATTTCGCGCCGCAGCAGCGTCCGCAGGTTCGCCCGCTCGGCGATGGTTTCGGCGACAATGTCCCGGGCGCCGGCCAAAGCGGCTGCCGCATCTTCCACGCCGGTTTCGGCATTGATGAATCCGGCTGCGACAGCCAGACGGTCGGCGGCAGTCGGATCGGCCTGGGCCAACATCCGTTCCGCCAGGGGTTCCAGGCCTTTTTCCCGGGCGATCTGGGCCCGGGTTCTTTTCTTGGGGCGGAACGGCAGATACAGGTCTTCGAGCTCCTGCAGCTTCTGGGCAGCTTCGATGGCTGCTGCCAATTCGGCAGTTAATTTGCCCTGGGCTTCGATTGCGGAACGAATTTCCTCCTGACGTTTGCCGACGTTGCGGAGGTATTGCATCCGCTCGTCAATGGAACGGATTTGTTCCTCGTCAAGGTTGCCGGTGGCTTCTTTGCGATAGCGGGCGATAAACGGGACGGTATTGCCGCCGTCGAGCAGTTCGATCACCGCCGCGGTTTGCTGCGGTCGGACACCGAGTTCGCGGGCGATCATGGCAGGAATTTCAGCAAGTTTCATGGTACACTCCTTGTCGTGATTAAATAATCGGGCGGCCCGCCGCGGGCGGTGAAACAGAGGTCGCCGCCGTCGCGCCCGTTGCCGCCAGGGCCCGGCCGAGCCGGCGGATGCCTTCGTTCAAGCGTTCTTCGTCGTGGGTGGCGAAACAGAGCCGGATTTCATGACTGGCGGCGCCATGGGCGTAAAAGGCATCGCCGGGAACGAAAGAGATTCCAAGCGTCGCTGCCTGGCGCAATAGTTCCGTCGGTGAAATCGCCGGGGTCAGGCGTCCCCAAAGATACAATCCGCCTTCGGCGAGGTCGAAATCCATGGCGGGGCTGCAATATTTTCGGATGGCCGCCGCCATGGCATTGCGGCGGTTTTTATATTCCCGGCGTACTTTGGCCAAATGTGGGGTCAGGGCATTTTCCTCCAGACACGTATGCAGGATCAGTTGGGCCAGATTGTGGCTATGCAGATCGACATATTGCTTTTCCTGAGCCAGGCGGTTGATGACCGGCGCGGCGGCGTGGACCCAGCCGGTTCTCAGACCGGGGAACAGCGTTTTGGAAAAGGTGCCGATATGGATGACGCCGCCGTAGGTATCCAACTGCTTGAGTGACGGCGGCGGTGGCGAGCCATAGTAAAGTAGGCTGTACGGATCATCCTCAATAATGGCGAGGCGGTGGCGGGCGGCAAGGCGGATCAGTTCCTGCCGGTCCGAGAGGCTCATGACCCGGCCGGTCGGGTTTTGAAAGTCGGACATGGTGTAGAAAAACTTGGGCCGGTACCGGATGAGATAGTCTTCGAAAATTTCCAGATCGAGTTTTCCCGCCGAAGGTAGACACAGCAACCGGGCGCCGGCGGCTTCCAACACCTGAATGGCGCCCAGATACGTCGGGGATTCCAGAATAACATAATCCCGCGGTTCAATGAACGACTTGACAATCAAAAACAGTCCCTGCTGCGATCCCGAAACGACCAGGATTTGCTCGGGGGAAGCCGTCTTGCCCAACCGGGATTGCCAGGCGGCGATGGAACGGCGCAACGGGAGGTAGCCTTCAGTGGCTATGAGGCCGAGGTCGGCGAGGTCAAGCGAATGGCGGCGGGAATCCAACAGCGCATGGATCATGTCGACGGGATAGAATGCCGGATCCGGCATTCCGGCCGCCATCGAGATGGTATCGTCGGCGGTGGGCGAAGCGATGATGGAGCGCATGATGGAGGAAAGCGGCGCCTTATAGCCAGGGGTGAACAACTGTTCCCACGGCATTGTCGGCGATGGGGAACCGGTCGCGGCGGGTTCGCTGCTAACGAAGGTGCCGCTGCCGACCCGGGTGGATACCAATCCGCGCTCCTCGAGCAGGCTGTATGCGTTGATCACGGTAGTCCGGCTGACGCCAAGCAGGCGGGAAAGTTCCCGCTCCGGCGGCAGTTTGCTGCCAGCCGGCAGGGTGCAGTCCTGGATCTTGACCGTCAGGGCCGTCACGATCTGGAGATATAGCGGCAGGGACAGGGCCGCGTTCAGATGAATGCCGCTAAGAGTTTTGGTTATATCCATTTTGCATCACAGCCCCCGATAACATGAAATTGGTATCTAGAATATGTTTAATTGGATATTCACAGCCCGATTCCTGCCGGTTAAGATAGAGAAAATCAAAAGTTTCTTCGGTATGGGATAGCCAAGGCAGAACGACATGGGAAAAGTGTCCGGGGAAAACAGGGGGAAGGTGCAGGATATGTCATGGAACGGCGGAGAATTTCGCGCCGGCATTCGGGATACATTGCCGTTGATGTTGGGGGTGTTTCCGTTTGGGCTGGCATACGGAATTTTCGGGAAATCGGTTGGGTTAACCGCGGGGGAAACTATTTTGATGTCGTTGACGGTATTTGCCGGAGCGGCTCAGTTCATCAGCTTGCCCATGTTTGGCGCCGGTGCAGGGTTCTTGATGATCACGCTGACGACCTTGCTGATCAATCTGCGCCATTTGCTGATGGGCGCTTCCCTGGTTCCTTATATCGGCAAGCTGCCGCTGCCGTGGAAAGCTTTTCTTTGCTTTGGCATAGCGGATGAAACCTATGCGGTGACGATCAGTCGGGCCCAGACAGGCGATTATCATCGCGACTACCAGTTCGGCAGCAATGCCACGGGATATTTCACCTGGGCGATATCCACCGCAATGGGAGTTTTTTTGGGCAGCCACATCAGCGACCCGCTGGCCTGGGGACTGGACTTTGCCATGCCGGCGACTTTTCTGGCACTGCTGGTACCGCGCCTGACTGACCGGATCAGTCTGGCAGTGGCCGGAATCTCGGCGGTTGTGAGCGTGGCGGCGGCGGTCTTGCTGCCGGGGAAATGGTACATCATCATTGCCTGCCTGGCCGCTGTGGCGGCAGGCGCCTGTCTGGAAGGAAGTGAAACGGATGCGGCCTGAAATCGTTCTGACAATTTTTGGTATGGCGCTCGCCACCTATTTCACCCGCTTCGCCAGTCCGCTGCTGTTGGCGCGTACGGGGATCCCGGCCTGGCTGGGACGCTTATTGAAACATGTACCGACCGCGATGCTGACCGCCTTGGTTGCGCCGGCGTTGCTGGCACCGCAGGGGGTCGTGGAAATCAGTCTGGCCAACCATTATCTGATTGCCGGCACTGTTGCGGCGCTGATGGCCGGCCGTCGCCTGCATCCGGCAGTGACAATGGGCTCGGGCATGGCCATCATGCTGATCTTGCGTTGGGGAAGTATCGGATCGTGAGGGTGGGCGATTATTGCAGCCTGACTGCGGACTGATTATTTCCCAGCGAGGGGGGCGCTAAAAGACGAGGGTCATCGCGTTGTTCGCGATGACCCTCGTCTTTTAGATTTTCAGCTGCCTTCGTGGATCAGCAGTAGGTGGCGACGTATTCTTCCGTCATGGTTTCCAGCGCGGCGTTGATCTCATTGATCGCCTGCTCGGAAAGAGCAAACCGATGCAGGTCTTCGCTGTGCGCCAAAGCGGCCAGCTTGCTGATGCGGGCTAAAAGTTGGCTTTTTTCCATCGTAAATACACCTCGTAAATTATTAATAGTAGAATGACGAAACTTATCTTAACAGTCATTCCAAAAAAAGGCCATAGCAAAACGAATAGACGCAATAGCAAGTGTGTTTGATATTTTTTGACAATAGATGCGAATTGTCATTCGGGATCATGAAAAGCGCATGAAAAACCCAAAAATTCAGAGGCCCAGATAGGCTTTGCGCACCAGGTCGCTTCCCAACAATTCTTGCCCGGTCCCTTCGGCGACAATACGCCCGGTTTGCAGCACATAAGCTCGATCGGCAAGATCCAGAGCCTCTCGGACATTTTGTTCCACCAGTAAGATTGTTTTCCCGTGTTCCTTAATATTTCGCAACATATCAAAAATCTGCATTACCACCTTGGGCGCAATCCCGAGTGATGGTTCATCCAACATGAGCAACTTGGGATTGGACATTAATCCCCGGGCAATAACCAATATTTGCTGCTCGCCGCCGCTCATCGTGCCGGCGGCTTGCGAACGCCGTTCCTTTAAGATAGGAAACATTTCGTAAACTTCTGCCAGCCGCTGCGAAGAGGCTTCGGCGAATTTTTCAGTAAATGCGCCAAGCAGCAAGTTTTGCTCAACAGTCATTCGGGCAAAGGTCAACCGGCCTTCTGGAACATGAGCAATTCCCTGTTTCACAATGTCATGCGCAGGAATGTTATTCAGAGACTTCCCCTCAAATTCAATCAATCCGGCGGTCGGTTTAATCAAACCGGAGATTCCCCGTAGGATCGTTGACTTTCCTGCGCCATTGGCGCCGACAACGGCCACGACTTCCAAAGGCTTAATTTGCAGCGAAAGCCCTTGGATGGCGGGAGTACCCTTGTATCCTAATTCAAGCTCCTTGATGTTCAGCATAGTATCGCTCTCCCAAATAGGCTTTGATAACGGCCGGATCTTTGGAAACCACAGTCGGTGGACCGGACGAAATAAGTTTGCCGCCATCCAGCACAAAAATTTGTTGTGAGATCGGCATTACTACTTCCATGACATGCTCAACAATAAACAGGGTGATGCCTCGTTGATTGATCTTTTTGACAAGCTCAACCGCTTCGAACGTTTCTTTCGGCGTCAATCCGGCCATCACTTCATCCAGCAACAACAAGCGAGGTTCGGTCGCCAATGCGCGCGCCAATTCCAAACGTTTTTTATCGGCGATGGTTAATGCCGAGCCGACCAGATCCCGCTTTTGCGCCAGTCCGGTAAACTCTAGTATTTCTTCGGCTTTTCCCCGGGCTTTTTTTTGGTTTTTTGTCCGCAGGAAGGCTCCGACCATAACGTTTTCCAATACGCTCAGTGTGCCAAAGGGCCGGACAATCTGAAACGTACGGGTAATTCCCTTATGAGCGATTGTTTCGGGTAAAAGGCCGCCGATTTGTTCACCGGAAAATTCAATGCTGCCGCTGTCGGGCTTATAGTAGCCGGCGATTGTTGCAAAAAATGTGCTTTTGCCGGCTCCATTTGGGCCAATCAAACCAATGATCTGGTTTTCTTCCACTGAAAAGCTGACGTCATTAACGGCGACAAGACCGCCAAACCGCTTGGTCAGGCTTTTAACTTCCAAAAATGCCAAGATGCTTTCCTCCTATTTTCGCGTTAATAGACCCATCAGGCCGGAGGGCTTGTAGACAGCGATAATCATGATCAACAGACCATAAATGACCAAGTCCAACGCTGACCCGCTTCCTCCCAGCCAGGCCCGGCTGAATTCGGCAAGCGGGATCATAATGGCGGCGCCAATCAGGGGCCCCCACACTGTGCCAACGCCTCCCAGAATCGTAATCAAACAAATCTGAATGGACAGCATCATGGGAAACACGCTTTCCGGATCGATATATAAAAGATACTGCGCGTAAAATGTTCCGCCGATGGCGACAAAGAAGGCGCTAAGCGCCATGGCGATCAATTTGTACTTGGTGATTTCAATGCCCAAGGACTTGGCGGCATCTTGATCTTCCCGGATTGCTTGAAAATAATAACCGAGATAACTGTGTTCCATCCCGTAGGTAACAAGAATCTGGAGGGATAAAAACGCCAATGCGATGTAATAGTAAGGTGCTTTCGGGCCGAATTGAAAGTTTAACAATCCGGGATCAAGAAACGGCAAGTGCTTGCCGACTGCACCGCCGGCCCATTCCCAGTTGGTAAAGATGACAAAAAAGATTTCGCCTAACGCGATGGTCGCAATCACAAAATAGTGTCCTTTCAGGCGAAAGGTTGGATACCCGGTGATGAGTGAGATCAGGGCCGCGAGCAAACCGCCGACGATCATGCCAAGCCACGGGCTCATGCCGAACTCCAGCACGCCCAGCGTTGAAGAATAGGCGCCGATCCCGAAAAATACGGCATGACCAAGCGAGACTTGGCCGGCATAACCGCCCAAAATATTCCAAGCACCGGACAACATTGCGTAGAGGAAGATCAGGATCATAAGATGCAGATAGAACGGTTGGGTAACAATTTGCGGGAAAAGCAGCAAGAGAACCCATAGCGCTCCCGCTGCCATCACAGTTTTTTTCTGCTGCAAAATCACAGCCCCCTTATGAAGCGTGTCCCATCAATCCGCGCGGACGGATGAGTACCACCAACAAAAAGATTACGAATACAACGAGATATTTGAACGAAGGTGCAATTAAGGTTCCGGCCAATGATTCGGTCATCCCGATGATCAGGCCCGCCCAGAAAGCGCCCTGAATGCTGCCGAATCCGCCCAGTGCAACCGTTACGAACGATAAGAAGCCAAAGATGGCCCCCACTTCTGGAAACACATAATAAAAGTTTGCCAGCAATGCTCCGGCCACACTTACGCAAGCGGCGCCGACGCCCCAAGCCAAGGCGAACATTTTATTGCTGTCGATGCCCATTAAAGCGGCAGCTTGTTTATTTTCCGCCACCGCAAGCAGCGCCCAGCCGGTTTTCGTTTTCATGATAAAAAAGTATACGGCGGCAAACATGATCATAGCGCCAAGTGCGGCGGCAACCTGCGGTTTTGGCAGGAATGCGCCCAATAATTCAACGCGGCCCGCAACCGCCAGCTTTTCCAGAGAGTGATAGTCGGCGGTGAAAATGAACTGCGCCAGTCCCCGTAAGAAAACAAGCAAGCCGAACGTCGAAAATATTTGCGCAAGCGGGGGGGCATTAATGACCGGTTTGATTAATATCCGATAAATAATGATTCCCATAAGAAACATAAAAACAATATTAATCGGTAACGACTGTAGGGCGTTCAGTCCCAATAACGGCAAACTGCACACGTATGCAACAAACATGCTGGTCATCAAGAAGTCGCCGTGCGCAAAATTACAGATCTCCATGACGCCGAAAATTACGGTTAAGCCGAGAGCGATGAGCGCGTACATCAATCCCCACAGGATTCCGGTGGTTATTGTCTGGGCAAGAAGCGGTCCGCTTAGGTCTGCCAACATATATCACCTCGCGTTGACGGGAAAGCGGGGATGACCCCGCTTTCCCGTCAAATAAATACTATATCTTCCGTTCTCTATTTTCGTTCATTCCATTTGGGAGTAGGCCAGATAATCGGTTTGGAAGCGGATTCCCAAGGCCAAACAGTAACATACTGACCATCCTGCACTTGGACAATGATCCCTGACCCCAAAAGGTTCTGGTGAGTTTTCGGGTCAAATTTGACGCCCTTCCAAGGCATAATCAGCTGCGAACCGGGAATATCCGTTTCTTCCAAAGCTTTCTTGATGGCGGCCGGTTCTGTGGAACCGGCGCGATTGATCGCATCGCAGAGCACCATCATTCCCGTAAAGGCCCGGGCTGAATTTCCCGTCATGTTCGTGCCGAATTTTTGTTTGTAAATCGCATTGATCTTTTCCACTAATGGCTTGTTTTTTCCTAAATCCAAAGCCCAGACTTCACGACTGAGAATATAATGACCGTCCTTCCCGAGGGCTTTGAGAAATTCCGAATCGATAAATCCGGCATCCATAGCCAAGATTGCATCGGGATTATAATCCATATCTTTGTATGTCTTCATGAACAGAATGGCGTCTGACGCATAAGAAGCCTGCAGGACAATGTTCGCACCGCTGCCTTTCAGTTTTTGTACTTCGCTGGAAACATTGGTGCTTTTGGCAGGGTAGCTCACGTCGGAAACCACATTGTATTTATGTTCTTTGGCAAACCGGTTTTCTGCTTTGCCGACATCGGAGCCCCACAAGGTATTCTCGTATAATATGCCCAGTTTTGGTTCCTTGATGATATTTTTTGCCTTCAAATCATTTAAAAATTGGAAGAAATTATTGGCAAAAGTATCGTCATCCGGAGTTGTCCGGAAAAACCACTTGAAATTGCGAGTTATCAACGAAGGCGATGTGGAAGAATCATTCAAAAAAGGAATGCCGTTGCGCTCGGCGACCTGACTGGCGGTAGCGGTCACGGCGCTGTGATAAGACCCCAGTAATGCCACTACTTTTTCCTGCGTGATGAGACGCTCGGCTTCGCTCATCCCTTTTTCATTGGACCCTTGATGGTCGCCAGACACAATAACGACTTTTGCTCCGCCTAATTTAGACAATCCTTTGCCTTTTGCCAACGGCAGGTCCAAATCCGGATAAGCACCGTTGACAATTTCCGCCGCCAATTTTATTCCGTTCATGAGTTCGACGCCGGTTACGGCGGCGGCGCCGCTCATCGGATAGATCGTGCCGATTTTTATCTCTTTGACCGCTGCGGGTTTGGCAGGTTGAGCGGGGGTTGACGAGCCGCAGCCAGCCACAAGAGATACCAGTAAGGTGAGAATGATGACCAAGGAACCTGATTTTTGGAAGCAGTTTTTTTTCACATTACACGCCTCTTTCCTTTTTATTTGTGTATTTGATTGTTGAATACTCCTTTCATAACGTTGCGGTTTCGCTCCAAACAAAAAAAGGTATACCCCGCAACCTGGCCAACCAGGTTCGGTATATACCTTCATTGGTGTCTTTTTGAAAGCAAATTCGGGAAAATATATTAATCATTATTGCTGAACGAATGACTTTTGTCAAGATACTAAAAATATAAAGAAGCTGTACATTATCAAATTTTATCCGGAAATATTATCGACATTGACGGTTTTTGGACTGTTAATTTGAACAAATGCAATTGGCAATAGTAGACAAAACTCCTAACATAAAATAAAATAGTATACAAAGTTCTGATATTTTCAGATAACATGTTTGACACGCAAGGAAATGCATGAGGAGGTTTGGTCATGAAGAACTCAAAACAGTCCCCAATCATTGCTTTCGGAGTCGCCCTCATATTCGTTTTCGCCCTGCTTGCCGTCGGCTGCGGCGGTGGCGGCGGCAAGTCCGCCGAACCGGCAAAAACAGCCGCTCCTGTAAAATGGGTCGCCAACTCGGTTTGGCCGCCTGCCAACCATCAGAGCGTTGGTCTGAATGAATTCGCCAAACGCGCCAAAGAAGCCACCAAAGGTAAAGTGGAGATTACGGTTCAGACCGGTGGTGCATTGGGGTACAAAGGGCCGGAACTTTTAAAAGCGGTTCGTGATGGCCTGGTCCCGATGTCGGATATGCTTACCAGCGGCGTGGCGGGCGACGAACCGCTATTTGACATTGTGACGCTGCCGTTTTTGATCCAGAGTTTTGACGAAGGGAAAATTCTCAGCGACATTGCCCGGCCTCATTTTGATAAAGTGGCTGAACAGAAGTGGGGACAAAAGATTCTCTATATTGCGCCTTGGCCGGCCGCCGGACTGTGGACCAAAAAAGAAGTCAAAAGCCTGGCGGATATGAAAGGCCTGAAGACCCGTACGTATGACAAAAACGGCGCGTTGGTAATGCAGGCGGTTGGCGGCACGCCCTATCCGTTGCCGTTCAGTGAAGTTTATTCCTCGCTTGCAACCAATCTAATCGATTCGGTGCTGACCTCCACGCCGACCGCCGTGGATGCAAAGTTTTGGGAAGTGCTGAAATTCTATGCGCCGATCAACATCACCATGGCAACTGACTTGGTTACGGTCAATCTGAAGGAATTCAACAAACTGGACAAAGATACCCAAGCGGCCCTGATCAAATTGGGCAAGGACATGGAAGCCGAGATGTGGAAGAAGGTTGCCCAGCTGGACAAGGACCAGGAAGCGATCAGCAACAAGGGCGGCATCAAAACAATTGCTCCGAGCAAAGAGTATCTGAACGAATTGTCCGCCATTACCAAGGGAATCCGGGAAGACTGGCTGAAAAAAGCGCCGCCGGAAGCAAAGGTAATCGTAGACGAATTCAATAAGAAAGTCGGACGAAAATAACAGTGGGAAATGGGGAGTCCGACGGGAAACGCATCTCGTCGGCTCCCTTTCTTTTCAAGCGGGAGGGAATGCAATGGAGTTATATGTTCGCCTGTGTGACCGTCTGGCGGATGCCTGCGGCGTGGCGTCGGGATTTTTGATGATTGTGTCGAGCCTGTTGGTGTTGGCGGAAATCTTCGTACGAACGGCTTTTTCCAAGACGCTGTATATCACGGAAGAATATTCCGGCTACATGATAGCGGCCATGACGTTCCTGGCGTTGGCGTATACGTTAAAAGAGAAAAGCCATATTCGCATGACGTTCTTGCATACGGTCGCCAAAGGCCGGACCAAAATCTGGGTTGATGTTTTTGCGTTCTGCGTCGGCGCGGTTTTTTGCGCGGTTCTGACCTATACAACCGCTGATTTCTTTTGGGACGCCGTGGTCACGAAAAGCCGCTCCATGTCGATCTCGCAGACCTACATGGCCATTCCCCAGTTCTTCATGCCGTTCGGAACCTTGGTTATGACTCTGCAATTTTTGGCCGAAATTTTTCGTTCGGTGTTGTTGCTGCAGTCCGGCAAACTGGATGCTGTGGAAGCAGAATCCAATTTGTTGGGCCGATAGGAGGCGAATTCGTGGACTTATTTGTTGTTTCTTTTTCCCTGCTGGCCTGCTTGGCCGCTTTTTTACTCAGCACGGTCTGGGTAGGGATTTCCCTGTTCCTGGTTGGCTTGGTCGGTTTCGTTTTGTTCACCGGGAGCCCGCCGCTGGCAATCTTGTCGAACATAACCTGGAACAGTACCAGCGGGTCCACCATGTTGGCGTTGCCGTTGTTTGTCCTGATGGGGGAAATTCTGTTTCGCAGTAAAATTTCCGAAAATCTGTTCAATGGCTTGTCTCCCTGGATGGACCATTTGCCGGGGCGGCTCGTTCATGTGAATATTGTGGCCTGCACGTTGTTTGCGGCCGTCAGCGGATCGTCGGCCGCCACCACGGCTACGGTCGGGAAAATTACCCTGCCGGAGCTGCTGAAACGAAAATACGATCGGTCCCTGGTGCTGGGCTCTCTGGCGGGGGCTGGCACCCTGGGTTTTTTGATTCCGCCCAGCATGATGATGCTGGTGTACGGGATATTGGCCGATGTCAGCATCGGCAAACTGTTTATCGCCGGCGTTCTTCCCGGATTAATTCTGGCGGCCGGATTCAGCGGGTTTGTGCTTCTCCGGTGCCTGTTGAATCCCCGGCTGGCGCCGGCCAGCGATTTGGTGTATACCTGGCGCGACCGCTGGAAAACGATTCCCCAGCTGCTGCCGGTCATTTCGCTGATTGTGATGGTGCTGGGCAGCATTTATCTGGGCTGGGCGACGCCGACGGAAGCGGCTGCCGTGGGAGTATTGGGGTCCGTATTTTTTGCCTGGCTCACCAAGAGCCTGGACCGGCAGGTAATGAAAGAAGCGCTGATGGGTTCGGTTAAAACCAGTTGCATGATCATGTGGATCATTTGTGGCGCGTCGTTTCTGTCGGTCGCAGTGGGATACCTGGGCATACCGACAACCCTGACCGCCTTTATCAGCACATTGGGCCTATCCAAATATATGTTGATCGTCATTTTGTCGATCATGTACATTATTTTGGGGTGTCTGATCGACGGTTTTTCCATGATCGTCATGAGTTTGCCGATTGCCTTGCCGTTGATCAAGGCGGCCGGGTTCGATCCCATCTGGTTTGGCATCTATCTGGTAGTGATGATTGAAGTGGCGCAGATCACGCCGCCGGTCGGCTTTAACCTGTTTGTCATCAACGGCTTGGTGAACGATGACCTGTTTACCATCGCGAAGTATGCGTTTCCGTCTTTTGTCATCATGATGGCATTTACCGCGTTAATTACCATCTATCCGGGTATTGTCCTGATGATTCCGCGTCTGATGATCAAGTAACCGTTTGGGCAACGGTGGCCGAAGATCATAGCCTGCTGTTCCGTAAGCGGACAGCAGGCTTTTTTAAAAACGTGTATAATTATCATAATGAAGAAAATAATGCATGCGCGAGGGCCGGTTGCTATGAATATTCAGGTTTTCGGCACGAAGAAATGCCGCGATACCCAGAAAGCCGAACGCTACTTTAAAGAGCGCCGAATTCCCTACCATTTTGTTGATCTAACGGAACGGGGCCTGTCAAAAGGGGAACTGGACAAAATCAAAACCGCCGTCGGCGCGGACAATCTATTGGATCGGGGCGGTAAAGAATATATTCGGCTGAACATGCAATATATCGTTGCCAACCGTGATGAAATGCTGCTGCAACATCCGTTGCTGCTCCGGACACCGATTGTTCGGAACGGTGCCAAAGCCACGGTCGGATATTGTCCGGAGGTTTGGCAGGGGTGGGATTGAGCAGGGCCTTCATTTACATGGTGGAATGTAGCGATGGCACTTTTTATACGGGCTGGACCAATGACGTGGCCGCAAGGGTGGCCGCTCATAATGCCGGCTCCGGCGCCAGATACACTCGCGGCCGCGGCCCGGTGCGCCTCGTATACTGGGAGGAATGCGCGGACAAGCCGGCCGCCCAGCGCCGCGAATGGGAAATTAAACGGTTGAGCCGGGATCAGAAGCGGCAATTAGTCATTCATTGCTCCCCAACAATCGAAAATGCGGCGGCAGATAGCGCAGAGGGAGGAGTAGCTCCGTGCACGGAGGATCCGCAAAACCAGGAAGCATAACGTACGGTGTCCATGACAAGCCCCCAGTCGGGACGATTATTCCTCTGGTCATGCAGCATGTGGCCATGTTGTCGGTAGAGCTGGTGTTTCCGGTGGTGGTCGTGACCATGGCCGGCGGTACGGTGGACATGGCCCGTGATGCGGTCAGCCTGATGATGATCGCCATGGGCGTCGGCACTATCTTTCAGGCGCTGGGCAAAGGACCGGTCGGGTCGGGATACTTTTGTGCGCATGAAACCGGAACCGCCTATTTCCCGGCAGTGATCGCCACGATTCAAAGCGGCGGCCTCGGCCTGATGAGCGGTATGGTGTTTGTGTCCGGACTGATTCAGATGCTGGTCAGTCGGGTGATCCATCGTCTGCGGGTTTTGTTCCCATCGGAAATCATCGGTTTGATTATCGTCATGATGGCCTTCTCCTATATTTCCTATAGCATGTCCGCGATCTGGGGGGTCGGCGGCACTGGTCACGGTGTCGTGACGACCACGCCGGAAGCCCTGTTCGTCGGATTTTTCACATTACTGATCATTGTCGCACTCTATATCTGGGGCGGTAAGCGATTGCGGGAGTACGCGATTCTGGCGGGAATCGTCGTGGGTTATGCCAGCGCCTACGCCACCGGAGTGATGGACCCCGAGAAGCTGGCCCGGGTCGCGGCGGCGCCGGTGATGACGTTTCCCAACATTCACGGTGGCTGGAGCTTTGATGTAAAATTTTTGCCGGCCTTTATTGTGGCGGCGCTTTGCTCCAGCATTATCACGATCGGCAATATGTCAACCTGCCAAAAAGTCAATGAGGTTGACTGGCGACGCCTGAATCTGCGGGCGGCGGGCAATGGTTTGTTCGCGGAAGGACTGGCGACGACATTCAGCGGAGTTGTCGGCGCGCTGCCTCAGACGACCAGCCCCGGCAGCGTCGGCCTATCGGTGGCCACCGGCGTGACCAGCCGCTATGTGGCCTTTGCGGTGGGAGCGCTCCTGATCGTGCTTTCGTTTTTTTCACAAATCGCCACTTTTTTGGCCGTCATGCCTCGGCCGGTAATCGGCGTCATTTTATTGGTGGAGATCGCGTTCATCTTTCCGGCAGGCATGCAGGTCTGCACGTCGCGGATGCTGGATTTTCGCAAAATGTTCGTACTCGGGCTGTCGATCGCCTTTGGCATGGCTGTCGATGTCGTTCCGGACATGAGCAGCACCTGGCCGGCCTGGCTGGCCCAGCTGTTCGACTCGCCCATCGCCATGGCCTCGGTGACCGCCATTTTGCTGACGTTGTTGTTTCGGATCGGGATTGCCAGCCATCAGGTCATCGAATTGGAGCTGGCTGAATATCCGGAACGGTTGGCCGCTTTCCTGGAAGAGAATGGCGAGGCCTGGGGCGCGCGCCGGGAAGTGGTGCACAGGGTTTTGTTTACGGTGGAAGAATTTTTGCAGCTTATTGAAATTGAGCAATTGGCGACCGGTAAAGTTCGTCTGGATGTCGGCTTTGAGGAATTCAGCATGACGGCGAAGGTTTCCTATGCCGGAATTGCGCCGGTGCTGCCGCAATCCCGGCCCAGCGAGGAAGAACTGATTGCGGATGAAGGCGCCGCCGGCAAACTATCCGGGTTCCTGGTCCGGCGGTATGCCCGGCGGATTCAGGTCGAGCAGAAAAACGGCATGTGCCACGTCGAATTTTCGTTTGAACATTGAACATCAAAAAAGCCGGCTGAGCCGGCTTTTTTGATGTTCTGCGTCATCCTTCGGTTT
This sequence comes from Veillonellaceae bacterium, assembly GCA_012798135.1. The sequence continues at coordinate 12,739 of JAAZNU010000045.1, read as the reverse complement.
CTGTTTTAACGTAAGCGTGGCTGAAAAACGGCTGGAAGACGACGCGGTTACGGCCCTGAAGTTTGGCTTGGTAAAGCGCGTTGTCCGCAGTCTGCAGAGCGACCATGGCATCCTTGTCCGAGATGGGAACAGTGCCGGTGAAGCCTGCACTGATCGTGATCATGGCGGCTGTCGGCGAGAACCCGTGACCGATTGCCAAGTCGATCACGGATTGACGCATCCGTCCCAGGACTCTGTTGGCCCCCTCCACATTGGTGTTGGGGAGAATCATCGCGAATTCTTCCCCGCCATAGCGGGCGCAAAAATCACCCGGCCGGTTCAAAGCGTCTTTTAAGGCTTTGGCGATGGCCTGCAGGCAACGATCACCGGCCATATGCCCGTAATGGTCGTTGTAAGGCTTGAAAAAATCAAGGTCCAGCATCCCCACGACAATCAACGTGCCATCACGATGGGCCCGTTTCCATTCCACGGACAGGGTTTCGTCGAATGTCCGCCGGTTCGGAATCTGTGTCAAATAATCAATGGTGGCCAGCCGGGTGAGCTCTTCCGTGATGATGTTCTGCTGAAGCCGCGAAAAAGCCTGGCAAAGGCGACTGATGGAGTCGGATGTTGCGTTGCGGGGCGGACTGACGAGAACCTGGGCATCGGGGGACAAATAAGAGCCGAAAAATTCGTAGAGGTCCTTGCCGGGGCCGACATAGGAACTTCCACCCGTGATATATCTGGCGGCGGCGATTTTTTTGGCGACTGCCGCATACTCCATTTCGTCATAGGCCACGATGTCGTAGCTCAGGTGCATCAGACCATATTTCTGCAGATGCGCCAGCAGCACCCGGGTGCCGGCCAGGCTGTTGTTGAATATGAGCATCGGCGTGCCGGCCGGAATCCGGCTGAGGGCGAGAAAATATTCGACCGGCGGCACAAATTCCAGCGCCACAACCTTTTCGGCGCCAAATGCTTCTTCCATTTGTTCCTGGCGATTGACCAGACAAACATACAGGTCGGCGTCGGTCAGATGCCGATAGCGATCAATCGTGGCGGTCTCGAGCTCAATGATTCCGCCCAGGCTTTCCACCACGACGTTGCGAATTTCTTCCACGTTGGCCGGATTGGCGCCAATAACAGCTATTTTTATAGGCACGCCGACAACTCCTCATGAGCAAGAATGGGCGCGAGAAATCTTGGAAGCGTATTAGAACTAAGTAATTCTTTGACGCCGAACAGCTTTTTCCTGCTAACGGCGCAAAGCTTTTTTTAATCTTGGCGCCAACAACAGGGAAATGATGAGACCTACCACCGAGGTCAGCAGGGAAGCGGGAATGTTGGCCAAGGCCACGGATAGGCTGCCGGTAACCTGCCGCCAGGCTAGGATGTAACCGGCGAGGGTCCAAAGGGCGGCGGCGATGCAGCCGATTATCGCCCGAACCAGCGACCAGGGGGAAGCGGCGCCGGCGGCGAAGTTTTCTTGCGGCCACAGCCCGTGGGCGATCAGGCCGGCGATCAGGCCGGCAGTTCCTTTGATAGCAAACGACCAGGGCGTGTACGGGGAAAAACCCATCAACAGGTCAAAGAATGCCGAACCAATTGCGGCGGACAAGCCGGCATACAGGCCGCCAAACGTCATGGCTACGGTGAACATGAAGGCGGTTCCCAGATGTACCATGGCACCGATTCCCACCGGGATCTTGATGGCGGTGGCAATGGCGCACATGCTGGCCAGGGCGCCGATAGACACGATGTCTTGGATGGTCAGCTTTCTGCGGTCAGGCATGACCGATATCCTCCAACGATTTCCAAGTGGTCTGGCCTGAACAAAGTCGGCCGAGGCAGGATTCCAGCAGAATTCCTTCCCGGGTGGGCATTCCCGATGCGGCGGACAGTCGAACGGCGGCGGCGACAAAATCGCCGGCGGCCCGGATGGCCTCGCACAGGGAAAGCCCCGCCAACAGTTTTCCCAGCAAAACGCTGGCAAACGCATCACCCGTTCCCGGGTATTTGACGGGAATATAGTCAGTGATGAATTGCCAACTTTGCCCGGTCGGTCGGTCAAATCCCAGGTTGGCAATTTTATGGCCAGGCAGGGGAATGCCGGTGATGACGATTTGCGTCGGCCCCATTGCGGCCAGTCGGCGTAGCCAGGGCTGAATTTCATCCGCTGCGGTAATCTCGCACTGCCAGGGCTCATCCAGCAGGAAACAGGCTTCCGTGTAATTCGGCGTAATAATGCCGGCTTTTTCTACCAGAGCCCGAATTTTCCCTTTCATGGCATCCGTGCAGATGGAATAGAGACGGCCGTCGTCGCCCATGACCGGGTCCACCAGGATCCGGGGATGGTTGGCGGAGAAATCATCGATGAATTGAGCGACCAGGGAAATTTGTCGTTCCGAGGCGAGAAACCCGCAATAGATGGCATCGAACTCGATTCCCTCGCGGCGCCAGTGCGCCGAAAAATCCGGTATGTGCTGCGCAAAGTCATAAACCGATACGCCGGTGAACCCACCGGGATGGGTACTCAGTACCGCCGTCGGCAACGGGCATGCCTGAATGCCCAGGCAGGACAAGATCGGCAGAATGACTGTCAGGGAACATCGGCCGATACAGGATAAATCATGGATGGCCGCCACTTTTTTTATGCGGAAAGGGGTCATGGAGCGCCTCCTTGTTGGCGATTCTGACTATTATTATGCGCTATCCGACTGGTGACTGCAAACCCTTGCCGGAAAGAATTCGTCTGGTGTCGGGCAATCCGCGTAGGATTTTTTGATGTTGATTGCGAATTGTAGGGATAGGTATTTGACTACCAAACACAAAGAAAGTAGGGATGAAATGTTTGTTAAAAATCCGGAAAAACCCTTGTTGGCGATTGCTCCCGGCATTCAAAGAAAGACTCTGGCCGTCGGCGCCCACACCTTGATGACGGAGTTCGTTCTGGAAGCTGGCTCAGAATTGCCGGCGCACAAGCATCCGCATGAACAGATCGGCTTTCTGGTGTCCGGACGCCTGATCCTGACGATTGGCGGTGAATCCTGCGAAATGGCGCCGGGCGACAGCTGGGCCGTGCCGGGGGATGTCGAGCACAGCGCAAAAGTCGTCGAACGGGCCGAAGCGATCGAAGTGTTCTATCCGGTCCGGCAGGATTATCTATAAGAAGGTTTTGACGCCGACTCGATCCTTGCGATAAAATAATGCATACTGTGCTTTTGCTATTTTATTTCGGGGAGAGAATAAACTGTCATGAGTGTCTTAACTGTTGAAAATGTCAGCCACGGCTTTGGTGCGCGGCAAATTTTGGAGGACGCATCGTTCCGCCTTCTGAAGGGTGAACATGTTGGGCTGATTGGCGCCAATGGCGAAGGAAAGTCCACCTTTCTCAGCATCATTACCGGCCAGTTGCAGCCCGATGCCGGCAAGGTGGAGTGGTCCAACCGCGTCACGGTCGGCTATTTGGATCAACACGCGGTGCTGACCAAGGGGAAAACCATCCGGGATATTTTGCGCACGGCATTTCAGGCGATGTTCGACTGGGAAACGGAGATGCTGGGCATCTATGATCGGATGGGCGAGGCGGCCCCGGCCGAGCTGGACAAGATGATGGCGGATGTTGGTGAATTGCAGGATCTGCTGGATCACAGCGGTTTCTACACGCTCGATGCCAAGATCGAGGAAGTCGCCAACGGCCTGGGCCTTGGCGAAATCGGCCTGGACCGGGACGTCAGCGACCTGAGCGGTGGACAGCGGACCAAGGTGCTGCTGACCAAGCTGTTATTGCAGAACCCGACGATCCTGATTCTGGACGAACCGACCAATTATCTGGACGTCGAACATATCGAGTGGCTGAAGCGCTACCTGACCAACTATGAGAACAGCTTCATTCTGGTTTCGCACGATATTCCGTTTCTGAACGAAGTCGTCAATGTGATCTATCATGTGGAAAACACGGTGTTAACCCGCTATTCCGGCAACTACGAACAATTCCAGCAGTTGTACGCCATTAAAAAAAATCAGGAAAATCGTGCGTATGAGCGGCAACAGCAGGAAGTCGAACGTCTGGAGGATTTTATCGCCCGCAACAAAGCCCGGGTGGCCACGCGCGGGATGGCCAACAGCCGTCAAAAGTGGCTGGATAAGATGGAGGTCGTGGAGAAACCGCGGGAAAAACCCAAGCCGACCTTCCAGTTCCGGGAAGCCCGCACGCCGGGACGAGTCATTGTTGAAGCGGAAAATCTGGTGCTGGGTTATGGCGATCCCTTGACCCGACCAGTGGCGTTGGCGCTGGAACGGGGCAAAAAAGTTGCGATACGCGGCGTCAACGGTCTCGGCAAAACTACGCTGCTGAAGACGTTGTTGGGACAGATTCCGGCGTTTGACGGGCAGGTCCAGCTGGGCGAATTTTTGTTTCCCGGCTATTTTGAGCAGGAATCCAGCCGCGACAATACCAATACCGCCCTGGAGGAAGTCTGGCAAGAATATCCCGGGCTTAGCAACGCCGAAGTCCGGGCAGCGTTGGCCCGTTGCGGCCTGACCAACGAGCATATCACCAGCCAGATGCAGGTGCTGAGCGGCGGCGAGAACGCCAAAGTCCGCTTATGCAAGCTAATGCTGCGGAAAGTGAACTGGCTGGTGCTGGATGAACCGACGAACCATCTGGATCAGGACGCCAAGGCTGAGCTGAAGCGGGCTTTGATGGAGTTTCGGGGGACCATCCTGCTGGTGTCGCATGAACCGGATTTTTACGAGGATTGGGTCAGCGACATCTGGAATGTTGAGGATTGGACGACAAAAGTAGTATAGTTGGTTTGAAATAAAACGCGAGGAGAGGATACTGTGTCCAGAAAATCGTTCACCGCCGCCGGCGCGACCGCAGTCGGCCCTTATTCGCACGCCGTGGAGGCCGGCGACCTGGTTTTTTTGTCCGGGCAGACGCCGTTGGATTCAGCGACCGGCAAACTGGTTGAGGGAGATATCGCCATCCAGACCGAGCAGTGCTTCAAAAATCTGTTTGCGGTGCTGGCTGCGGCGGGTCTGACGGAGGCTGATGTCGTAAAAGCCAATGTGTTTCTGACAGATATGGGCAATTTTGCCGCCATGAACCAGGTTTATGCGAGCAAGTTTTCCGCCCCCTATCCTGCCCGCTCCGCCGTGGAGGTCGCCGGTTTACCCCTCGGCGCTCAGGTTGAAATTGAACTGATTGCCCGCCGAACCGCAAAATAGTGTTTTCTCTGGAAAAAGCCTCAGACGCGTTGCAAGGGGTGGCCCGAAAAGTTGGGGCAATGCAGCGCGAGAATCTGGGCCGGCGTGATTTGCAAATGAACTGCAAATCGACGGCGATCGACCTGGTTACGGAAATCGACCGCCGCTCGGACAATCTGATTGTTGGTTTTTTGCACCAGGAATATCCCGGGCATGCCATTTTGGCCGAAGAATCCGGCGAGTCGGGCGAAAAATCCGAGTATCGCTGGGTGATTGATCCTGTGGACGGGACCACCAATTACGCCCAGGGACTGCCGATTTTTGCGGTGTCAATCGCCCTGGAATACCGGCAGGAAGCGGTAATGGGCATCGTGTACGAACCGGTGACCGACGAGATGTTCACGGCGATCCGGGGCCAAGGGGCGTACCTGAACGGGAAACGCTTGCAGGTCGGGACCAAGACCGAGCTGCTCGATTGCGTAGTGGCAACCGGGTTTCCGTATGATGCGGCAACCCATCCCCTGAATAACCTTGACTATTTTTCAGCGATGCTGCCCAAGGCGCGGGCAATTCGCCGCATGGGTTCGGCGGCCTACGATTTGGCCTGTGTTTCTTCCGGCGCCTTCGACGGGTTTTGGGAAATGAATCTGTCGCTGTGGGACGCGGCGGCCGCCATGCTGGTAGTGCAGGAAGCAGGCGGTGTGGTCTGGCCGTTCCGACAGGACCGTAAGATTTCCATCGTGGCCGGCAACGAGACCATCGCCCGGAAAATCCTGCAAGTGTTGCGCGGCGTGGATCGGCTTGCCGAACCGATTCCGAAGTGATAATATAGTTCGTAATAAAAGAAGTGAAGCTAGGGGAGCCGGAACGGCCGGCTGAGAGTCAGACCCGAGTCTGTTACCCTTGACCTGATCTGGATAATACCAGCGTAGGAACAGCGAAACAGTAAGGCGACTGCGGTTGGCGCATTCCTGCGTAGGGATGCGCTTCTTTTATTTGTTCCGGATGAAACGGAGGAAACACGGTGCAAACGAAAAAGTTGACCTTTACCGCCTTGTTCATGGCAATCGGCGTGTTATCGGCACATTTGGTCTACATTCCTGTGGGGGTGTCCAAATGCTTTCCGGTCCAGCATGCCATCAACGTGTTGCTGGCTGTCCTGGTTGGTACACGCTACTCCACGGGAGCGGCGTTTGGTGTGGCGACTCTGCGCAATATTTTGGGCACGGGCTCGCTGCTGGCCTTTCCGGGCAGCGTGATTGGCGCTGCCTTGTCCGGTTTTTTGTATTCCCGGACGAACAGCATTTGGGGCGCGCTGGCCGGCGAAATCTTCGGCACCGGGATTGTCGGGGGCTTGTTGGCGTATCCGGTCGCAAAATATTTCCTGGGGTCGGGAGCAGGGGCACTGTTTTTTGTAGTCCCCTTCCTGATTAGCACGACCGGCGGCAGTTTGCTGGCCTATGGCTTGTATCGTACCCCGGTGGTCGCGTTTTTGCAGGAGCGGCTGGGGAAATCGGGCAAATAAAATGAAAATAAAAACCAGAGAGGGGTCCGGGTGTGAATCATCGCGAAAAGATTAAAGCATTGGCCGTTGAATTGACACAAATTCGCAGCGTTGTCGGCACCGCCGGGGAAAATGACGTGGCCGGCAAAGTTTATGATACGCTGGCTACCCTGAAGTATTTTAAAGAGCACCCGGAAAATCTGCGCTTGCTGCCGGTGCGGAACGATCCGTTTGGGCGCAACGGCGTGTTCGCTCTGATTGAAGGAACCAAAGTGCCGAATGCAAAGAAAACGCTGCTTTGCCTCGGCCATATCGATACGGTCGGGGTCGCCGATTATGGCGGCTTACAGGATCTGGCGACCGATCCCGCCGCGTTGAAGGAGAAACTGGCGCAGGCCACGAAATTCAGCGAACCGGCATTGTCGGAGATTCTGTCACCGGACTGGCTGCTGGGGCGTGGTATATTGGACATGAAAACCGGCGTGGCATCCTTGATGGTAATGCTGGATCATTTTTCTCAGCAACCGGAAAAACTGGCCGGCAATTTAGTTTTTTTTGCCGTACCGGATGAAGAAGGAAATTCGGCGGGAATGCTTTCCGCCGTGCAGGATCTGGCGGAATTGCAAGCAGCGCGGGGCTGGGAATTCACTGCCGCCATCGACACGGATTTCATGACGTTTCGCTATCCCGGCGATGAAAACCGCTATGTCTATGTTGGCACCACCGGGAAACTGCTGCCGTGCTTCTTCCTGTATGGCGAAGAGACCCATGTCGGCGAACCGTTCAACGGCCTTGACGCCAATCTGCTGGCGTCCGAAGTGATGCGGCGGATCGATCTGGCCACGGACCTGTGCGACATTGCCGACGGCGAGGTTGCCCTGCCGCCAATCAGCTTGCATCAGCGCGACAACAAGACGGAGTATTCCGTGCAGACGGCGAACACGGTGAACCTGTATTTCAACTGGCCCACCCATGACAGTGAGCCGGCCGCCGTGTTGGCGAAGTGCCGGGCCAAGGCAACGGAGGCGTTCGAGGCGGTGATCGGCCATCTCAATGCCGAATACGCGAAGTTTTGTGAGCTGAGTCATATCCCCTGCCAGCCCTTGCCTTGGCAACCAAACGTATTGACGTATGACGAACTGTACCGGCAGGTGCGCAGTGAGATGGGGGATCAGCTCGACCGGATTCTCGAGGATTTAATCGGGCTGCTGCGCCAACGCGGCGCGGATGACCGCGAAGTGTCGATGGCCATCGTCAATGAGGTCCATAAACACTGTTCCGACAAGAACTCCAAAATTGTCATTTATTTTGCTCCGCCGTATTACCCGCATAACTTCGTCCGGGACGGCGACGTCCGCAGCGACGTTTTGTTGTCGGCCGTGGCGCAGGCGGTGGATGCTGCCCGGCGGCGCTATGACTATCCGATCGTGACCCGCAAATTTTATCCCTACATTTCCGATCTGAGCTATTGCGGAATTGCCGCGGCCGAGCACATGGACAAACTGACCGGCAACATGCCGGCCTGGCAGCTGACCTATCATTTGCCAGTGCGGGCGATTCAGTCCATCAGCATGCCGGTGGTCAATATCGGTCCCTATGGCAAGGATGCGCATAAACTCTCCGAACGCGTCTGTCTGGATTATTCTTTCGATGCGATGCCGCTGATTTTGCAGCGGACCATGGAGAGCTTGCTCGGTGTCGATTTACAGGAGGAACCAGCATGAAATTCAAGATGCCTGTCTTTGTGGAACCAAACTTCACCGCGCCGGAACTGATTGCCGGCCCGGATGCGCGGACCCAATCGGTCGTCAAAGCCGGCGTCGCGCCGGAAAATTATCACGCGACCACTATTTTCCCCGAATATTACAAGATCGACGGGCAATGGACGTTGTTGACCCAGAGCCGGATGGACGGGGTCGTGGTTCGCCATGCTGACAAACGGATGGAAGTCAAGGAGTTCCGGCGATTGGCAGTCGGCGACGAAGTGTTCGTCGGCCGCACGGAAGACGGCAGCGAAGGAATTCTGGTCCATCCCGATGGGTTTGGCCCCGGCGCGGCCGATTGCGACACTTTCGCCTTTCGCACCGGCCGTTCCCGCGAGACGGCGTACTCCCGCGATTATGACCGCCTGTATGAACTGCTGCGCTATGAAAAGGAACACGGCTATATTGTCTGGGTGCTCGGACCGGCAGTTGTTTTTGACTCCGATTCCAAACAGGCAATGGTTTCGTTGATCGAAAACGGCTACGTCGATGCGATTCTGGCCGGCAATGCCCTGGCGACGCACGATCTGGAGGGAGCCCTGTTTCAGACGGCCCTCGGGCAGGATATTTATACGCAGGAAAGCAAAAACAACGGCCACTACCATCATCTGGACGTGTTGAACCGGGCGCGGGAATATGGATCGCTGGCGGAGTTTGTAGCGGCGAACCGGATTCAGGACAGTGTAGTGGCGGCCTGCGTCCGGACCGGCGTACCGATGGTGCTGGCCGGTTCGATCCGGGATGACGGACCGTTGCCGGAAGTGTTCGCCGATGTTTACGCGGCCCAAAATGCCATGCGGCAGCATGCGAAACAGGCGACGACCGTAATTTGTCTGGCGACCCAGCTTCACTCGATCGCAACCGGCAACATGACGCCGGCCTATCAGGTGGTCGAAGGCGTCGTGCGGCCCGTATTCATTTACAGTGTGGATGTGTCGGAATTTGCCGTCAACAAGCTGAAAGACCGGGGATCCTTGTCGGTGACCTCGATCGTGACCAACATCCAGGATTTCCTGGTGCATATTCAACGACAGTTGGTGTAATGGAGGGGCCGAGATGCTGCAGCGGCTGAAACGCGGTGAAATATGGCCTTTGCCGGGCGGCGGGACCGCTGACGAAGTGGTGGCGGTTGCCCGCGAGCTGCGCATGGATTTTTGTTTCTTCGATCATTGGCCGGGGGCACCGGCGAAAGCCAAAGCATTGGGGATGACAGCCGGGGCGGTGGTTCGGGGCCCCTGGCAGCGCTGGCTGATTGAGGTCGGCTGGGAAGAAGCCATGTTGCAGATGGGCCGCGGCACCGCAATGATGCGAATCGGTCTGGAACGGGCGACTGAACGGGGACGACAGGAAATCGCCCAATGGGCGGCGTCCGGCGTGGAATTGCTTCTCGTGGCCGATGACGTCGCTTATGCCAAAGGCCCTTATATGTCGCCGCAACAGTTGACGGAGTATTTGTTGCCGCTGTATTGCATTTTGCGCAAACAGGCAGGGGCGGCGGGACTGACGGTTGGCTTTCATACCGATGGCTGCGTGAATTTGATACTGCCGATTCTGCAGCAGGCGGACTTTCAGTTCTATTCGCTGGAACCGGAAGGAACCGATCCTATCCGGGCCTGGCAGATTTTGGGGCAGCCGGTTCCCTTGTTTTCAGGCGTCCCGGCGGACTGGCTCATACCAGGCGGATTTTTGCCGACGCGGGAAGGGAGAATCCTGCGCAACTGGCTGACGGCCGGTCCCCTGACGGTAGCAACGGCTTGCGGCTTGTATCATCCGGAGGCCCGGAATACCCTGCGGGAAATTTATCAGTGGCTGGATCAGGAAAATTTTTCGGGATGAAATAAAAAAACGTAAAAAAATAGCAGGAATTTCCCTGCCTGTGGTAAAATAATACTGTAACGGATAAATATTATCCGTCATAGATTGGAGGGATCAACATGAAAAGAATTGACGTGGGCGATATGGCGCCGGATTTTACGCTGAAGGATAATCGGGTACAGGATGTGAGCCTGTCCGAATATCGCGGCAAGAAAGTGCTGCTGTCTTGGCATCCGTTGGCCTGGACTGCTGTTTGCGCCCAACAGATGAAGTCGCTGGAAGACAATCTGGCGGAGTTCGAAAAATACAACACTGTGCCGCTGGGCATGAGCATTGATTCCTATCCGAGCAAAAATGCCTGGGCCAAGGAGCTGGGGATCGCCAAATTAAAACTGTTGGCCGATTTCTGGCCGCATGGCAAAGTGGCGCAGGACTATGGCCTGTTTTTAGATGAAAAGGGTTTTTCAGCCCGGGCCAACGTTCTTGTTGATGAAACGGGGAAGGTTGTCTGGGTGAAAGTATACGATATCCCGGAATTGCCGGATATTGAAGAAGTTTTGAACGTGGTCCGCGGCGACAAGTAAGTTCCCGAAGCTCCGAACCCGAAAATGTTTCAGCCTGGGGCCGCCAGCCCAATCTGGCGGCCCTTTTGCATGTACAAGACCTGATCGCCCAGAAAACGGGCTTCGTCCGGATCATGCGTCACCAGAATGAAGGGGATGTTCCAGATTCTTTGCATTTCCCGCAGCTCGTTTCGCACTTCCCGGCGGGTCTCAGTATCCAGGGAAGATAGCGGTTCATCCAGCAACAGGATTTTTGGCTGGGCCATCAAGGCCCGGGCCAGCGCAACCCGTTGCTTCTCCCCGCCGGATAACTGCCCCGGGGAACGCTTGTCCAGATGGGCGATTTTCAGCAGACTCGTCAGTTTTTCGAACATTTCCTGCGTTTCCTGGTCGTGATCGCGAACCCCGTACCAGATGTTCCGATGGACATTCATATGCGGAAACAGGGCGTAATCCTGAAACATATAGCCGATCCGACGCTGGCGGGGCGGAATGAAGATTTTGGCGGTCGAGTCGAAGAATACCTCGCCGTCGTTGATGATCTGGCCGCTGTCCGGTTGCAACAGGCCGGCGATCGAGCGTAAAGTGGTTGTTTTCCCGCAGCCGGACGGCCCGAACAGCACCAGAATGTCTTGTTCGATGCTGAACCGGAGCGACAGGGAAAAATCGGGCAGGTTTTTTGTAATATCGACGGACAGCATCAGGACACCCCTTTGGTAGGCAGATGGATGGCCTTCTGTTTGGTCCATAGATTGACCCACAGGATCAGTGAAAAGGTGAGCAGGCTGATGATCAGGACATACAAGCCGGCCAGAGTCATATCGTTGGATTCCGCCGCGAAATAAATGGCCAGCGGCAGAGTCTGGGTTTTGCCGGGGATATTTCCCGCTACCATGATGGTTGCACCGAACTCGCCCAGTGCGCGCGCAAAGGACAACACGATGCCGGCGACCACCCCCGGCCAGGCCAAGGGCAGGGTAACCGTCCGAAACACCCGCCACTCGCTGGCGCCCAGAGTCCGGGCAGCGTCCTCCAGCTTGGGATCGATGCTCTGAAAAGCCGCCTTGACGCTCTGATACATCAGGGGAAAGGCTACCACGATACCGGCCAGTATGGCTGCATAGGGCGTAAAAATGAGCTGAACCTGAAAGAGGCTTTCCAAAAACCGGCCAACCGGTCCCTGCTTGCCGATCAGCACCAACAAGATAAACCCGGTCACGACCGGCGGCATAACCAAGGGCAGGGAAAAGATGGCCTCCAGGGCCGCTTTACCGGGAAATTGCCATCGACGCATGCCATAGGCGCAGGCCACACCCAGAATCAAAACGATGGACAATGCGGCAAGCGCAACTTTGACCGATAAAAATACGGGTTGCCAGTCAATCATGCCGAGACCGGTTTCGTTCATTGTCGGAACATCACGAAACCGTGTTTTTCGAAAATCGCCTTTCCGTCTGGACTAGACAGAAAGACCATGAATTCTTCGGCCGCCTTGACATTTTTGCTGCTGGCCAGGATCGCCGCCGGATAAAGGACCGGCTGGTGACTGCCTGCCGGAGCGGTTGCGACGATTTTCACCTTGTTGCTGGATGCTGCATCCGTTTTATAGACGATGCCGGCGTCGACATTGCCGGTTTCCACATAAGCCAGCACGGTTCGCACATCTTTGGCGAATACGATCCGATCGACAACCGGATCCCAGATCCCAAGTTTTTTTAGCGCCTGCTGCGCGTACTGGCCGGCGGGAACGACACTCGGCTCACCGATGCCGAGCTTCTTCACGTCGCTGTTCGCCAATTCTTCAAATTTGGCAATCTTCAACTGCGAGTTTTGCGGCACGATCAGGACCAGCTTGTTTTCCACCAGATTGCGGCGGGTTGGCTTCTGTATCAGGTTTTTGCTTT
>JAAZNU010000252.1 GCA_012798135.1 Veillonellaceae bacterium | reverse complement strand
CCTCTCCGAACATGACGGTTGATGCGGTATTGAAGCTCGAAGCGCCTGAAATGCCCACATAGTAAAAGGGCGTTGGGTTTGTGCCGTTCGGATCCGGACTCATGACCTGCCGGTTCAGATAGCGATAGTTGTAGCCATAGCTCGGATTGGCGCCCACGAGATAGTAGTAGAGGCTGTTATTGGGGTCGAATCGGCTTCGGCCTTGATCGTCGGTCACCACGGGGTCTTCAGCCGTGTCGTTCGGGCAGTGAAAGATGTCCTTGTTCTTCGTGTAATCCAGAATCAGCACCGGCCAATAGTAGAAGCCGTCAGTCGAGGGGATGTGCAAGTCGTTGGCGTCGTAGTAGTACAGAGGCGGGGTGCTGTCGTCGTAGTCGTTCATGTACAGCAACGTCGCCGTTCCGATCTGGCGCATGTTGCTAATGCTCTTCGTCTTTTTCGCTGAATTCTTCGCCGAAGCGAAGACAGGGAATAAGATCGCAGCCAAGATGGCAATGATTGCGATGACCACGAGGAGTTCGATAAGGGTGAAAGCGCGCTTCATGGTAGGCGTTAATCCTAAAGAGGGTTTTTGTCAGTGTTACGGTTCATCGGTGGGCCAAAGGGCTCTTACATTCCCACACCGGTGTAGTAACGCAGGCCTCTTTTCCAAAGAACCCTTGCTAAAAAGTACCCCACGACGATCCAGCCAAACTGCCACACAAGGGCCTCATGCATAGCCGGTCCGTGCAAGCGTCCGACGAGAATCTCTGTGGGCGCGCCGGTTGTGTAATAGAACGGGAAGGCTTTTGTTAACGATTTCGCCCAAGCGGGCAAGAGGCTTACAGGGAACAGCTGCCCCGATAAAAACAACATTGGCACATAGTAAAGCTCGAAGATCGACGTGGCCTCCTGGACGAAAAGCGCGATCATCGACATCATCACCACGAACACGTAACTGACAACGTGGCCTAGGATCAGCGATAGCCAGAACTCCCAGCCTAGATAAACCTGCGCGTTCGTCAGATAGCCCCGGTAGGCCCACAGTAGCACAACGAAAATCGGGGCAAACAGCATCGGCCGAATGACCCGCCAAGCAAGGTTCCTGAAGAAGGTGTACTGAAAGAAACTGATCGGCCGAACCAGCACCGAAGAGAAACGGCCTTCCTTTATCTCATCGGCCAGTTCCCACATGATGTGGCTTGTGATGAAGCTGGTCAGCAAAAGCATGCACAGGTAATAAAGCACGAAGTCGCTTGCCGAGAAGTTCTGGATGTAACCTCCTTTGGCCGCGCTAGCCCACACAAGCGGCATCGTCACGGCGGTCACCAAGTCCGTCGTGATCCAAATGAGGCCGCTGGCCCTGTAGGCGATGCCGTCCTGAAAATAGATGCAGAACACGGCCCACCACTTGCGAAGGGTGGAAGTCACGCAAAGATGATACTTTGGATGCCAAGCCAACGGCTAGTAGCCTGTGCCTGCCCTACCGATTGCCCAATCAATTAGCCTTCGGCAAGCACCCGGTCCACGACCTGCTGGCGATACTCCGGCGACAGAGATCGGAAGAACGTGCTATAACCCGTCACTCGCACCACCAAATCGGGAAACAGAGACGGGTCGGCGTGCGCCTTCAAGATGTCTTCCTTCGAGATAATGTTGATGTTGACGACCGAACCCCCCAGGTCGTGGTGGCCGCGAATAAGCGCTTCGACGGTTTCGACGGCGTTTGAGGACCTTAGCAGTCCGGGATCGATTTCAATCTGCAAGGGGGTCGTGTTTCCCCACTT
>JAAZNU010000044.1 GCA_012798135.1 Veillonellaceae bacterium | reverse complement strand
GCGCAAATGGACGGGACGGATACAGAACTGGGGACAAATCCTGTTGCAGCTGTCGATTTTCTTTCCGGATAAAGTGAAGGCCTACCTCAAATAGCCGGTTTCAATTTACAGGGCAAAAGCACAAATTCCTTGACAGACCCAATGGTGCGACTAGGCTCTGTAAGTCTTTCGGGCCAGACAAGGCGTATGGCTTGTTACTCCCCTCTCCACAAGGGGGTCGAACCTTCTAGTGAATCTCCAATTTCGCGTATTTGTATCACCTTTATATCAAATGACACGCTGAGACAGTAGCGTTGATAGATATGTAGAAAACCCCGCTTCTCGGCAACGCTGCCTGAAGCGGGGTTTCTCAACGGTCTGACAAATGATCGATGCCTTGGGGACAGCAGGCTGGCAATAAGAAATTCGTATGGGGTTAGCGGGCTTGCACCGTAAAGGTGTCGGACGCCTCGCCAGCCACGGCAACGAAACTGCCGGAGGTCACGAAGATATCGCCGCTGTCAACAACGCTATCATAAATCAGGCTGCCAACCGGGTCAAACACTAGGATTCGGCCGCTGGCAGGTTTGGCAAAATTGAGGACGGCGTCCTGGCCAAGTTTCAGCCATTCGTTATAACCCTGATTGCCAATGGTGAGGTTGGCCGCGACGCCGGAATAGATTTTGGCGGTCGCGGCGGAACTATAGAGAAAGCCGGAAAGCCAGACCCATTGCCCGCCGTCCTGTTCGAAAAATTTGAGTTCGCCAAGGTCGCGCATATTGCCTACGGCGTAACTGGCGGTCGCCGGACCGGTAATCTTCTTAATACCGCCAAAATTAACATAGCCAGGGAGGGTAGGAATTCGTTGTGTCGGCATGACATACGGATACATATTCTGCCACTCCTCGTAAGGCTTGGCGTTGCGGCGCAACCACAGACGACCGTCAACGTCGGCAGCGAGTTCCGTCGGCGCGGTCAGGCTCACCACTCGTTCGCCGGCAACACTATCCATATTGAATTCGTCTCTATGCATGGCTAGGTACTGGCGACCGTCGACGGTCGTGAAGTAATACTTCCCGGTGGGGGCATAAAAATAACCGTTGTTGTACACTGCCGAAAATGCTTTGACTTTTTCGGCGCCGTCCGTGTAGTCCAAGGTGATACTGTTCGTGGCCGGGTCCAGCGTGGCCTGCGCCAGCATGCCGCTGTAGAAATAGTAGCCTTCGTATGCCGCAAGTTCTGATGGGAATGGTTCACCCTTCACCGGCGTCGTGACGGGATCCGGTGTGATTGTCAGGATGCCTTTCCCATCCAGGTAAGTCTTGAGCAAGCCGTAGGCGAACATGGTCGCATTGGCTTTGGGGTTGCTGAATATGACGGCAACCGATATCCTTTTGTCCGGAACGGTGATCAGCATGGAACTGTATTGGCCGGTGCCGCCGTTTTTGCCGAGGACGTTAATGCCTCTGGCTTTCAGTCCGGGAATCTCGGCGAAGTCCCAGCCCAGACCAAAGCCGGGATTTGGGCCACGCAACTTGCCGGCAAATTCCGAATTCTGGACTTTTTTCATTTCGGCCAAGGCGACCGGGGATAAAATATGGGGGCCGGCGGGCGAAAAGCTGTCGGCAAAGCGGCACAAGTCCTCGGCGGTTGTAGACAGCCCGCCCGAGCCAAGCAGCGATAGCGCTTCCAGCGGCAGAGCATGGCCGGATTCTGTATAGTGCCTGGCAACACGCAGATTTTTTTCCGGACGCTCGGCGACGCCAATACCGGTGTGTTTCAGTGACAGGGGCGTGAATATCCGCTGTTGGAGAAAGTCGATGTAGCTTGTGCCGGAGACTTTGGCAACGATCATTTCGGCGAGGGTAAAGCCGTCATTGCAGTAAGGAGCGAATTCACCCGGTCGGTGCTTGAGATGGGATTGCGCGAGGATATCGAGCACATCACGGTAAAAATCCTTGTTGTATTGGTAGCCGAAGCTGTTGGGGCCGACGGTGCCGGGCAGACCGGAGGAATGATTGAGGAGCATACGCACGGTAATGTCTTTGTATCGCTCATCCAGCATGGTGAACTCGGGCAAGTAGGTGGTAACCGGGGCATCGAGCCTAACCTTGCCGTCATCGACCAACAGCATGATGGCGGTGGTCACGTAGACCTTACTGATCGAGCCCATGTTGAAAAGGGTATTTTTGTCGACCGGCAGGCTGTTGAGTCGGTCGGCCATAGCGAACCCCTCGCTGTAAACGATGGTGCCGTTGTCAATGACAGCGACGGTGGCGCTGTCGGCTTGACCGTTTGTGATGGCCTTCCACACTTCGCTACGGGCAAATGCCTTGGCGGCGTCGAAGGTGGAGATGTTCGTGGCGACGCATACCGTTGTTGGCAGAACCGCTAATAAAACGGTCAGCAACCATACTGCCACAATGTTGACTTTCCCCATGATACAACCCCCTTTTATTCTATTGGCTATTGGTCTAATAACAGTATAATTTTACCATCGCCTCCGCTTTGTTTCCAATAAAAATTACATGGTTGTCGTAATAGATTATCTTTGGTGGCTAAAAACACTGAGACCGAATAAACCTTGCTGCCAGAAAGAGCAAAACTCGAATTCCGCGAATTAGTATCGACCGTCTATGCTGCGACACGTTGAGACAATAGCCGTGATAGAACGGAAATAGGGAGGAATAGTAAGGGTTCGTGGTCTTGGGGTATGATGAGAATGGGAAGGATTTTTGCAAAAAAGTATGGAAGATAAATTGATAACTTGTCTGGTTTTGCCGCGTTATGTGCCCTATACGAATGTAGTTGAACATAGAAGGCGATGCTGTCATCGCCAATGCTAAAATAAAATGACTTCTTTCGGCGTCACTTTCCTGTTTTCCGGGCTTCAGAGTTATACCTGACTTCGCTTGCTTTGTGTATCGAAGGTCGGTCATATTGAACTTCAAGGAGGGAGTCTTAAATGGGAAAAGCACCAAATATTCCAGTAACCGGACATGCCATAAGAAACATAAACGAAGTCTACAGCAACCAACTGACGAAAGGACAACGAATTGCAGACTATGTCGCGAAAACGGTCGGCAGCTGGCCGTTTATTATCCTGCAGACCGGTATCATATTTCTGTGGATGGGGTTCAACGTCTACCTCGTTTATATGAGGGCCACGAACCCGGGTTATTTTGACGCATGGGACCCGTATCCGTTCATTCTCCTCAATCTGGTGCTGAGTTTTCAAGCCGCCTACACCGGACCGGTCGTAATGATGTCGCAGAACAGGCAGGCTGAGAAGGACCGTTTGATGGCCGAACACGACTACCATGTGAATATCAAAGCCGAACATGAAATAAAAGAAATAATCAAAAGCTTGCGCGTCCAGGAGGAGGCGCTGACTCAAATCTTGAACAGGCTTGATGCCGGGGGGAAAAATACATGAAGAGGGCTTGGTTTTCCCAAAACAAAGGCTTCCATAATTGAAGCATTGTAAAAGCCTGATAGGTTTTCCATTGAAAAGTGGCTGGAGAAAAGTTGATCGTTTCAGTATAAATCGAGAAGGTATTTGATGCATAAAATAGAACCAATTAAAGCATGCTGAGCCAATGTAAGGCCCGGGTTCAGGGCTGGTTAACCTCAACTGGACCTGCCGGTGCATCCGGGAGGCCCGGAAATAATCGATCAAAGGACGGGAAAGATGTTTTGGGACATGATAGTCTTACTCGTTCTGGCTGCCGCGTTCGCCTTCTTATTGACTGACGGGCTGCACGACGCCAGCTCGGTCGTAGCGACCATCATCGCCTGCGGGGCAGCCACCCCGGTGCAGGCCATCCTTCTGGCCGCCGGCTCCGGGTTGGTGGGTGTCTTATTCGGCGGCAGCGCCGTGGCCCACACTATCGTCAATCTTATCGACGTGCCGGCAGGCCGTTCTTTGCTGGATATCCTTCTGGCCGCCCTGATGGCCGCAGTGAGCTGGAATCTTCTCACTTGGCGGCTTGGATTGCCCTCAAGCTCGACGCACGCCTTGATCGGCGGACTGATCGGGGCGGTATGGGCGAGTGCAGGCTTTGAACATGTTGCTTGGGGCGTGTCCGCTCTTGTGGGGGACGGACACCGCTTGGACGGAGTGATTAAAGTCTTTGTTGGCCTGATTATCTCTCCGCTTATCGGTTTTATCGCCGCAGGTCTGCTTCAATGGGTCATGGAGTTTTTTCTGCGCAACTCCAGTTATTCGGTGAACTGTTGGCTGAAACGCGGCCAGTGGGTGGTTGCCGCCGTACTGGCATTCAACCACGGCTCGAACGATACTCAGAAAGTTCTTGGGCTGGTTTCCCTGACCCTGCTTGCCGCTAATTGGACCGACCAGGAACAGATTCCCCTCTGGAGTCAGGTGGTCGGCGGCCTGATAATGTTCGCCGGCACGATATTCGGCGGGTGGTCGATAATAAAAACGCTGGGGCGGAAAATTTTCCGCCTTCGGCCTTTACATAGTTTCGATTCGCTTGTTTCCTCAGGCGGCTCACTGCTCATCGCCAATATTCTGGGAGCGCCCATATCGACGACCCACTTGGTCGCCGGTACGGTCATCGGTGTAGGCGCTGCCGGTGATTATCGTATGGTAAACTGGCAGATCGGCCGGGAAATGGTGCTGGCATGGTTGATCACGATTCCCGCCTCCGCCTTAATGGCCGCTTTGATTCAACAGTTGCTTTCCATGTTCATCAACTGGGCATAAGGAATGAGGTGGCTTACTATGACACGGCACAGCTTCCTAGAGGAACTGTTTCCTCCCCGCTATGACTTTTTTAAGTTGCTGACGCAGCAAGCCGATTTGACAGCCCGGGGAGTCGCGGCCTTCGGGGCTTGGCTCGTCGAACCGCAAAAGAATAAGTACGACGATTTCCTTAGCCAGGTCGATGGGGCCGATGCTATCAGAATGAAGCTTGAAGCACAGCTGATCGATGCTTTTACTACACCTTTCGACCGCGAGGACATCTATACTTTTTCGGTACGGATGCACAGAGTTCCCGAATTTGCGAAACTGGCCTTACTGGCAATCCAGTCTTACTCGGTAAAAGCCGATAACGTTTTGATCGCCATGACGGACAACTTGATAACCGGAATGAGTGAGCTGGCCAGGGGAACGGCGATGCTGGAAGCAGATCCCAAGGCGGCGGGCAAAAAGATCGAAAACATGCGGGTGGCGCACCATGCCGTCCAGAGTATTTACCGTGAGTCACTGGCAGCTCTCCTGAAGGGCGGGGACCCTATGGAGACGATCAAATTGCGCGAGGTGTATCATGAGGTTCGTGAAGCATCGAACGCCTTCAATTTGGTTGTTGACGTATTTCACAGAATAATTGTAAGGCTGGTTTAACTTTTAGATAATAGGGGCCTTTTTCGACCAGCAATCCCACCATATGGAGCAAGCATAAATAGTGTTTTTTTTTAATCCGTTTTGACAACTCAGTGCACGTTGAGACAGTAGCCGTGATAGAAAAATGGATCGGCTACACTAAACTGGACAACTTTTATAAGGTCATGTAAAACTGTTGACTTAGAAGAGTCATTTGATGGAAGAGCGGCTGAAAAAACTACGGAGGTTGCACTATGAATAAGACTGTAAAAAGCCGACTGGCTCTTTGGCTATGTTTATTGACGTTTTTTATTCTGGGCACGGCTAACGCCGCCGCTGTCGATTACAGCGATCAACGCAACTGGGCCTGCCACGGGAGTGCGTCAGGACCAACGCAGGCCGTGGATGTTTTTTTTGTCGGGCCGACCACGTTTCTCGGCAAGGCTGCGCAGTTTAACCTGCCGCTCGCTGACCCCGAAGCGCGGCGTAGTTTTTTGGGCGCCATCAACATGGAAAAAGGGATTTACGATGCCAAGGCAAATTTCTATGCGCCATACTATCGGCAGGCGGCGCTGAAGGTATATAGAATGGATGCCGGAACGGCGGCTCCCTACTTTGCGCTCGCCTACCAGGATGTGAAAGCGGCTTTCGAGCATTACCTGCAGCACCTGAATCCGGATCGCCCCTTCATTCTGGCGGGCTTCAGCCAGGGGGCCGACATGATTGTGCGACTGATGAAAGATAAGTTCCGCGATCCCAGATTACAGGAAAGACTGGTGGCGGCGTATGCCGTCGGCTGGCGAGTGACGGCGGAGGAAATCGCCCGGTATCCGCAGTTGCGGATGGCGCGGGGAGAATATGATATCGGCGTGATTGTCTCTTTCAACACGGAAGCGCCGACACTGGCAACCTCGCTCAGCGTGCCGGTAAAAACGCTGGGCATCAATCCGCTGAACTGGAAAACGACCGGGGAGTACGCCGACAAGTCGCTGAACCAAGGGGCGGTATTCACCGGCTATGACGGACGCATACTAAAAGAGATTCCCCACCTGACCGGAGCGTACCTCGATCCGGTCCGCGGCACCGTCAAGGTGACGGATATCGATGCGGCGGCTTACCCGCCGGTCTTGGATCTGTTCAAACCTGGCGAGTATCATATTTATGACTATCAGTTCTTTTACCGCAACCTGCAGACGAATGTCCGGGATCGCATCGACATGTATCAACAGTGGAACGCGATTCGCCCTGCGCTGAAGGTCGCGAATTAGCCTGCCTTTTGTTGCGATGCCTTCGAACATTCAGTTGCCTAATTCCAATTGGCGCAAGATACCCTGCACCAAAGGTTCATTGCCGGACAAGGCTAGTGATTTCTATCACGGAGGGATCTCATGAGTATGAAAGCCAGTTGCACAAAAGCTTTTTTGATGTCGATATCGCTGTTAACGATGGTATTGTTTTTGACGGTATATCCTATTGGTGGATTGGCTGTAGCTTTCGGATCATCCGCATATCAGGCGCCGGTGCCGGAAGATTTTAGCGGTTTATCTTGGCGCGAAGCTTTTGAAAGATTGCACGGGAAGTTTTCCCGTGAATACGCATTTACTGACTGGAAACGAATTAACTGGCCGGTTCTTTATGCAAATTTTAAGCCCCGGATTGACCGGGCCCAAGCATCAAAAGATTTTACGGCTTATTATCGGGCCTTAAAAGAATATGTTCACTCCATTCCTGACGGTCATGTACGCATGACTGCGATTCGTGACATAGATTACAAGTATATCGGCGGTGGGTTCGGCTTTTCGGCTACAAAATTGTCAAATGGCAAGGTGATCGCCAACTGGGTTGATGAAATCAGCGAGGCTTATGCCCAGGGAATGAGGCCCGGAGCGGAACTTATCGAATGGAATGGCCAGCCGATTGACGAAGTTTTGGACGGCGTAGTAACGGTGTTCGGCCCGAACGCAGCTACTGCCGAGGATACTGTTAACCAGCGAGTGTGCTATCTAACGCGTGCGCCGATCAATACACGGCTGTCTGTCGCGTTTTCCATTAACGGAGAAAGGGCAGGAGCGACCGTTGTCGCTTATGACGACAACGGCCTATCATTAAGCAAAATTTATCCCATCGCCGTTGTGCCCGATGGATTGCGAGAGTTGATTCTTAATGTGGATAATCCCCGGAATCCTCCCCAATCAATGGTGGAAAAGAAAGTATTGGACGGCAATATTGGCTATATAAAAATTTGGGGAGAACTCGATATTGACTTGAAAAGTGAAGGAAAGACCCCTTCTACGCTGGGTTTGTTCCGGGCCGCCCTGACCGAATTTAATAAGGCAAAACTCAAAGGATTAATCGTTGACATTAGGAATAATGTTGGCGGTTTTGACTCGATGGCTGCGGATATGCTGGCGTCTTTTTATCAGGAAGAGGTCTTATATGAATATGTAAAATACTTTAACCCTAATACCGGTTCCTGGGAATACTATCGGAACGTAGACCCGGCGGGAAAGAAACCAATAAAGCCCGGATTATATATCAGGCCGGTTGAGCCCTTCTTTGGCGGTCCGGTTATCGCGCTTATTAATTCAAAATGTGTCAGTACGTGTGAAGGGCTGGCGATGGGAATCAGGAATCTGCCCCACGGCGAAACGGTTGGCTTTTATGGCACGAACGGTTCGTTCGGCATGGCCGGCGATGAGGCATTAATGCCTGGAGGCTTGAAGATCACTTGGCCATTTGGGCAGTCGCTGGATAAAAACAGACAAGTGCAACTCGACAGCCGTGAAGGAGTTGGCGGGGTATCGCCATCCATTCGCACGCCGATGACGAAGGCTGCTGCGCTGCGGGTTGCCAACGGTGAGGATGTTGAATTAGAACACGCTATTGCGATCATCAATTCTCTGGCGAGGTGATCTACCGCCACATTGACGGCGACATGCCGGTAAACAGGCATTGATTGACTTGGTACGTCACTTGCAGGGAACGGAAACCGGGACATATGGAAACAATTTAAATTTGGAATAACGTGGATTTAAAAAGGGCACGCTGCGTGATACAATACAAATAAACGCGAAGCGCATGCTTTACTGCTGAGGTGCGGGGTACCCTCTGCCCGATGTAAATTTGCGTAAAGGAGTAAGCCAATGAAAGTAATCGATTCGACGGACATAAGAGAATATCCCCTGGTAGCCAAGGGCAAGGTGCGGGACATCTATGAAATTGATCCGGAAACGCTGCTGCTGGTGACCACGGACCGCATGTCGGCCTTTGACGTGATCATGGGCCGCCCCATCCCGTACAAGGGTGTGGTGCTAAACCAGATAACCCTGTTCTGGATGGAAAAGTTTCGGAACATAGTTCCCAACCATATCATTTCCGCCGATGCCAAGGACTTGCCGGCAAATCTTGCGTCTTACAGCGACGAGTTGGAAGGCCGATTCGTGCTGGCTAAAAAAGCCAAGCCCCTGCCGCTGGAATGCATCGTACGCGGACACATCACCGGGTCCGGCTGGAAGGACTATCTGACTACCGGAATGGTCTGCGGACATATGTTGCCCAAGGGTCTCCTGGAATCAGCCAAGCTGGAGGAAATTATCTTCACTCCGTCCACCAAGGCGGAGTTGGGCACCCACGACGAAAACATCACCGAGGAAGAAGGCGCCAAGCTCCTCGGCAATGAGTTGTATGCGAAGGTCCGCGACACTTCCGTCGATATCTTCCGACAGGCGCGCGCATATGCGGAAACTCGAAACATCATCATCGCGGACACCAAGTTCGAGTTTGGTCTGCTTGACGGAAACCTGATTTGGATCGACGAGGCTCTGACCCCGGACTCTTCCCGCTTCTGGCCGCTGGAAGGGTATGCGCCCGGGCGTCCTCAGCCAAGCTTCGATAAACAGTTCCTGCGCGACTGGCTGAGCACGCAGCCGTGGGACAAGACGCCGCCGCCCCCTGCCCTGCCGGATGACTTGGTCCGCGATACCGCCAAGCGTTACGTGGAAGCATATCGACTGCTCACCGGGAAGGATCTGGGCGTGAGTCTGTAGGTTTGCGACTGCCGGCGCACATGAAGCGCTAGGACCATTTCACAATATTTGTTCATATTCGGCTACAAATATTGACCTGAAGCAATGTATACGACCCCCTCTTGACACCGAGGGGGTCGAACCTTTTCACAAGACTCCAAGTTAACGAACCGGCAGAGAGTAAGGAGGAGCGCCAATGGCACGAGTACTGGGCGGGCTAAAACCCGAGAAAGCTTTTTATTTTTTTGAAGAGATTTCCCGAATTCCGCGTGGCAGCGGGAACGAACAGGCGATCAGCGACTATTTGGTTGGATTTGCCCAAGAACGGGGACTTGAGGTCACGCGTGATGTTGCACTCAACGTGGTGATAAAAAAACCGGCGACTTTTGGCTATGAACAGCGCCCAAACGTCATTCTGCAAGGACACATGGACATGGTTTGCGTTAAGGAGCCTGGCGTTGAGCATGATTTTCTCCGAGATCCGATCGAATTGGTGATTGACGGGAAATTTTTGCGCGCAAATGGGACCTCGCTTGGCGCGGACAATGGGAATGCGCTGGCCCTCTGTTTGGCAATCCTGGATAATGACACGATTCAGCACCCTGCGCTGAACGTGTTGTTTACAACCAATGAAGAGACAGGGATGACGGGTGCCAAGGATCTGGACGCAAGCCTGCTGGATGGCGGCTACCTGATTGGATTGGATTATTCTCAAGATAGCAATATCCTGGTATCCTGCGCCGGCAGCAGCAATAATTACTTTACGATAAAGACCGCGAAGAAAGCGGTTGACCGACCGGAACAAAAGAATGCTTTGTGTATCAGAATTGCCGGGTTGACAAGCGGCCACAGCGGAGTTGAGATTATCCAAGGGCGCGCAAACGCAAACCGGCTTCTCGGCGAAATTCTCAGCACACTGGAAAAACGGTCGGTATTTCAAATTGCGGAGATTTCAGGCGGGACACAAATCAACGTAATTCCGGCGGCAGCACAGGCGACAATCTGCTGCGCAGAGGAAACGGCAGGGCAGTTAACGCAAGTGACTGCAGAAATTGCGGAGCAGCTGAAACGCGAATACCGGCATACGGATCCGGACATGAAGGTGGAATGTACTCCCGTAATAGTGCCGGAACGCGCGTATCCGCCGGAAAAGACAAAAACGGTATCGGCGCTGCTGAACCTGATTCCCAATGGGCTTCAGAATTATCTGGATGCAGCGCGGACTCTCACAAAATGTTCCGGAAATCTGGGAATGGTATACGAAACTGAACAGGGTATTGAACTGCTGAGCATGACTCGTTGCAACAGTGAATATGAGCATGAGCAGATTTTGCGCCGGATGGAACAACTGGCGGAACTTTGCGGGGTGGAATATCGTTGCGACGGACGGACTCCGGTGTGGGAATATGATCCGGATTCTGACCTGACGAAACAGGTGCAAGATGTCTGGGAGCTTCTGCGCGGCGAACGGCCGGCGACGGCCATCATCCATGCGGGCGTGGAAACCGGTTTGATTATCGGCAAGCTGCGGGAGCAGGGAAAAACGGTACAGGCGGTGAATTTAGGGGTGCGTAACTATGACGTTCATACTCCGCGGGAGAGAATGGAAATCGCATCCTTGGGGAGAACTTACGAATTGCTCGTTGAAATTTTGCGGGAGATCCACTGAAAACAACGGAAAGAACCTGATGCCATATCTAGCTTTGCCTAAGCGAGTGAAGTTGTTTTCAGTTTCGCTAATCGGTATCGACTGCCTATGGTATGCAGTGGTCCGTATTATTCTGCCCCCCATGGAAATGAAACAATTGCATTCCGGAGATTTTTCAGGTATAAAAAAGGCAAGGGGACATGACGATGACAACGTCGGCAGGAAACTCGGACCTTGCTGGACTGTGCAAAAGAAGCAGCAAGTTATTCAGGGGCCCCTGAGAAGGTCTGATAAGGACATTTTTGAGATTTATTAGTCAGATGATATCACTTTATTAAATGTTGAAAAAACATCTTCGCGGGAGAAAAATGTTTGATAAATACGAGGGAGGTATCATCGTGAAATTATTGCGGACAGCGGTTCTGTTATCGACCTTTTTTTTCCTTTTCGCTGGTGCGACAGCGCTTGCGGCGCCGTTCGAACGATGGGTTACCGACTCGGCGAGCGGAGGCCGGATTTGCATCATGGTATGGGATGAGAGCATAAAAGTGATGTCGGCAAGCTGGTCGGGGCCGCTGGTGGACGGCAAAGCCGAGGGCAAAGGGACGCTTAATTACGCTTATCGGGAAAAGGACGGCAAAGAGACGAAAGGCCAGGCCGATGCCGAGATGAAGGCCGGCAAACTGGACGGTTACGTCAGCATGAAGTGGTCGGACGGCGAGACCTATGACGGTTTTTACAAGGACGGTCTTCGTGAGGGCAAGGGTACTTTCAAATACGCCGACGGTCGGGTTTATGAAGGCGACTGGAAAGGCAGCAAGCAGAACGGCTACGGAGTGGGCAAAAGCGCCGACGGCAAGGTCCTCCACGATGGACAGTGGAAGGACGGCAATCCGGTCGTCGTTCTGAAGACGGACAAGGTTCTCGGCATTTCCTGGGAGGCGACTGCGGACGAAGCGAAAAGCGTCATGCGGCAGCGGCCGAACACTTCGTTTATGGGGGTGGATAAACGGTACCCCGAGCCGCCTCTGGTGTACGGCACGAAGTATAACACCATAGACGCTGTGGCCCACGTGTACTTTTATCAGGGCAAGATGTTCGAGGTGGAAGTCTTTCTCTATACGACAGACGACGAGGTAATGAAGATGTTCGAATCAATGAAAAAAGGTCTCGCAGAGCGATACGGCAAGCCTTTCAGCGAGGCGGGCAAGTACCTGGACAGCCAGGCGGCTTTCGATCTTGGCAATTTCCATACCGTTTCCATACGGATCGGGACCTATAGCTATTATGAGGTGAAGTCCTCCTACCGTAGCGTCATAATCGATTATTACTACACGCCTACGGCCCAACTCGTCCAGGGGAAATACCAGAAAAATAACAAGAGCGACTTTTGAGCAAACGTTGCGGTGCGGTCGATGGCCGGGGATACAGGCCGGCGGCACCGCTTCGGATAAACGGTAAATAAACGCAAGGGGCCTGCAGCAATGAAAAAGTTTTTTGTTGCCGTTATCTTCTTCCTGTGCATCGGGGGCATCTTCCCGGCGGTGACGTCGGCTTCTTGGGCCAATTTGGTTTACGACCAAGAGGTGTCGCTCCAGACGCGGCAGAACATCCAGCGGGCGGTGGACACGACTGCGGATCTCCTGACAAAGTATAAAATCACGCTGAGCCAGGAAGTGACGGTGGTAGTAGCCGCCGACGAGGCGAGCTACGTCCAGGCGCTGATGTTTTACGCCAAGATTCCGCGGGAAAAGGCCGAGTTGATGGCCAAGTATACCGGCGGCGAAAGCTTGGGCAATAAACCAATGATTATAATGAAGGGCTCGCCGCTGTTGCAGAATTCTGTCGCGGAAGCCTTCCGGGTACTGCCGCACGAACTCTTTCATCAAGTGCAGCGGCAGTACGGCCATACCCAGACAGTAAACTGGCTGGTGGAAGGAACGCCCGAGGTCTTCCAGCTTGTGGCCCGCGAGGAAGCTGGACTGGGCAAGGTTACCGATAATATCCGTCGCGCCGAGAATGTCATCCACCGGGCCCAAGCCATCCCAGACGCTCGGCAGTTGGCCAACTACGATTACAAGACTTGGGATGCGCTGATGCAGCAGTACCCCATCTATGCAATGTCGGTGGTCATGGCATACAGGCTGATCCAGGACAACGGCTTCGAAAACGTGGTCTTCTTCTATCAGTTGCTGCATAGCGGCAGCAGCCCGGACAATGCTTTTGTGGCAGCATTTCGGGTGCCGATGGCGTGGTTCCTAAGCGATATGAACGCTTATTTTGAGCGGTTGCGCAGCAATCAGTGATAAATGAGGGAAAATAGCGAGATGCCTTTGTGGCTGTTTTTGCTGGACAAGAGCAAAGGGGTTGTTCCCAATCTTGGCCCACGCATACAGTGATTTTTTATTTCTGGACGCCAGACGTCCTT
Source organism: Veillonellaceae bacterium (assembly GCA_012798135.1). The sequence goes on along the minus strand of JAAZNU010000044.1, from coordinate 36,246 downwards.
GCTGTTCCTGAGAAGTTAGCCGTCGTTCGCTAGGTTGGCATTTCTTACAAATTGGAGGGGACAAGATGACGCCGGGAACGATCAACGCGATATTGATTCACGCCAGGGATGATGTGGCAACCGTGATTGTGGAGCTCAGGGAGGGGGAGCGGGCCGTCTTTTATCAGAATGAAGAAGTCATGCAGGTTCCGGTTGTCGGGACGATCCCCCAATATCACAAGCTGGCGGTCCGGGATATCAAAAAAGCGGAGCCGCTGCGGAAGTATGGGGAAATCATTGGTCAGGCAACGCAAGATATTCCCCGCGGCAGCCATGTGCACGAGCATAATCTGGCGAGTCCGGCGCAATCACGGGAGGTGCGGTCATGAAATTTTGGGGCTATCGAAGACCCGATGGTTTGGTCGGGATCAGAAATCATGTGCTGATCCTGCCGACCGTCGGTTGTGCGAATGAGACGTGCCGGATCATTGCGGGCCTGGTGAACGGGGCCGTCACCTTCGTCAATCAGAATGGCTGCGGCGAGGTGGAAGGCAACCGCAAGCTGACGCAAACCGTTCTGGCCGGATTGGCGGCGAATCCGAATGTCTATGGCACGATTCTGGTCGGTCTCGGCTGCGAACCCAACTCGGTCGAGGCGATGGGGGACATCATCCGGTCCATGACCAATAAACCCCTCCGCTCGTTGGTGATTCAGGACGAAGGGGGAACGGTCCAGACGATCTGCAAGGCGGTCCAGCTGGCGCAGCAGATGATTTCGGACGCCTCCGCCAGCCGCCCGGAGGAAGTGGACATTTCCGAACTCATGCTCGGAATCGAATGCGGCGGTTCGGATGCAACTTCCGGTCTGGTCTCGAATCCGGTCATGGGGCATGTCAGTGATACGCTGGTGGACTGCGGCGGGACGTCGATGTTCAGCGAAACTCCTGAGATCATCGGCGCCGAGCATATTTTGGCCCGACGCTGCAGCACGCCGGAAATGGGGCAGAAACTGCTCGACTTGTGCGCTACTCTGGAAAACGACCTGCAGAAGGTGAACGAGAATCTGCGGTCGGGCCAGCCTTCCCCCGGCAACAAAGCGGGCGGCATCACGACGCTGGAAGAGAAATCGCTGGGCTGCATTCATAAAGGCGGCACGAAGCCGATCGCGGAGGTCATCGACTGTGCTTGCCGGCCCAGCCAAAAGGGGCTTGTCTATATGCACACGCCGGGGTACGATCTGTTGTCGGTGACGGCGAAAGTGGCGGCAGGCTGTCAGTTGATCGTTTTCACCACCGGCCGGGGCAATCCGATCGGCAATCCCATCGCCCCCGTTTTGAAGGTTACCGCCAACCGGGAGTTGTTCCGCAAGATGAACGACAATCTCGATATGGATTTCAGTGCGGTCCTCCATGACGGAAAAACCCTGCAAGACATGGCCGGGGAGGTGTTGGAGGAGATCCTGAGGGTGGCGAACGGGAAGAAAACGAAGACGGAGATTTATGGGTTCGGCTACAGCGAGACCGTGATCCGCCGAATGTGCGACTATGTCTGACGGATCGCCGCCGAATGGCTTGATCTATTGACAACATCCCGCATTGCAAGTAAAATCAAGTCAATGTTAGATTGATAATGGTGATGACGGAACAAGTAGGGCTATGGGCGCTATCCAGAGAGCCGGTGGTTGGTGCGAACCGGTTGGTGACATAGGCTGAAGTACCTTCCTGAACCGCGAAGCTGAAACTGGAGTAGGCTGAGCCGGCGTAGCTGCCGTTACGGGGCCGTGAGGTGATCTGATAAAGATTAGTAGGGTGGTACCGCGGATTTTTCCGTCCCTGGGCGCTGCTCTTTTTTTATTTCATCAGATAATTTGGGTGGTACCGCGATGCTTCGTCCGTCGTCCCTTGTTCAAGGGACGATTTTGTATTTCTCGCAGGATGGAAGGACGGCTTGTAACAAAAGGATGGTAGGAAGGATGGGAGAAAGGATGTTGAAAAAAATGAATGGGAAGAAAATGGTGGCTCTGGCAATCGGCGCGATGATGGCGGTGGGGGTCCTGACTGGCTGCGGCGGCGAAAAGAAAGAACCGGCGAAAGCGGCCACGAAGGTTTACCAGATCGGCGTGCTCCAACTGGTCCAGCATGGCGCTCTCGACGCCTCCAACAAGGGCTTTGTGGACGGACTGGCCTCCAAAGGCTTCAAGGAAGGCGTAAACATTAAAATCGACCAGCAGAATGCCCAGGGGGATCAATCCAATTTGAAGACCATCAGCCAACGATTCGTGAACAACAAGGTGGACCTGATCCACGCGATTGCCACCCCCGCTGCGCAGATCGTCGCCAATTCAACCAAAACGATCCCGATCGTGGGAACCGCGATTGTGGACTACAAGACGGCCAAACTGGTGCAATCCGTTGAAAAACCGGGCGGAAACATTACCGGGACCTCCAACCACAACCCCCCCAGCCGGCAGATCGACCTGGCGCTGAAACTGGTGCCGAATGCCAAAAAAGTCGGTGCGTTGTATACTTCCAGCGAATTGAATTCCCAGCTGCAGGTCGCGGCGATGAAAAAATACGCCGCCGAAAAAGGCCTGACCGTCACGGAAGCGACCGTGACCAACGTGAATGACATTCAACAGGCTGTGCAGAGTTTGGTGGGGAAAGTCGATTTCATCTATTGTCCGACGGATAACAATATCGCTTCCGCCATGTCGAATATCGTCAAGATCACGGTGCCGGCCAAGCTGCCGGTATTCCTCGGCGATGAAGCTCCGGTCCGGAGCGGCGGCGCCACGGCGGGCGCGTCGGTGAATTTCTATAAACTGGGCTTCCAGGCGGGGGAAATGGCGGCCGACATTTTGTCCGGCAAGTCCAAACCGGCGGATATGCCGATCGGTTTCCAAAAAGACGTCAAGGTAATCATCAACAAAAAATCAGCGGAAGCGATTGGTCTGAAGATCCCGGCGGATCTTTTGAAATCGGTTGAATAAGGGTGTAAAAGGGAAGAATCAATGGACGAGTTAATTATTTCGACAGTAGCCCAAGGCTTGCTCTGGTCCGTGATGGCCATGGGGGTCTTTATCACTTTCCGGACGTTGAATATAGCGGATCTGAGCGTGGAAGGCAGCTTTCCGTTGGGCGGCACGGTAGCGGCGGTGTTGCTGGCGGAGAAAGTCAACCCCGCTATGGCGATCGTGGCGGCGGGTGTGGCCGGAATGCTGGCCGGCGCTGTCAGCGGCCTGTTGCACACCAAACTGAAAATACCGGCGCTGATGGCCGGCATCTTGACGATGATCGCCTTGTATTCCGTGAATTTGCGGGTGATGGGAAAAGCCAACCTGTCCTTGCTGAATACGGATACGATCTTTACCGCTTTGGAGTTTCTCAAGCTTTCCCCCAATATGACGACGTTCGTGGCGGGCCTTTGCATCGCGGTCGCTATCCCGCTTTGGCTCTATTGGTTCTTTGGCACCGAGATCGGGATGGCTGTGCGGGCGACCGGCAACAATCCCCAAATGATCCGGGCGATGGGCGTCAATACCGACGACATGTTTTTGCTGGGGTTGGTGCTCAGCAATGGGCTGGTGGCGGTTTCGGGAGCGTTGATCGCCCAGGACAACGGCTTCGCCGATGTGGGCATGGGGGCGGGGACGATCGTGATCGGTCTGGCGTCCGTGATTATCGGCGAAGTGGTGTTCGGTACGAGAAATTTCAAAAACTCGCTGATTTCGGTGGTGCTGGGCTCCATCCTGTATCGGATCGTCATTGCCGTCGTATTGTATCTGGGCATGCCGCCCAACGATCTGAAACTATTCACGGCCATTTTGGTGGCCATCGCCTTGTCCCTGCCGCTGGTCAAAGCCAAGTGGGATAGCAGAATGGTGGGAATGTAAATGTTGAAGGTAGAGGGAATCAGCAAGACGTTCTTCGCCGGGACCGTGAATGAAAAGACGGCCTTGAAAAATGTCAGTCTGGAAATGAAAACCGGCGATTTCATTACCGTGATCGGCGGCAACGGTGCCGGCAAGAGTACGTTCTTGAACGCCATCGCCGGCGTCTTCAAAGTGGATGGCGGAAAAATCTATATTGACGATATTGATGTGACCCAGATGGCGGAGCATAAACGGGCCGCCTTTATCGGTCGGGTGTTTCAGGATCCGATGATGGGGACGGCTTCGGGGATGATGGTCGAGGAAAACTTGGCCATTGCCGCCCGGCGTGGCAAACGCCTGAGTTTGCGCTGGGGTTTTCGCGATGATGAATCCGTCGAATTCAAGGAACGGCTGGCCAATCTGAATCTCGGTCTGGAAGACCGGATGAAAAGCCGGATGGTGACTCTGTCGGGCGGGCAGCGGCAGGCGATCACCCTGCTGATGGCCACCATGCGGCGACCCAAGCTGTTGCTGCTGGACGAGCACACCGCGGCGCTGGACCCCAAAACTGCCGAGAAGGTATTGGACCTGACGAAGAAGATCGTGGAAGAAAATGCGCTGACGACGCTGATGGTCACCCATAATATGCGGGATGCCCTGCGCCTGGGCAATCGGCTGCTGATGCTGAACGACGGGGAAATCTTGCTGGACATCCATGGCGAGGAAAAAGCAAAAATGACGGTCCGTGACTTGCTGGAAGCGTTCGAAAAATCCGGCGGCGACGATGTCAGCGACCGCATGCTGCTGAGCTGACCCAATTCAATGAATTGGTGTCTGTGTGGCGACAAAGAAGCAAAAATAACCAATATACTCTTAATGAATAAAGGCTGAAGAATGAATTTGACCTTCCTGCAAATTGCAGACCGATAAAAAAGCATCTTCCAGGATTAATCCCGGAAGATGCTTTACTTTTGACTGTGGCTATTGCTTGAAACAAATCGGTTTTCAGGCGAATCAACCGTTGAGCCTTTTGTCCACATGAGCAACGATAAGCGCCAAGGTTCGTAATTTCATTGCTTCTTCGATCCGGATCGGCAGATTGAATGCTCCTTCCGCATCTGCCATGATCCAGCTGAACGCCTACTATTTTTGATTTCCGGGGGTTCTGCCGCCAGGCGGAACAGGCGCGCCGCCCGCTTGCCGATCACCTCGCCGAACGTTCAGTTTTGGACAGCCTCCCAGTCCTGGCGGATGATCCGTTTCAGTTCCCGGGCCCGTTTCGAAGCCAGCAAAATCTTGTCGAAATCCGGTGGTTTCACTACTTGCTGCATCAGAACTCCGTCATCCCCGAACCAGCGCGGCAAGACGCCGCCAAGGAAGAAACCGCGCTGCCGCAGTATCGTGACGGCCGCCCCGCAAGCCGGTTCCGTCAGACGAAAGATGACTTGGATGACGAGCGCGCCGGCGGCAGACGCCTCGCTGAAAAATCGGGCCAGGCAGGTTTCAAAATCGTCGCCCAGTTTTTCAATCTGGATGCGGGCCACTCCGCTGCCGCCGAACGTCTGGATGTTCCCCCGGGTTTTTATGCCGGCCGGCAGGGCCGCCGTGGAAGGAAGGAAGGAGGTCGTATCATTCCAGGTTGAATAGATGAAACGTAGCGCATCATCGTACGCGGCAGGGATATAGAGCGTCTGCGCTCGGGGCGCGGTGCTCCGGAACAAAAGCAGGACGGAAATTCGTTCCGTATCGGTTGAAACCTTGCTTAACGCTTTGGCATACGCTTCCCCCGGCATCAGCCCGACCTCGATGCCGGTTTCCGTAGATCCATACTCAAGACTCATCTGCTGGGTGAGCAGATGATTGCACACCGCTTCGCCCCAAATCTGTCGAATGTTATGAATACGCGGCAAGACTTCCATGGAAAAAGCAAACAGACGGAATGCCGCGTCGGAAAGTCGGCTGTCTTGCCGCATCATCATCTGCCCGCATTCGTACAGTGCGGGATTGGGCGGCGAAGAACGGTACATCGCGAAATGTCCCACCACTTCCCCCGTCCCATTGCGGGCCACGGCCCGATACGCTTCGCCGGCCTCGGCTTGGCGGATGATTGTTGCTGGATCATAAACACTCTTCACGGGATATTCGTCGCCGTACACACTTCGGTACAGAGCGGCTATGCCGGCGGCGTCGTTGGGCCGGAACTGGTCGACTAAGTATTCGTCAGGCATTTTTCATCCTCCCCTGGGGTACTGGCTAACGCTTCTGATCCGGAAATGTTCTGGCGGCATTTTGCCATCATTCGCCATAAACTGGCGGTTGCAAACAGAGCGGCGCCCGCCGTGGCTGCCGGATGGGCCCAGAAGACTTCCTTCTCCGTCCAATGCCCGGCGATCCAATAGGCCAGCGGCAACCGCAGCAGGAACAGATAGACAACTGAATACATCATCATGTACAGCGGTCGTTTCAATCCTTGGGCGATTCCGCTCATCGCCATGTTGACCGGCATAAACAGCAGGGCCATTCCGGAGGCTTTCATGGCCAGGACGCCCAACGTTTTCAGCTCCGGCGCCGGCTGGAACAAAACCATCCAGGCTTCGGAATACTCAATGAACAAGAATGCGACTACAGCGAAGAAGGTCCAGGCGAATTTTAGGAAAAATAGCAGTCCGGCCTGGATGCGGCTGTAATCCCGCCGGCCGAGGTTGAAACTGGTGAAAGCGGCCAGGGCATTGAACAACCCCATGGCCGGCAGCGTGATCATCAGTTCGGTGCGGGACATCAGATTCCAGGCGCCCACCGCTACCGGTCCGAACCGGATCAGGATCATGTTCAGCAGGATCAGCGCCAGCGGACTGACGAGATAAGCCATTGCCACAAAAGCGCCTTGCCCGGCGATAATACGAGCTTCTCTTGGAAAACCCGTTCGTGGTTTCCAGACCAAGTCGCCGGTTTGACGCTGTAAAAAATGTTGAAGATAGGCCGCGCAGACCAACTGGGACAGCAAGGAAGCCGCCGCGGCGCCGGCCGTTCCCCAGCCGAAGACGAAAATAAACAATGGATCCAGTGCCAGGTTGACGCCATTGCCCCATAACATTCCCTTCATGGGGGTCACCGTGTCGCCGCGGGATGTAAAAACGGCTTCGCAGGCCATCACATATCCCATTACCGGAAAGCCGGCCACCAGCCAGAACACATAGCCGATTCCGTAACCGGCAACTTCCGGGCTGGTTCCCATCAGGGCAAAAAAGCGGCTGGATACTTGAGGCAGCATCAAAGTCAAGAAACAGGCCATGACGGAAAGCATCAGAGGCAACATTGCGTCGGCGGTCCGTTTTGCCGCCGCCTCGTCCGCAGCGCCCCGGGCATGGCTCATTAAAACCATTGCGCCCATGGCGATTCCTTTCGACAGCGACATGGCCAGATAGGTCAGCGGCAGCGCCAGCGAAACCGCGGCCAGCGGCAGGTCACCGAGCCAGGAAACGTAGACGGTGTTGACATAAACGTATAGGTTCTGAAAAAACAGGGAGACCATCATGGGCAAGGCCAGACGGAAGAGTACGGAGGACACCTTGCCCTGTGCCATATCCGGAGTTTGTTTCATTACACGTTCCCCTTTCCCCTCTATGTTCGGCGATTCCAACTCATTTCCTGCCATTCTTTCCAAAAACAACTTGCGCGAGACGCAACCTGGGAGGAGTAGAAGGGTTTGGGGAAGAAACAGTATATAAAAATAAGCGAAGGGTGGCGGGGGTCATGGCGTTTAGCCAATTACCGTTGAAAAAGGCTTTCATGCTGTTTGAACCAGGGCCGGTCATTCTGGTGGCTACGAATGATGGAACGAAAAACAACTTGATGACAATTTCGTGGCACATGGTCACTGACTTTACGCCGCAACTGGCATTGACGACCGGCCCCTGGAACCATTCATTCCATGCCATGATGCAAACCAAAGAATGCGTGTTGGCCGTACCGACCGTCGATATTGCCGAACGGGTCATCCGTATTGGCGACTGCTCCGGGAAAGATATCGACAAGTTCAAAACATTCGAATTGACGCCGTTGCCGGCCCGGCAGGTTGGCGCGCCGTTAGTGGCCGAATGCCTTGCCTGTCTGGAATGCCGGGTGACCGGCTACCTTGAAGAACCTGGCATATTTCTGTTACAGGGGGTACAGGCCTGGATCGATAAAAAAAGGCAGGAGCGGCGTACATTCCATGCCAATGGCGACGGCACGTTTGTGGTTGACGGGGCAACGTTAAATCTGCGCCATTTAATGGCGGATAAGATTCCTGATGGTGTGTAGATGCGCGGACGGCGAATTTTGAAAAGCTGAGAGGTATCCGCCAAGAGCTTTTTGGTTTTGCATTCGGACGGGTCCACAGACCCGTCCGTGAACCCGTCTGCAGACCCGTCAACGGATCCGTCCATGAACCGGTCCACTGACCGGTCAAAACGTGAGAAAACGCCGGAAAATTAGGCTCTTTCGTGACCGCTAAAACCTAAAACCTAAAACTATAAAATATAAACCAGTAGACTGTAAAACCTTCTTGCTTTATTTTTATATTGTCAGAGAAACTGCGTCAATATTCTGGGGGGTTGATTCCGGGACCGTTAGCAGACGGGGGGAGCTTGATGAAAAGGTTACGAAAGTTTGCCGCCAGCCTTGCCGTTTGTTTCGTCGCTGGAGCAGTGGGCGGTCTGTTCACCGCAACTTCGCTGAACAGCTGGTATCCCCGGTTGATCCGGCCGGAGTTCGCGCCGCCGAATTGGGTGTTTGCACCGGTTTGGAATATTTTGTACCTGCTGATGGCGGTATCTCTGTATTTCGTTTGGAGCAGCGACGGGCAAAAAAACAAAAAGCGTGCCCTGTTGGCGTTTGCGTTCCAGCTGTTTCTGAACATGGCTTGGTCGGCGGTTTTTTTCGGCCTGCGTTCGCCGGGCGGCGGCTTTCTTGTGATTCTCCTCCTGATTGCGGCGATACTGTGGAATATCTTTCTGTTTGGGCGGATTTCGCGCCAAAGTGCGTTGCTGTTGCTGCCCTATCTATGTTGGGTTGGCTTTGCCGGTTATTTGAACTACGGGTATTGGATTTTGAACCGGTGATTCTCCGGTTTGGCTTGGCCCCGTCCGTAGTTTAGTTCGACCGTTAGTTATATGCGCGTAACGCTAGGTCGCCTTGACTTTACCACCGGAAATGAATATGATACTCGTGAAATACACACGAAAGGGAGCATGACTTATCGGTAAATCGGAGTCTGTGGTCCGTGCGGAGCAGGGGCTGTCGCACTGATCACGAATAGCTGACGGCCTTTGCTCGATCCTGAATGAAATTTGGGAGGGAGCAACATGGGCTACAAAGCGGCCAATGACGTATTGCCGGCGACGCTGTTGCAGCTGATTCAGGAATACGTCGACGGTGAGTATCTATATATTCCGCGCAAGGAAGGATGCCAGCGCAGCTGGGGCGAAAGCACGACCAGCCGTCAGGTCACCCGGCGACGCAATGAGGAAATTCGTCGGCGCCACCAGGTGGGAGTGCCGGTGCGCCAACTGGCAGAAACCTATTATCTGTCGCCGAAGACGGTGTATAAGATTGTCACCGGGTATGACCGGAAGTAAAAAAGGCGCCAGGAGGAAGGATCCTTCTGGTGCTCTTTTATTTCTGAACCAAGATGGCGACCCCGACCGGCGGCCCGATGTGTTATACTGCGGATGAAACCGTTCGGGGAGGAAAGAAAATGCAACGATTGGATATGAATCGTCTGGGATTGAGAGCCGCGCAGGCCGAAGCCGCCGGCGGGGAGGCCGCGATCGGCCGGGTGGCGTCGCAATATCGGGATGGATATAAGGTTTGGACTGAGCAGGGCGAGGTAATGGGCGTGGTTGCCGGCCGGTTGCGTCATGCCGCACTTCGGCCGGCGGAGTTTCCGGCAGTGGGGGATTTCGTGCTGCTGGAGTCGAATCCGGCTGGGTCAGCATTGATCCGGCAAGTGCTGCCGCGCCATAGCGCGTTGATTCGCCGGGCGGCCGGAACAGCCGGGCAGGAGCAGATGATCGCCGCCAATCTGGACACAGTGTTCATCTGCATGGCGTTGAACGGTGACTACAATCCGCGGCGGCTGGAACGTTACCTCAGCTTGGTTTGGGATAGCGGCGCCCTGCCGGTTGTCGTGCTGACCAAAACCGACCTTTGCGACGATTTGGCTGCCAAACTGGCCGGGATTTCGTTCAGCGCCTGCGGCGCGCCGGTGTTGCCGGTGTGCAGTCTGGAGCAAGACGGGGCGGCGGTGTTGACGGAATATCTGGAGCCGGGCCGGACAGTGGCCTTTATCGGCTCGTCCGGCGTCGGCAAGTCGACGCTGATCAACCGTTTGCTGGGAAGCGACGAACTGGCCAGCGGCGGTCTGCGGCGGGACGGCAAAGGGCGGCACACGACCACCCGCCGGGAGATGATTGTTCTACCCGGCGGGGGCATCGTCATTGACACGCCAGGGATGCGGGAACTAGCGCTGGAAGGGGCAGATCTGGCGGCGGCGTTCGCCGACATCACCGAACTGGCAGCCGATTGTCGGTTCAGCGATTGCACCCATGATCAGGAGCCGAACTGCGCGGTGCTGCAAGCGGTGGCGGAGGGACGGTTGCCGGCGGCGCGCCTGGATTCCTGGCGCAAGTTGCGGCAGGAATCCCGTTATGCCGGGCTGAATTCGCGCCAGATCGAGGAAGAAAAAATGGCCGTCATGTTCGCCGCCGTCGGCGGCCGGAAAAATGCCCGTCAACTGATGAAAAACGCCAACAGGAAAAGGAGTCTTTGACGACGGATGTGTTCATGGTTTGCGAGTTGACATTGTCTGAACTGTGAAAGGTTCAGACGTTTTTTTCGTCAAATCAAAAAATAATAGCGACCTTGATTCACGCAACTGCCGGCACTCATAAATCAATCCGGTTGGCGCCATATTTTTCACTGACAATGCGGATGAAAAGTTTGGCTGCCCTGGACACGTAAGCATTTTTCTGGACCGCCACGCACAGCGTCCAGTAGGGGGTATACTCTTCCGCCACCAAGTAGTAGTCGGGAGAATAGCTTCCCGGAAAGATCTGCAAATATTGGAGCGGCGTAAACGTGACGCCGATGCCTTCACAGGCTAAGCGACGGGCCGTTTCATAGCTTTTGGTCGTTAATATGACAGGCGGATGGATCTGGGCTTTGTGAAGGATCAGGTCGGCAACTTGCCGGATTTTTTGTAGCTTGGTCACCATGACGAAAGGCTCGTCAGCAAATTTTGTCAGATCGATCTGCGGATAAGCGACGCCGGCGCGGGCGCAGGCGAACTGCTTGAGTGGATGGTCTTTTTTTGTCACCAGGACGAGCGGGTCTTTGATGAGCGGATAAAAGTCGGTATTCGTATGGCTGGCGCTTTCCTCATGGGGAAGCATATGCATGAGCGCAAAGTCGACTTCGCCCGAAGACAGGGATTTCTCTAACTCCGTGGAGTTCTTTTCGACGATGGCAAGCTCGATATTCGGGCAGAGCTCTTTGAATACGGGCAAGACGACCGGCAAAATAAAGGTTGCCAGATATACGGTGATGCCGATGGTTACCCGGCCTTTCTTCAGGTTGTTGATGTCACTGACTTCGATTTCAAAGTCGTTATAGATTTTCAAGATATCCTGGGCAACCTGATAATAACGCTCGCCGGCAAAAGTCAGCACCAGGCCGGTGCTGGTACGCTGAAACAAGCGCGTGCCCAGCGCCGATTCGATTTTTTGGACGCAACTGCTGAGGGAAGGCTGCGTCATGAATAATTTCTTTGCTGCACCCGAAATACTCCGTTCTTCGGCGATGGTCTTCACATAAAGAAGTTCGCGTTCTGTCAAAATCGGCACCTCGCTATAGAAAAAAGTTATGGGGATTATAAAATAAGAAGTATTTGAGTATATACTGCCCTCATTATATAATCGAACCCGACAAGGGACAAGAATATTCGAAAAATTTTCCACGGGTCTGTCGATGTCGAAGAAGAGGGAGAGTGGGATGCAATGTTGTTGGCAATCGGGGGAATTATTGTACTGGGTACTATTTTTCTGATGGTGAAACAGTACGAAACCCGGCTGGTGATGTTTTGCGCCGGGATGCTGATGGCGCTCGTAGCCGGCGACCCCATGGCGGGATTCAAGGCATTTTCGCACGCGATGCAGGAAAACAAGCTGTTCGAGTCCATTATCAGCGTGATGGGGTTTGCCATGGTCATGAAATTGACCGAGTGCGACAAGCATCTGATCTAGTGGCTGGCCAAGGGTTTGAAACGGGTCGGCCCGCTCCTCATTCCCGGCGCGACTCTGGTGACTTTTTTCATCAATACTTCCATTACCAGTTCGGCCGGCTGCTCGGCTGCTGTCGGCACGATCATTATTCCGCTGCTGATGGCGGCAGGAATCCACCCGGCGATTGCGGCGTCCAGCGTTTATGCGGGAACCTATGGCGCAATGTTCAATCCCGGCTATGCCCAGATCGCCATTGTGGCCAATGTTGCCAAAGCCTCCCCCATGGAGGTCGTGGGCAACCATTTTGTCCCACTGTTACTGTCCGGTGTGATCGGTGCGTTTAGCTTGCTGGCTTATGCGTATATCCGCAAGGAAAACAAGAACTGCAAACCGACCGGTGGCAATGTGATTGATACCACGCTGGATTTCAAAGTCAATTATCTGCGGGCGATGGTGCCGATTATTCCCCTGGTGATTCTGTTGCTTGGCAGCATGAACTTTGTTGCGGCTTTCAAGCCACTGGGCATTTCCCATGCCATGATCATCGGCGTATTTTGCGCCTTTGTCGTGACGCGGGTCAGCCCGGCCAAGATTTCCAAGGAGTTCTGGCATGGCGTGGGTGATTCCTTCGGACACATATTTGGCATCATCATCTGCGCTTTGGTATTCGTCGGCGGGATGAACGCCATCGGCTTGATCAAGGCGCTGACGGCCTATATGATCAGCAATCCGTCCATCGCCAAGGTGAGCTCGGCATTTGGTCCGTTTTTGCTGGCGGTGATGAGCGGTTCCGGCGATGCGGCGGCGGTTGCCTTCAATAAAGCGGTGACGCCGGATGCCGTCAAGTTTGGCCTGAATGCGATCGATATGGGCAGCATGGCGGCGATCGGCGGGGCCCTGGGCCGTTCCATGTCGCCGGTTGCCGGCGGCTTGATCATCTGCGCAACGATGGCCGGCGTGTCGCCGATGGAAGTCGCAAAACGCAACGCCCCCGGGATGGTACTGGCTTGCATCGTTACCATGATTCTACTGCTGTACAAATAACAGAAGAAAGCGAAGGTGGAGGAAGACCCGATGGGAGACAAGATCAGCATACATGACGGTAAATTGGTGGTGCCGGATCAACCGACGGTTTGTTATATCGAGGGAGACGGAACCGGGCCGGATATCTGGGCGGCGGCGCAAAGAGTGCTGGATGCCGGGATTGCAAAGGCCTATGGCGGAAAACGGCGGATCGACTGGCTGGAGATTCTGGCGGCGGAAAAGGCGCATCGACTGACAGGCGAATGGTTGCCGCAAGACACGCTGACGAAGATTCGCGAACATGTGGTGGCGATAAAGGGCCCGCTGGGAACGCCGATTGGCGGCGGATTTCGCAGCATCAACGTGACACTGCGCCAGGAGCTGGACCTGTATGCCTGCATTCGGCCGGTGAAATGGGTGCCGGGAACCCCCAGCCCGGTTTTGCACCCGGAACAGGTCAATGCGGTGATTTTCCGGGAAAATATTGAAGATATTTATGTCGGGATCGAGTGGGCGGCCAATACGGAGAAGGCGGAGCAGGTCCGGTCCTTCCTTAACGATCAGATGAATTGCCGCGTGCCGGCAGAGGCGGGAATCGGCATCAAGTACATCAGCCGGGGCGGAACCGAGCGGATTATGCGCCGGGCCCTGCAATATGCAGTGGATCATGGCAAGAAAACCGTCACGATCGTGCACAAGGGTAACATCATGAAATACACGGAAGGGGCCTTCAAAACCTGGTGCTATGAACTGGCCAGACGGGAATTCGCCGCAGTGACCGTTACCGAAGAAGAGGTCGCGAAGGGCGCCGAGACTACGGGACGAATCCTCATCAACGACCGGATCGCCGACAATATGTTCCAGCAGATTTTGCTGCGGCCCAAAGAGTATGAAGTGTTGGTCTGTCCCAACCTTAACGGGGACTATTTGTCGGATGCGATGGCAGCTCAGGTCGGCGGTCTGGGCATGGCGCCGGGGGCAAATATCGGCGATGCCGCCGCCATTTTTGAGGCGACGCACGGCAACGCCCCCAAATATGCCGGGATGGACAAAGTGAATCCGGGTTCGGTCATCCTGTCCGGAGTGATGATGCTGGAATATCTGGGCTGGATGGAAGCGGGGCAGTTGATCGAGTCGGCGCTGGGGCGGACGATTTCACAAAAAACGGTGACTTATGATCTGGCCCGTGGCCTGGAAGGCGCCAAAGAGTTAAAAACCTCGGAATTCGCCACGGCCATCATCGGGAATATGTGATACGCGGCATTAAAGCCGCAACAGACGCAAAAACATTGCGCCTGTTGCGGCTTTTCATTATATTTGAATGAAAATGAAAAATTTTATTGAGTTATACCGTGGTAGAAATTGGATTTTTATCGCCGGTGGCTGAAGCAGCACCTTCCCCTTGCCGGAACTTAACTCCCGCCAGAGCTTCGAACAGGCAGGTCATGGCGCCCTTGTCCTGGTCGCCCAACCCTTGGCGCATGGCCATTTGATAGGTTGTTGTTGCGGCGTGCGTGACCGGCAGCGGCAGACAAAGGTTTGCCGACAAGCTGGCGATGCTGACCAAATCCTTGTAGGCTTTTTCCAAAGGGTACCCATCACCAAAGTTTCCGTTCAAAATCCGGGGAATAAAGAATTCGGAGGCAAAACTGCGACCGGAGCTGCTATTGATGACAGAGCCGATCAATTCGGGGGCAAGGCCGAGTTTGACGGCGACCGGCAATATTTCCGCCAGAGCGGCCATGTTGATGTCGAATAAAGTATTGTTGATGGCTTTTGTCAACTGACCGCAGCCGGACGGGCCCATGTATAAAATGTTAGTGCCCATGAATTGCAAGACGGGCAGCAGTTGATCAAAAATCGACTTTTTTCCGCCGCACATGATGGTCAGCGTTCCGTCGATCGCTCGCGCTTCCATGCCGGAAATCGGAGCGTCCAGATAATCGACAGCTCGGGCCGCCAACGTTTCTGCGATGGTTATGCTGGCCTGATAATCGATCGTGCTGAAATCGCAGATGATTTGACCCGGGCGCAGGCTTTCGGCAAGGCCGTTTTCATGCAGGAGAACTTCGGTCACCACTTGGGTGTTTGGCAGACAAAGAAAGATGACTTCACAGCAGGCAATATCCCGGAGTTGCCGAGTTACGGCGATGCCAGCAGTTTCAAACTCTGACGCCGGTTTTTTTCGAACGTGGACCATCAATTCAACGCCGTTTCGCCGTAAATTCATCGCCATGGGTTTTCCCATCTGACCTAACCCGATGAACCCAATTTTCATGATAATACCTCCCTGCAATAACGGCATCGGCTCGTCGTGAGTCAGGCGTGCGGACCGTTAAGCCATGGCAATATCGCCGACCCCTGCGAGCACCAACCGCGGACGGTAGGGGTATTGTTCGATTTGCTCGCGACTGGTGACACCGGATAACACCAGGACCGGATCAAGGCCGCTTTCAATGCCCGCTATGATATCGGTGTCCATGCGGTCGCCGATCATCGCAGTTTCGCCCGAATGGATCCCCAAGATCTGCAAGCCGGTGCGCATCATCAGTGGATTGGGTTTGCCGACATAGTAGGCGCTTTTCCCGGTCGTAATCTCCACCGGCGCGACCAGGGCGCGGCAGGCCGGAATGATGCCGCTTTCGGATGGCCCGGTCAGGTCCGTATTAGTTCCGATCAGTTTGGCGCCGTTCAGGACATGGTTCATGGCCCGGCAAATCAGGCTATAGTTGTAATTGATGGTTTCGCCGATGACCACATAATCGGGGTCGACGTCGTTAAACGTAATGTTGGCGTCGTGCAGCGCGTTAAAGAGGCCGGGTTCGCCGATTACATAGGCGCTGCAGCCGGGACTCTGGTGGCTTAGGAATTTGGCGGTGGCCAGGGCGCTGGTGTAAAAATGGTTTTCCGCCACTTCCAGGCCCATGCGAGCCAGCTTTTGTTGCAGTTCGCGCGGTGTTTTGCCGCTGCCGTTGGTCAGAAACAAGAATTGTTTGTTTTCCTGGTACAGCCACTCCACGAACTCCCTGACACCCGGCAGCAACTGGTTTCCTTTGTAGATCACGCCGTCCATATCGCATAAAAAGCCTTTTTTGGAACGCAATGATTCCATGCTGAATGCCCCTTCCTCTACAGTTCATTTAAGTAATATTCGTCCAGTGTGGAACAATTCCCTTTCCCCGGACTCGTCGGACATAATCCGGTGAAATATGGGAATCCAGCGCTGAAAATGATAGAATATTATTGCGATAGGAAAGCGCCGCTGCCGGCCGCTTCTGGGGGCGATTACCGTGACTTCGCCATCGGCAATCGAAATTTTTGAGTTGACTCGCTGCTTTGGCGAGCTGACGGCACTCGACCATATTTCTTTGCGGGTGGGTTCGGGGCAAATTTTTGGCTTGTTGGGGCCCAACGGGTCGGGCAAGAGTACTACCATCAAAATTTTGACGACACTTTTGAAACCGTCCGCAGGAACCGCCCGGGTAGCGGGCTTTGATATCCTGGAGCACCCGGCACAGGTTCGCGCCCGTATCGGTTATGTGCCGCAAGCGCTTTCCGCCGATGGCGCACTGACCGGACGCGAGAATCTTTTATTATCCACCCGCCTGTATGGAGTTCCCAAAGATCAGCGGAATGCGCGTATCCAGACGATTCTGCAGTTTATGCAGTTGGCCGATGCGGCCGAAAAACTGGTGAAATATTATTCGGGCGGCATGATCCGCCGGCTGGAATTGGCTCAGGCCATGTTGCATCGGCCGGCGGTTTTGTTTTTGGATGAACCGACGATCGGACTCGATCCGGTAGCGCGGTTTTTGGTATGGGAACATTTGAAGGACTTGCGAAACACTTTTAAAATGACGGTGCTCATTACTACGCACGACATGGAAGAGGCCGATGTGCTTTGCGATGAGCTGGCATTTTTGCATCAGGGGAAAATCGTGGGCCAAGGCAAACCGACCGAGCTTAAACAGTCGTTAGGTCCGGCGGCTGATTTGAACGACGTGTTTACGCATTTTAGCGGCAGTTCGTTTGTGGAGGGAGGCAAATTCAGTGACGTCCGACAAACCCGTTACACCGCCGGACGACATGGCTGAGAATACCGCCCGTCTGGCGCCTTCCTACGGGGAACAGGTTTTGGCGATTGCGGATGTCGAAATCCGTAAATTGCTGCGGGATCCCACGGAGGTGTTCAGCCGGTCGGTACAACCGATGCTCTGGCTGCTCGTCTTTGGGCAGGTATTCAGCAAATTGCGGGATATTCCCACTGGCGGGCTGAGCTATCTGGCCTATATGGCTCCGGGTATATTGGCGCAGAGCGTTCTGTTCAGCGCAATCTTTTTCGGGATTAGTGTAATCTGGGAAAAGGACATGGGGATTATTCACAAGCTGCTGGTGAGCCCGGCTCCCCGCAGCGCCCTGGTCCTTGGGAAAGCGGTTTCGTCCGGCGCCCGTGGGTTGGTGCAGGCGGTCATTGTATATCTGATTGCTTTTCTGCTGCATATTGAGCTGAACTTAAGCATTCCCCATGTTCTGGGCGTATTGCTGGCGGTAGTTCTGGGGTCGGCGATTTTTTCCACTTTTTCCTTGATCATTGCCTGTTTGGTAAAAAGCCGTGAACGGTTTATGGGTATCGGACAGGTATTAACCATGCCGTTGTTCTTTGCCAGTAATGCAATTTATCCGATCGCTCTTATGCCGGACTGGCTCAAACTGGTGGCGTGGGTGAATCCGCTGACTTATCTGGTAGATGCGATGCGAACACTGATGATCCAGGGAGCGCAGAGCGTTGAGGGATTAGCCGTGGACTTTTCGGTCATGACGCTGATTTTCGTGGCGTTTGTCGGGATTGCTACCAAGCTGTATCCGGATTTGGTGCGTTGATTTAATAAACTTTCGCAAATCACGCCTGATTTCCGACTGATTGCCGATGCGAGAAAGGGAGGAGCGTTTGAACATGACGATTCTGCGTCACATCTTCGTTGCTGTAATGTTCGTGTGCCTGATGACCGGCAATATCGCCATCGGCTATGCCGGGTATGTCTATGATTGGCGGATTCCCCAGCCGATGACCTCGACCGATGCCGCTATCGCCGCGATCAAAGATATGCGGGCATTCATCGCCCTTGACGGAAACTACGATAAAATTCAGGATTTTGCGATTGACCAGCTGGGAATCAAGATTGATTTTTCTAATGGCGCCAACATTCGCCGCTGGGGGTTGAATTTTAACCAAGTCACGGAATTTGAGCGCATGGATGACGAGTCGGGCCGACTGTATTCGATGATGTTCATCAAGCCGGCGGACAGTTTTTTTGTGGCGGGTCCGGGGCACGGACGCAGACTTACCGATGCCGTTGCCGCTTTGGCGATCGCTCAAAATGCGCCATTGATTCCTTACTATGACTTTTCGATTGCCATTGGCAGCCCCGGTTTTTTGGAATCGGCTCTCCAAGAGGCGAAAGTATCCGCCGGCGCGGTCGTCCACTCCGGCGCGCCCGGTTCGCCGCTGACTTATCGGGATGTTATCGTTGAGGCGGTATATGCCGATAAGACCATGCCCATTACGGGCCGGGAATCCTGGAACGCCATTTGCCGGGAGGCAGTCGCCGGCAAGTCGGAAGAAACGATTGTTGCGCGGGTCATTCGCAAAGGTACAAGACTGGACACGCCGGTCAAGCTCGTGAATTATGCGTTCGGCGTCAAAATCGGCCAGGGAGCGCCACCAACCCCGGGAAATCAGTCCAAGGGATTCGGACTTCAGGTGCGCCTGCTGGAGGGTGAGGCCCTCAAACCTCTGGGGATCGACCGTCCCATGGGCTTTCTCGTGTTGTCGGTCGCCCGGGACAGCGCCGCCGATAAGATGCAGGTTCGGGAAAAAGATGTTTTGTTGTCGATCAATGGCGTCGACATTGCCTCGCCGTCCCAACTGATCGAACTGTTGGGAAAAGGACCGGTGATGACGATAAAAGTCTGGCGCGACGGAGCGCCAGTGACGTTGCAGGGAGCCCTGACTCTCTAAAGTCCGTTGGCGGGAAAAAACAAGGAAGGTTCAGTGGTGGTGATATATTTTGGGCAGGGTAATAAATATGCTTTTGTGCGGGTTGGTGGTTCTGGCGGCCGCCGGGGCGGTGCAGACGGCTGCGGCTGCGGCATTGCCGGCGTTGGGAGAACCCCGGAAACTGGTCGAACAGCAACACGGCCCGGCTTACATTGTACAGGAAGACAAAATCCATTTTTATACGGATCAACAATGGCGTGAGCTGGGCAGAAAACGAGCCAAGGCGTACGGATATCCGCTGCCGGTCCGGGAGATGAATTCGACGCTGTGGGTTGAATACGATGCACAGGAGCGCATGGCGACACAAATGGTAATTCTGGACGGCAACATCAAAATCAGGAATTTTGAGCGGTATTTCCCGGGTCTGTACGCCGACTTGATCGCTAACGACAGTGCGGCGGCGGTGATCCGAAGTTACCCGAGGGACCAGTTCGCTGTCGGAATCCGGTCGGGCCAGGCGTCGGAGCGTTGGGTTCGTTTCTTTTTTACGAATGACGACCCAACCTGCCTCAACATGCATTCGAGAATCCAGGGATTTGAAATCACCGAAGGTCCTCCGCGAACGATTGCCGGCCCGGACAAAACGAAAAAAATCGTCGGTTGCCGGTTTAATGGAGAGCTTGGCGAATTTCCGGCGGATGGAACCTGGCACAGAGCCGATAATTACTTTCGGCCCGGGTTGTATTTTTCCGAGCGGCTGATCCCGCGGCGGGGAACCGACATTGTGGTCATTCATCATGCGGCCATGCCCATCACGACGTCACGGGACGACATCCAGGATTTGCATTTATCGAACGGCTGGGCCGGCGTCGGCTATCACAAATTGGTTTTTGCCGACGGTTCGGTGGCAGACGGCCGGCCGGAACAGATGGTCGGCGCGCACGCGTTCGGAGCCAATCGGCGCAGCCTCGGCATCGTCCTGGTGGGCGATTTTAACCGGGAGCGCCCCAACTCGGTCCAACTGGAATCCGCCGCCCGGCTGACGCTGGAGTTGCTGAAAAAATATCGGCTGCCGGTGGAGAAAGTGCTGCCACACCGGGCAGTAAACACGGATACCGATTGCCCCGGCCGGCTGTTTCCCTGGGCCGAGTTCGTGCAACGATTGCGCCGGGAAATGAAAGAATAATATACTGCCGTTGTGATGAATTTCATCACAATCAGGATCACATGGGACTTCTGGCGACGCGAAGAGTTGTCAGAAGTTTTTTTATTGGGATCAAACCGGGACAGGGTATGAGAAAAATTATAACAAAACAATAAAATAGGCTTGTGTTTTCATAGCCGAATATATACAACCATACGAATGTTAAAGGAAAAATAAAAGGCTACACTATAGTCGCAGATGAAAATCTGACAATTAAAAATTTTAAGGAGGGTTTCATGATGTTGGAAATGGTGAAAGTTATGCTCCAGAACCGGAAAGGACAAGGCATGGTGGAATACGGCCTGATTCTTGCGTTGGTCGCCATTATTGCCATGGCAGGGTTGTCAGGGATCGGCACTGCCGCCTTGAATACTTTTACCACGGTTTCCGGTTCATTGTAGTAGTCCTTCGCAGCATCATAGGTGCTTCTGGGGGTATTCTGTCAGTCGACAGGGTACCCCTTGCCTCCCCCGACGCGGGAGGGACAGAGGTTTGGCGATGATCTTGATGGGCAATCGGTTGGGCGCTTCCCAATCCATTAGGTAATTAACGGGATGCTTGTGTATAAGGGGGCGAGATCATTGGAGAAACTGCCGAAAAAAGGTTTGTTTGTAATTGCGTTGGTACTCAGTCTGGTCACGGCATCCATGATTTATACGTTCCTGCACTCGGCCGCCACGAAGACGGTTTCGTCGGATGCGGAGATCGTATTGGTCGCTAAGGCTAACATTCCCAACAGAACCAAGATTGCACCGGAAATGCTCCAGGAACTGCGGGTGCCCAAGGAATATATCCAACCGGGCGCCATGCATGACCTGCCGAAAGCGGTGGGGTCGATGACCCGCGAGGAAATCATCGCCGGCGAGCAGGTGCTGGAACGGCGATTGCTGCTGCCTGGCGCGAAATCTGGATTCAGTTGGGTCATTCCGCCCGGGAAACGGGCGATTACCGTTGCCGCCACCGAAGTGACCGGTGTGGCCGGGTTGCTCAAGGCCGGCGATTACGTCGATGTATTGGTTACTCTAGAGGCCCAGACCGGCGGCGGGGCAGTCACCCAAATGGCGATGCAAAACATTGCGGTGCTTTCAGTGAATCGGGACAGTTTGGTAGGTGCGGACAACGAGTCTCTGGCGAAGGAAACAGCCAAAGATCTGGCGCGTAACAAGCTCACGAGCATTACGCTGGCGGTTTCCCCGGACGACGCGGCCCGGATCACCCTGGCTGAGGAAAAAGGCAAAGTTCGATTCGCCTTGCGGCCCTATTTCCAGGAAGCCGCAACCTATACAGCCCATCCTGTTTCATCCGCCGAACTCGTCGGTGATCGTCGGGTGAGTCAAGGTCCGCAGTCTGGCCCGGAATCGTCCGGTGCGTCGTCGGGCAGATCCTCCCAGGGCAATACCTCGGGGATTGTGATTATTCGGGGCACCAAAATCCAATAGGGGGGGAGAAATGTGAAAAAGACTTTTGCCACCGGCGTCATATTGCTCATATTCTTGATCATCACAACAATGCCGGTTTTGGCGGCCGGAGCGCTCGAGCAGATTTCCCTGGGATCCGGGCAGTCGCGGACGCTCAACATTGATGGCCTTCAGCGGGCCGCGATCGCCGACCCGGAAGTGGCGGATGTGGTGGTCGCCTCCAGTTCGGAGCTGATCCTCGTCGGCAAGCAGACCGGCTCCACCACCTTGATCGTGTGGTCCGGCGAGGGCCGGCAGAACTTCCAGGTCGAGGTGTCGGCCGCCGATCCGGGGATTGCTAATGAAATCAAGCGCATTCTCGGCTATCCCGACATCCGGGTGGCGAAAGTCAATAAAACGATCATTCTGGAAGGGACGATCAGCGACCAGTACCAGCGGGCCCGGGCCGAGAAAATCGCCGGTGCCTACGGCGAAAAAGTGGTGAATCTGCTGGAAATCACCAAACCGATCCAAATCAAGATCGAAGCGAAAATTGTTGAAATCAACCGTGCGAAAACCCAAGATCTGGGCTTGAAATTTTACAGCGGCGACAGCACGACAGCACCCGGGATTTTTTATGTCGGACAAAGTCAGATCAATACCCGGTCGCCGAGCACATTCGGCAATCTTGGCACATTCGCTCCGCTCAATGCGCAGCTGGATTTGTTGATCCGGAACGGCGACGCCAAATTGCTGTCCCAGCCCAACATGGTCACGCTCAGCGGCGACAAGGCGAATATCCTGGTGGGCGGGCAGATCCCGGTGCCGGTCAGCAACCAGAACGGGTCGGTCACGGTCGAGTGGAAGGATTATGGCGTGAAGCTGATCATCACACCGGAAGCCAGCCGCGAAGGCCTGATCACGAGCAAAGTCAAAGCGGAAGTCAGCGCCGTCGAGTGGGATTCTAGTCACAGAATCGCGATTTCTTCCACTCTGTCAATCCCGCCGATCCGGACAAGGACCGCGGAGTCCTCCATTGCGCTGCCATCCGGGCAGAGCATGGCCATCGGCGGACTGATTGGCAACAACATTACCCGGGATGTAACCAAACTGCCGTTCTTGGGGGATTTGCCGATTATCGGACAGTTGTTCCGGAGTTCGAGTTTCACCAAAGAAGAAACGGAACTGATCATCCTGGTGACGCCGACGATCGTGGATCCCCAGGCTTTGGTGCCGCCCGTGTCGCCGGAATTAAAGGAACATATGGACCAAAAGCCTGCAGGAGGGCAAACCAATGTCCGACAAAATAAAGATGCTAATCCTTGACGAGGTTGCGACAACGCGCGACAGCTTAAAAAAGTTAATAGAGTACCAGGCGGAACTTGAAGCCGTGTGCTTGGCCGGGACCGGCGAGGAAGCGATCATTCAGGCAAAGAAACTGGGTCCGGACATCATCCTGATGGATGCCAATGTGCGGGGCGGCAACGGCATTGACGTGATTGAACGGCTGAGCGTGGAAGCGCCGGAAGCCGCAATCATTATCATGAGTACGCAGGGAAAACAGGAGTATTTGCAGCGGGCGTTGCTGGCCGGCGCAAAAAATTACCTGATCAAGCCGTTTGACAACACCGAGCTGGTCAACATGGTCCGGCAGGTTTACAAACAGCAGCAAAGACTTCGGAACGTTCTGCGCCAGGGCGCCCCGTCTTCCCGTCAACCAGGAAAGGTCATCAGCATTATTTCCAATAAAGGTGGCGCCGGAAAAACGACCATCGCCGTAAACCTTGCGGTAGCTCTTGCGGAGCGGCCGAATGCCCGTGTCGGGATTCTGGATGCAAACCTGCAATTCGGTGATGTCGCGACCTACCTCAATCTTGCTCCCCGGGCATCCATTGCCGATGCCGCTGTGGAAAGAGACACTCTCGATGAGGTTACGCTGGAGACCTACATGACTTCCTTTAATGACCGGCTGTCGCTGTTAGCGGCTCCCGCCCGCCCGGAACAGGCGGAAGCCGTTACCGGCGGGAGCCTGAAAGCCATTCTGTCGCAAATGAAGAAAAAATATGAATATGTCGTGGTGGATACGGCAACGGACCTTAATGAGATTACCTTGTCGGTACTGGATGAATCCGACGCGATCGTGGTGTTGGCCGGGTCGGATCTACCGACACTGAAAAACATGAAACTCTGTCTTGAAATCCTGCAATCGCTGAAATATGGCGAAGACAAGGTCCATATTGTGCTGAATCGGGCAAACTCGGCAGGCGGGTTGAGCGTACAGCAGGTCGAGAAATCATTGAACCTGAAGTTTTACGCCACAATCCCCAGCGATGGGAAGACGGTTCTGCCTTCCATAAATCACGGGATCCCCTTTGTTCTTTCGAATAATCATTCCGCGGTGGCGCAGACCGTTTTCCAGCTCGCGCAAAAACTGGCGCCGCCGGAGATTGGTGCCCTACCCAAAAGAGCGACGACCAAGTTTTTGGGTATTTTTGGCTGATTGGAGGAGAGACGGATGGTCGTACTGATATCCGTAGCGGTGTTTTTTTCGCTGATGACGATAGTTCTGTTGCTCGGACAATTACTGACAGACGATAACGGGAGCGTGGAACGCTTGAAGCACCTGGTGGAGAGCCGACAGTACGGACCGGGGATATTGGCGTTGGAGGAAAAAAACAATCCAAAAGGAATTCGTGGGTTGATCCGCAGTGCCAGCCGGTGCCTGAGTTCGCTGAAATGGTCGCATGATCTGGATGTTCGCCTGCAGCAGGCAGCAATATCCTTTACTGGCGCCGAATTTATGGTAATTTGCCTGAGTCTGGGCGTTATCGGGTTTCTGGGCGGCTACATCGGCAGTCACGGTAATTTCGTGAACGCCTTTGCCGGGGCGGCGATGCTTATCGCGATTCCATTTCTCATGCTCCAGATTTGCCGGAAACGCCGCATGAAAGCATTCAGCCAGCAACTGGGCGATGCTCTGACCTTGGCGGCCAATTCATTGCGTACAGGTTATAGTTTTATCCAGGCCTTCGATATGGTGGCCCGGGAAATGCAACCGCCCATCTCGGCTGAATTCGCCCGGACCGTCAAGGAAACCAATCTGGGCATTCCAATGGAAGATGCATTGGTCAGTATGGCGAAACGGGTGAATTCCAAAGATTTCGATCTGGTCATCACCTCGGTGCTGATCCAGCGGCAGGTTGGTGGAAATCTGGCGGAGATTCTCGATAATATCGCCCGGACGATTCGCGAGCGGGTCAGAATCCGGAATGAAATAAAAACCCTCACTGCCCAAGGCCGGATATCGGGGCTGATTGTCGGCCTGTTGCCATTCGGCCTGTCGGCGGCAATCTATGTGATCAATCCGGAATATATCAGCCTGTTGTTCGTCCATCCGGTCGGCAGAATGATTCTGGCGGGAGCTTTGATCGGGCAACTGATCGGCATACTTCTGATCCGACGCATTGTGACGATTGAAGTCTGATGGAAGGGAGAGATATTTATGCGGCGTATCGGGCCGAAACGGAATAACGGTCAGGCCGTAGTCGAATTTGCCCTTGTTTTGCCTGTCTTGGTTCTGTTGCTCATGGGAATGATGCAGTTCGGGCTGCTGTTTCATGAATATCTTCTCGTAACGCATGCGGCGCGGGAAGGCGCCCGGGTGGCGACGCTCGGCGGCACGGATGCGGATATTATCGCCGCCGTAAACGTTGCGGCCGCTTCGGTCCCGGACACCACGATCGTGCCTTCGGCCCGTGTACGGGGCGACCAGGTCACCATAACGGTGACGAGGCATGTGGCGCTGATTGCCCCGATGTTCAGCACCTTGTTTTCCCAGAATCCGGTCCCGGTTTCCGGTACATCCATAATGCGGGTTGAATAGGAGGATGAGTGGAATGAAAACATTGCGCCGGCTCCTAAAACAGCGCCACGGCTCCGTTGTTGCCCTGTTTGCGGCGATGTTGTCCGTGTTGGTTGGGTTGACCGCGCTGGTTGTGGATCTTGGCCTGCTTTACACAACGCGCGTGCAGTTGACCAATCTGGCGGACGCCGCGGCATTGGCCGGAGTCCAGGAACTGCCCGACAACAGCGGCGGCGCCTATTCCCGCGCCGCGGACTACGCCCAGCTGAATGGCAAGATGGGAGACGTATTGGATATCCAGGTGCTGAACGGGACGACGGTCGCCGTCAAAGCCACGCGCACCGTGCCGCTGATGTTCGCCCGGATCTTTGGGCTGGCTACAAGTGATGTGACCGGGGCGGCAGCTGCGAGGATTTCTCCCGCCAGCGGGGTCCGGGGGATTGTGCCGTTTTCGCTGATATACGACCCTACTGCTCCATTTGTATATGGGCAAAAATATACCATTAAATTTGATAAGTTTCTTAGTCCGGGGAATTTTGGCTTGCTGGATTTAGGGGGCAATCTTAGAGAGAACATAATGTATGGGTACGACGGGACGTTCGATTTCAATACGCCTCTTGTGTTCACAGAGCCTGGGGGCAAAGTCGGGATAGTAAGACAGAGTCTGGCATATCGTTTTAGTCTGGATCCCACGAACCCAACCTTCGCGACAGTGACTCCGGGCTCATCGCGCATAATTCTGGTGCCTGTCATCGAGAGCATGGATGTCAACGGGAAGAAGGAGGTAAAGGTGCTTGGATTTGCAGCAATGTTTCTATCGGAATCGAGCGATGGCAAGAGCGTAACCGGACAATTTATGCAGATGGTTACGGCGGGAATTCCTGATGATGGCGCAGGAAACTATGGAGTCTATGCAAGCCGCCTGGTGCCTTATTCATCGGCTTTTAACTGAGTGGAGGTGCAAAGCATGTTTTGGGTGAAGCGACTCGAAGAGAGTAAACAACAGGAAGAAGTGCCGCCAGCCGGGGGAGTCGGGAAACACAAAACCGGTCCCGTCGTCAGAGTAGATCCTTATCAGCCGTTAAAACAAAAGATCCACCAAAAAATTGTGGATGAGCTGGGCTCCGTGGATCTGGACCGCCGGCAGCTCGAAGAAGCGGTGACCCGAATTTCTTCCTTGACAATGGATGCGGAACCGGTGCTGGTTCCCCGCTTCGAGCGCACCCGCATCATATCGGAAATCATCGACGAGGTTTTGGGGCTGGGCCCCATTGAACCGCTTCTTAAAGACGATACTGTCACCGAAGTAATGGTCAACCGTTACAACCAGGTTTATGTGGAACGGAACGGACTGCTGGCCTTGACGGACGTCCACTTTCGGGATGATATTCATGTGATGCATATCATTGAAAAAATCGTATCGCCGTTGGGACGGCGCATTGACGAAAGTTCGCCGATGGTAGATGCTCGACTGCCCGACGGTTCGCGGGTCAACGCTATTATTCCGCCGCTGGCCCTGACCGGGCCGACGCTAACCGTTCGTAAGTTTTCCAGGGATCCGTTCAAGGTCAACGATTTGGTCGACCTGGAAACTCTGACGCAGGAAATGGCGGATTTGTTGAAAGCATGTGTGGAAGGAAAACTCAATATAATCATTTCCGGCGGCACCGGATCCGGAAAAACGACCACGCTGAACGTGTTGTCCTCTTTCATCCCGGCGGACGAACGAATCGTGACGATTGAGGACGCCGCCGAATTGCAACTGCGTCAGGAACATATCGTAACGCTGGAAGCCCGTCCGGCCAACATTGAAGGGCGGGGAGCGGTAACGATACGGGACCTGGTCCGCAACTCCCTGCGTATGCGCCCTGACCGAATCGTGGTCGGTGAAGTGCGAAGCGGCGAGGCGCTGGACATGCTTCAGGCGATGAATACCGGACACGAAGGGTCGATGACCACCGGTCACGCCAATTCCCCGCGCGATATGCTGAGCCGCTTGGAAACCATGGTGCTGATGGCCGGGATGGAGTTACCGGTTCGGGCGATCCGGGAACAGATTGCGTCGGCGATCGACCTGGTGATTCAACAGTCCCGGCTCCGGGATGGCAGCCGCAAGATTACCCATCTGACTGAGGTGCAGGGGATGGAGGGCGATGTCATCACCATGCAGGACATTTTTGTCTTCGATCAGACCGGACGTGACGCCAACGGTAAGATTTTGGGACGGTTCAAGCCTACGGGTATTCGACCCAAGTTCATCGAAAAATTGCTGTCAAACGGAATCAAATTGCCGGCGGATCTTTTCTGGCCAAGGTAATGCGGAGGTGATCAGCGCATGTTATGGATTATTTCGATATCCGCTTTCGCTTGTACATTCATTTTGATTCATTTGCTTTTTCAGACCTGCATTTCAAATGACGAAACAGCCGAACTTCGTCTGCGCAGCTTGCTTTCAGTCATGGAGGGCAGAATGAAATTCCATGCGGGAGCAGGCCACGGGACCGCGCAGCGGAAATTTGCACGGATTTTCATTGGCTGGGCGCCCGGCCTGGCCCAATTCGTGCCAACTTCCATTCGTCAAAAAGTTGCCGAAAAACTGGCGATGGCGGGCGGCATCGGCGGAATCGGCCCTAATGGCTACATCGTGTTGACGTTGGCGATAGGACTTTATCTGCCGATTATCATCGCTGGCATATTACTCGTTTACCAACTGCCGGTCAGCACCGTGCTGAGACTGTCACTGGGAGTATCTGCGTTGGGGTTTATTCTTCCCTTTCTGTTCTTGAACTATAAGATCCGAACCCGGCAACACAGCATGCAGCGCGATTTGCCGGACGCCATCGATTTGGTCACGGCCAGCGTCGAAGCGGGACTGGGCTTCGACGGCGCTTTGCAGATTTTGTCGGAAAAAATGGAGGGGGCGTTGGTTGACGAATTCACTCGAATGCTCAATGAGATGCGTGTCGGCGTCCCTCGGCGCGAGGCGTTGGTTGCCATGGGAAAACGTTGCAGCCTGCCGGATGTTTCCGGCGTTGTAACGTCGTTAATTCAGGCGGATCAGCTCGGCGTCAGCATCGGCAATGTATTGCGGATAAAATCGGTGGCGATTCGCGAAAGACAACGGCAACGCGCCCAGGAACTCGGCATGAAGGCGCCGGTGAAGATGCTGATTCCCTTGGTTTTTTTCATCTTTCCGGTCATTCTGGTCATTATGTTGGGGCCGGCCGCCATCAAGATCGCCGACACGTTCCTGAAAAAGTAAGACGGCCGATACGATGCGACTGTTGAATCAAAGCCGTGGCTTATTGCTGGCGGAAAGGGTTACGGTTGCCGATACTTTCTGGCGACGTTTGCGGGGTCTTTTGGGCACGCGGGAATGGCCTGAAGGCAACGCACTGCTGATCCGGCCCTGCAACAGCGTTCACATGTTCGGCATGAAGTATTGCCTGGACGTGTTGTTCGTAGATCGGCAAAATCTTGTAACGGATACGGCGGAATCATTGGCGCCGGGGAAAATAAAAATATGCCGTCGGGCAAGGTACGCCGTCGAACTGCCTGCAGGAACGCTGCGGCGTACCGGGACCAGCAACGGCGATCGGTTGCAACTGATCTAGAGGCAATGGAGGTTGGACATCCAGCCGTAACAACAGGCCGGATGTCCTTTTTGTCGTAGGCACCATTCGCCGGCTGGCAATCTGCAGGCGATTGACATCGGTTACCAAAGGAGAAGTGCCATGGCGATTTTGAACGTTCATGGCGATAGTTTTCACGCAAGAAATTTTGTATACAATATGCTTGCGTGAAAATTCCTAATGAGTTACACTGATGTGGAGGCGATAAACCGGCTTAGGTGCTAATCTTGCGAATTGCATGTAAATGTATTGGCAAAGCGCCGAAACAAGCTGATTGGCCAAGAAGCCGGTTTTGTGTTGCAGGATGATGGATAAGTCATAATCTGTGGACGTGAGGGAGAAGTGCGATGAGAACAGAAAAAGATTTTTTGGGCGAGATCGAGATTCCGGATGATGTTTATTACGGGGTTCAGACGACGCGGGCTCTGCACAATTTTTTGATTACGGGGCATGTGCTGAATGATGATTTCATTGCGGCCCTGGGAATCGTGAAAGCGGCCGCAGCCAGAGCCAATATGCGCACCGGGCGGATGCCGGTACGCATCGGCCATGCCATTGTCAAAGCGGCGGAAGAGATTATTGCCGGACAATGGCACAATCAGTTCGTGGTCGACTGCATCCAGGGCGGCGCCGGCACTTCCATGAACATGAACGCCAACGAGGTCATTGCCAATCGGGCCTTGGAATTATTGGGAGAGGCTAAGGGCAACTATCAGCTGATTTCGCCGAACAATCACGTCAATATGGCGCAGTCCACCAATGACGTGATTCCGACGGCAATCCGCATCTGCACCATTCGCAAGGCGAAAAAATTGATGGAAGCGCTGGTAGCCCTGGCCGAGGCCTTTGAAGCGAAGGGAACGGAGTTTTCCCAGGTGTTGAAGATGGGCCGGACCCATCTGCAGGACGCGGTGCCGATCACCTTGGGACAGGAATTTCATGCCTACGCCGAGGCCATCAAACGCTCTCTGCGACGGGTCGAAGTAACGGTGCAATCGCTGCATGCGGTCAATATGGGCGCTACAGCGGTCGGCACCGGCCTGAACGCCGAGCCGGAGTACATTGCATTGGTGACGGGCGAACTCAGCCGGTTGACGGGCGAGTCGATTTATTCTGCGAAAAACATGGTGGATGCGACGCAAAACACCGATGAACTGGCGGAGTTCTCGGGAACCCTGAAAGTATGTGCGTTGGCCCTGTCCAAGATCGCCAACGATTTACGACTGATGGCCTCAGGTCCCAAATGCGGATTGAACGAACTGTTACTGCCGGCGATGCAGCCGGGTTCGTCCATCATGCCAGGCAAAGTCAACCCGGTCATTCCCGAAACGGTGAACCAGGTCGCCTTTCAGGTCATTGGCAATGACTTGGCCGTGAGTATGGCGGTGGAAGCCGGTCAATTCGAACTGAATGTCATGGAACCGGTCATGGCCTATAATCTGTTTAACTCCCTGACCATTCTGACGAACGCGGCGAATACGCTGAACTACAAGTGTGTACAGGGGATCCGGGCAAACGTGGAACATTGCCATTCGATGATCGACGCCAGCGTGGGGGTAGTGACGGCGCTATTGCCGCACATCGGCTACGAACAGGCATCGGCCATCGCCAAGGAGGCCCTGGCCAGCGGCCGGCCGATCAAGGAAATTGTGTTGGCCAAAGGCTTGTTGACGGCGGAACAACTGGATGTGATCCTTTCGCCGGGCGAAATGACCCAACCCGGTATTGCCGGCAAACAGTTCTTGCCGGTGGCGGATCCTGCCGATGTCCTTTTTGATGATGCAAAAAAGCTTTGAGTAAGGCGGGGATGGGACGATATGAGAATTGAAAAAGATTTTCTGGGTGAAATACAGATTCCGAATCGCTTGTATTATGGGATACAAACGACGCGGGCGCTGCATAATTTCAATATTACCGGCTATGAACTGGATCGGGATTTTGTGGTGGCGCTGGGAATCGTTAAGGCTGCTGCTGCCACGGCCAATCTGCGAACCGGCCGGATGCCGGCCCAGATTGGTGCGGCCATCGTAAAGGCGGCGGAAGAAGTCGTCGACGGAAAATGGCAGGATCAATTCGTGGTCGATTGCATTCAGGGCGGCGCCGGCACTTCCATGAACATGAACGCCAACGAAGTGATCGCCAATCGTGCTTTGGAAATCTTGGGCTCCAAGAAGGGAAATTATGAACTGGTATCCCCCAACAACCATGTGGATATGGCGCAATCCGCCAATGATGTGATTCCGACGGCGATCCGGATTTGCACGATCCGCAAAACCCATAAATTGCTGACGGCCATGCGGGAACTGGCTGATGTGTTCAATCACAAGGGAGAAGAGTTCGGCCAGATATTGAAAATGGGCCGCACCCATCTGCAGGATGCGGTGCCGATTACGTTGGGCCAGGAGTTTCAGGCTTATGCCGAAGCTATTCGGCGCTCCATGCGGCGTATCGAATTTGCCGTGGAATCGTTGCACGCGGTCAATATGGGAGCGACAGCGGTCGGCACCGGGATCAATGCCGAACCGGAATATATCGATTTTGTGACGGAAGAACTCAGCAAGCTCATGGGCAACTCCATTCGTTCCGCGAAAAACATGGTGGATGCAACGCAAAATGCCGATGAATTGGCGGAATTTTCAGCGACACTGAAAGTCAGCGCTCTGGCCTTGTCCAAGATTGCCAATGATCTGCGACTGATGGCGTCCGGTCCCCGATGCGGATTGAACGAGTTGTTGCTGCC
The DNA here is from genome assembly GCA_012798135.1 of Veillonellaceae bacterium. The sequence continues at coordinate 4,279 of JAAZNU010000044.1, read as the reverse complement.
GGCGATGCAACCGGGCTCGTCCATCATGCCGGGGAAAGTGAATCCGGTCATTCCCGAAGCAATGAATCAAGTAGCGTTTCAGGTTTGCGGCAACGATTTGGTGATCAGTCTGGCGGTGGAAGCCGGACAGTTCGAGTTGAACGTCATGGAACCGGTCATTGCCTATAACCTGTTCCATTCGCTCACGGTGCTGACCAATGCCGTCAATACCCTCAATCACAAGTGCGTGCAGGATATCCGGGCGAACGTGGCGCAATGCAGCTCCATGATCGACGCCAGCGTGGGAGTGGTGACGGCGCTGTTGCCGCATATCGGTTACGAGCAGTCTTCCCTGATTGCCAAAGAGGCGCTGGCCACCGGCCGGCCGGTTAAGGAAATCGTTCTGGCCAAAGGCTTGTTGACGGCCGAGCAACTGGATGTGATTCTTTCACCGGGCGAAATGACCCAGCCCGGCATCGCCGGCAAACAGTTTCTGGAGACAGCCTGCGAAGAGCAATAACAGTATTGCAAAGTATGTGTCTGAGAAAAGGATCGCCCGGAATGTATCCGGGCGATCCTTTTCTCAGACTATGCCGGCTGGGCCGGTCGGCCCGGATATTCACGACACAGGGCGATAAAAGCTTTCATGGGCTCCGTCAAGAATTTATTTTTGTGATGAACGATGCTGAACTTGCGTTTTAAGTCGAGCCCGGCAACTCGAACGATGGAAAGATCCCCTGCCGCCAACTCCCTTTCCACCAGACGCTGCGAGATGACGGCCACGCCTACCCCTTTTACGGCGGCATTTTTCAATACATCGGAGCCGTTGCATTCCCAGGCCAGCTGCCACTTGATCTCCTGCGTCGCCATCATATTCTCAAACAATTCGCGGGTGCCGCTACCTTGCTCGCGAACGATGAATTGCAGGTTCGCCAGATCGGCCGGTAGTAGGGGCCCTGTTTGATAGAGCGGATGGGCTTTGCCGCAGACCAACAATAATTTGTCGTCCATGAAGGGCGTAGCGACAATGTCGGGAGTATGCACCACGCCTTCGACTATGGCAAAATCGATCGCGTTCTGCAGCAGCAGGCGTTCAATATCCAGCGTATTTTTGGTTGTCGCCCTAACCTGCAGGAACGGATATTGCCGTTTAAACCGACGGACCAACTGTGGCAACAGATATGCGCCGATCGTCAGACTGGCGCCAACTTTAATCACCCCGACTTTGTCCGGGTTTTTCATGACTTGTTCCATTTCATTCATCAACGAAATAAGGTGACGCGCATAACTCAACAATTGTGTTCCCTTATCGGTCAGATAAAGCCGTTTGGCAAGACGGTCAAATAGTTTGACGCCGTAATACTCCTCCAGATCCGATACAGCCTGACTGACCGTCGGTTGAGCGATATACAGGACCTTGGCGGCGGCGGTCATGCTGCCGGTGTCGGCGACTGTGATGAAAATTTTTAGGTGCCGAAAAGTCATGGATCGGCCCTCCTTTTTATAAGTTTTATAGGTTAAATACTATGAATGTCATCACAATATAGTATTTAACAAAATGATTGGGAATGCAATACAATAGTTCCATGAACTTGCGGAGAGGATGATTTCAATGGAACAACTAAAAAAAGTGGCGCCCGGAGTTTTGCTATGTTTGGCAATTTCGCTTCCCGCCTGGATGCTGGGAAATGTTTTGCCGATCGTCGGCAGCCCGGTCTTTGGCATTGTAATGGGGATGTTGCTCACGCTGTTATTGCCGAATTTCTTGACGAAAGAGAGAACGTTGGGCAACATTCAGGAAAATCGCCAGACTGTCCGATTTGAGGACGGTGTAAAATACACGTCCAAGAAACTGCTGCAGTTTTCGATTATCCTGTTGGGATTTGGCATGAACCTGTATCACGTTGTGCAAGTGGGCGGACAGTCGCTGTATGTGATTGTGTTTACGCTGTCGGCATCCTTCGTCACGGCTTACTTTGTCGGCAAGACGATGCGTCTGGATGGAAAGGTGGCCACGTTGATCGGCGTCGGAACCTCGATTTGCGGAGGCTCTGCCATAGCCGCCACAGCGCCGGTTATCAGCGCCCGGGATGAGGATGTGGCGCATGCCATATCGACGATTTTTCTGTTCAACATCTTGGCGGTGTTTATCTTTCCCTCGCTGGGCAAGCTTCTGGGACTTAGCGATCAGGGGTTCGGCATGTGGGCGGGGACCGCCATCAACGATACGTCTTCGGTAGTCGCGGCGGGGACGGCTTGGAGTGATTCCGTCGGCAACAACAGCGCGTTGGCGTTCGCCACGATTGTCAAACTGACCCGGACCTTGATGATTGTGCCGATTACGCTTTTTTTGGCTGCTTATACGGCGCGGCGGGCCGGCAAAAATCCGCAGCAGACCGGGGGAGAAAAATTTCATTTTTCCAAGGTGTTTCCCTGGTTCGTTCTTGGGTTTGTTTTCGCCGCCATCATCAATACGGTTGTAGGCTCGGCACCGCTATTTGCGCATCTGGTTGTGGCGGGCAAGTTCATGATTGTAATGGCGATGGCCGCCATCGGTCTGAATACAAATCTGAAGAAGCTGTTGACCAACGGATTCAAGCCGGTATTTTTGGGAATCTGCTGCTGGAGCGCTGTCGCCGTCGCGTCACTGGCGGTACAAAGGATCTCCGGGATATGGTAAATATGATACAATAACGAGGACGTAAACCGGTAAAACTCATTGGACGTATCGACGGATTCATAGGCAGGTGAAAACATGGAATTGCATCAATTGCAATACGTGGTGGAAGTGGCGAAACAAAAAAACTTTACCCGTGCCGCCGACACAGTTAATGTCAGCCAATCGACGCTTTCCCAACAGATCGCTAAGCTGGAAGATGAACTGGGAGTTAAATTGTTTGAACGCAACTCCCGCACAGTCAGTTTGACGCAAGTAGGGGAAGAGTTTATCAATCAGGCGAAAATTCTATTGGGTAATCTGGAACAGTCCAAACAAATTGTGCAGGAATACAAAGGCTTGCTGAAAGGCACTTTGCGAATTGGTGCAATCGCTTCTTTAGGACAAATCGGGTTTGCTAACTTGATGACGGAGTTTTATCGGCAGTATCCCGGAATCAAACTGGAAATCGTCCAGGCGGGAACATACGAACTGTTGGATAAGCTGGCGGCAAAAACACTTGAAATGGCCTTTGTCGTCATGCCGGGCGAGGACCAATACCCAGATATCAGTTTCCGGCATTTGCTCGATGATGATTATGTTTTGGCATTGCCACCCTCACATCGGTTAGCCGGAAAATCTACAATTGATTTAGCGGAGATTGCCCGCGAAAACTTTGTTTTCCACCCCGCAACAGACCGGATGTTTTTCTTATGCCTGGATGCCTGCGCGAAAGCAGGCTTCAAACCCAATATCGTCTGTGAAAGTAACCATTCCCCCACTTGTTTGTCGTTGATCAGCGCGGGCATGGGAATCGGTTTTTTTCCGGTGGAAAAAATTGAAAATACCAAACATGATATTGCCATTGTCCGTATCAGGCAACCGCTAAAGAAAGACATTGTCTTAGCAGTTCGAAAAGAAGGAGTGCTTTCGCCGGTAGCTGCCAAATTCCATGGCTTTGTACAACAATGGATTGATTCGTTAACTTAATCGGGTTGGGCCGGAAAAACGACGAATGTAATAAAGAACAACGGCGCGTAATTGCTGGAAACAGCTGTTACGCGCCGTTGTTCTTTATTATTGATGAAACCGATTGTTGGTATGTATAAGATGATTTGCGAGAATTCTGTCAACGCCATAAGATGATTTCGAGGAATGGGTTCTCAGGATGAGAAGCAATTCATAAACAACGGGGGGAGATATCAAAATGACCACTGCAAACAGTAAAGGCTTGACCCAGATACAACAGGAAGAATTGGACCGAGTGTTTGTGAAGGCGCGGGCGGCCGCCGCCGTCATCGCCACCTATGACCAGGCCCGGGTGGACCGGCTGTGTCAGGCTGTGGCCTGGGCGGTCGCCAACAAGAAGACTTTCGAACGCCTGGTCGCCATGGGGATCGAGGAAAGCGGTCTGGGCGATCCGGTCAGCCGCATGGGAAAACGCATGAAGATCCGGGGAGTCCTCCGCGACGCCCTGCGGCAAAAAAGTGTAGGCATCATCGAAGAAATCCCCGAGAAAGGGATCGTCAAGTATGGCAAGCCGGTAGGGGTGATTGCCTCGATCATTCCCACCACCAATCCGGATCTCACGCCGGCCGGCAACGCGATTTACGGGATCAAGGCCCGTAACGTCATGATCTTTTC
>JAAZNU010000043.1 GCA_012798135.1 Veillonellaceae bacterium | reverse complement strand
CGCGGTTTATTTCCCGTACCCCAAATCCACATCGCGACCAGTAGACATAGTCTTTCCGAAGAAATGGCCCAACGTGATTAATGTGAAAAACTGCGATAGAACGAGGAAAACGAAGAAAAACGTTTGATTATTAAGGGAGGTGTCGGTTTTGCGGGCGACGACCCGTAGCGCCTTGGCGAACAGCCACTGCAGAATGAGAATCCCCAGCGCCGAGCAGATGATATATACCACCAGATGGGTCTTGAAGCCGCCGTGTACGATCCGGTCGCCGATTTCCGTGAATAATTCCAGCATGCTGCCGGTCCTCCCTTACAATAGAAAATTGAAGCTGCACAGTTCTTAATATATTATTTTACTACTTGTTGCCCCGCCTGTGCGATAGAGTCACCGGCCGGCAATAAAAGACAAGACCGGCGATGCGGTGATATCGCCGGTCTCTGAGTTTTCCCACCCGTTGCGAACGGTATTGCGGTTCCTAGTTATAGATTCTGGCCAAACAGCCGTTCGCCAGAGCGGCCAGGCTCGATACGGTTCGTTCCTGGGGCAGCCCCGAAGCGTCGTAGGCCAGCGGCAGTTCCGTGCAGGCCGCCATGATCGGCAAGTCTTTGTCCTGCCACAGCGGCAGGACAATTTCGGTCAGCAGCCGGCCCGCCTCTTCCTTCCGGCCGGCCTTTACCAGTTCGATGCACGCCTGCACCCTGAGCGCGGTGGCCGGTTCGGGCAGAAACAAGCGGTAATTGTACTTTTCGGCATAGTGCTGATACAGTCCGCATTGCCGCGTCCCGGTCGTCGACAGCATCCAGCAGCCGGCCGGACTCAGTTTCTTTCCCGCCAGTACGGTCTCCTCGACAATATGCACCAGCGGCACCGGCAGTTCCGTCCGGAACTTATCGATGAACAGATGCGCCGTATTGCAGGGAACCGCCAATAAATCGGCGCCCATGGCCGCCAGCGAGAACAAATCCTGCTTGATCCGCTCCGACGGATCGCTGCCCTGGCCAAAGATCGCGCAAGTGCGGTCCGGAATCTGCGGGTCCGAGATCACATAAACGATCGGTTGCTCCTGGTCGATTGTGGCCGGGGCCCGTTCCGTCAAAATCCGCAGGAAATCCGCGGAAGCGGCCGGTCCCATGCCGCCCAGCACCCCAAGCTTTTTTTGCGCCGCCTGTACGCCCATCGCCCCTCACCCCGGTTTTTTCTTTCGTGTTATTTCCTGGCCCGTGTATAAAAATCGCTTTCGGCGAGATCGACCACCAGCGGCGTGATCCCGGCATCGGCGATCGCCTGTTTGCCGGCGGCGGTCGTGATGAACTGGGCGCCCCGGCCGACGACCAGCCCCTTGTACATCACCGGCCGGCCGTTGACGAAGCTCATCACCGCCTTCTGGGTTTCCAGATCGACCACGGTGATGTCGGCATCCATGCCCAGCCCCAAATGGCCTTTGGACTTCAAGCCCAGGCTGGCTGCCGGATTCAGGCTCGTCTTGACGGCGAACTCGCGCAGCGTCAGCGCGTTCAGCTTGACCAGCGACAGCCCCATGTCGATAATCGAGTTGCGGGGAATGCCGCCGCCATCGGTACTGATCGCGCCGACCGCGAAACTGCCGTCAGGCCGCTTGGCAGTGGCGAGGCGCAAACGCGAATCGGCCGGATTGATCGGAAAACTCACGTTCGCGGCGGTCGCGTTGGCCCGCCAGAAATCGCGTGCTTCCGGGCCGGCTTTGAGCACGACGCGGCCGCCCTCGGGGATGTTCACAAACGCCCAGCCCTTCAGGATGGCCTGTTCCATGCCTGGTTCGTCGGCGGCATAACCGCCAGCCTTCAGGCAGGTCTTGGTAACGTTGCTTTCGGGGATGCCGCCCGCGCATTGGGCGCTGGTGCCGTTAAACGGGGATATATACGATTCGGAAGTGATGTTGGGATTGTCGATCAGGGCCGCCACCGCCTGGTTCGCCTCGGCGAGCGGATCGCGGACCTGGCCGCGGCAGTAGGAATTGATATGGGCGATGTGCAGCGCGTGGCCGGCCGCCAGATTCACCGCCTCCAAAAAACCGTCGATATTCGAGCCGGTGTCTTTGGTGCCGGCATGGAAACCGACATAGGCCTGGCGCTCATTGGCGACCTCGATGATGCGCGCGGTCGCTGCCGCCGTCAGCGGATAGTGCCCGCCGAGGATCTTGCAGCCGAGGGCGCCGGCCAGCAGCGCTTTGTCCAGGAAGGCATGGATCGCTTCCCGGCTGGGATCTTCTCCCTCGATCGTCACATTGCCGCGCACCATGTGGATGCAGGCCACGTTGACGCCGGTCCCGTAATTCGCCGCCATACTCACCGAACTGTCGATCGGCCCCGCCATGTCGAGTACGGTCGTGACGCCGACCTCGGCCACCATCTTGTGGGCGTACCGCCCGCCGAAGTCGCCGCTCATGTGGGTGTGCAGATCAATGATGCCCGGCAGGACGCAATGGCCGCCGGCGTCGATGATCTCGTCGGCCTTGGTCCCGTCGATGTGCTCGGCGATTTTTTCGATCTTGCCGCCGGCGATCGCCACATCATACCGGCCTTCCAGTTTGCTGCCCGGATCGACGACATAGCCGTTTTTCAACAACAGATCATAGGTGCTCATTATTTCATCCTCCCTCTATGTTCAGGAGCCGCTAACACCGCCCGCACTATTTGCTTTCATTATAGAAGCGGGCTATACTAGAATCAAATATATATGTTTATATAAATATTATAAGCATTCAGTTATAATAGGAGGCCGCCATGTTTCACGGCAAAGAGTATGTGTATGAAGTTTACAAGGAAAAAAGCTTCTCGCGGGCGGCGCAAAACCTCTACATCAGCCAGCCGGCGTTAAGCGCCGCCATCAAAAAAATCGAAGCGCGGATCGGCTGCTGCATTTTCGACCGCAGCACGAACCCGGTCCAGCTCACCGAGAGCGGCGCCGAATATGTGAAGGCCGTCGAAAAAATCATGGATATCGAAAACCGGTTCGAAAACCACCTGAACAACCTGAACAGCCTGAAAATCGGCCGCTTGCTGATCGGCGCCAACAACGTCTTCGCCTCCTTCATCCTGCCGGCGATCATTACGGAATTTATCCGGAAATACCCCTCCATCAAAGTCGATCTGGTCGAGTCCAACACCGCCCAGCTGGAGGCGCAGCTATTCGCCGGCGCCCTGGATTTTGTCGTGGATAATTACACGCTCAGCGAAGCCATTTACGAAAAGCACTGGTTCTGCAGCGAACGCCTGATCCTCACCGTGCCGAAGAAATTCGCCTCCAACCAGCTGGCCGGGGAATATCAGCTGTCGCTGGTGGACATCCGCCGGGGCCGACACCTGGACCCCGCCACAAAATCGGTCCCGCTGTCCTTTTTCGCCCAGGACCCCTGCGTGTTTTTGCGGGCCGGCAATGACACCCGCCTCCGGGCGGACCAAATTTTTCAGGAAAACGGCATCGCCCCGAACATCATCCTGGAGCTGGATCAGTTGGCTACCGCCTATAACGTCGCCTCTTACGGCATGGGCATCACCATCATCAGCGACACCCTGGCCCAAAAGGCGAGCCACGGCGCCAATATGCTCTACTACAAGCTTGACAGCCCCCACACGTTCCGCAATGTCTATTTTTACAATAAGCAAAACAAATACATCTCGCGGACGATGGAAGAATTCATAAAAATAGCGCAAAAACCGTCCGGTCTTTGCGCGCAAGCGTCCACCCCCTGAACTTCACGGCGGCGGCAATAACCCGACCGCTTCCTCCTCCGGCGCCGGCCGGCTAAACAGATAGCCCTGGGCCAGGTCGCAGCGGCTTCCCGCCAGATATTCCAGCTGCTCCGCCGTTTCCACGCCCTCGGCGACCACGGTCATGTCCAGTTGGTGCGCCATGTCGACAATCGTGCGGATGATGGTCTTGTTGGCGCCGGTATCCAAAATCCGGTCGATGAAGGACTTGTCGATTTTCAGCGTCTGTACCGGCAGCCGCTGCAGATACGTCAACGAGGAATAGCCCGTGCCGAAATCGTCCAGCGCCAACCGCACTCCCATCGCCCGCAGTGTTTCCAGCCGGGAAATCGCTTCCTGCAGCGAAGCGATCAACGCGCTTTCGGTAATTTCAATTTCGAGCCGGTGCGGCAATATCCCGGCCTCCCGCACGGCCTCGCGCACATTGTCGAGGAAGCCGTCCGCGCACAGTTGATGCGGCGACACGTTGACGGCGACGCCGAGGCTTTCCCGGCCGCTGTCGGCCAGGCGGCGGGCGAACCGGCAGGCTTCCCGCAGCACCCGGGCGCCAATGACCCTGATCAGGCCGCTTTGCTCCGCCACCGGGATAAACCGCGCCGGCGGAATGTCGCCGTTCTCCGGGGTACTCCAGCGCAGCAGCGCTTCGAAACCGACGATGGCGCCGGTCGCGATATGGACCTGCGGCTGATAATGCAAGGAAAACTCTTTATTGGCCACGGCACGGTGCAGATTGTTGGTGAGAACCATTTTTTCATAGGCCGCCGCCTGCATGTCCGCACCGTAGAATTTCCAGCAGTTTTTGCCGGATTGCTTCGCGAAATACATGGCGTTGTCCACGTTCTTGAGGATGTCGTCGGTGGTAGCGCCATCCGCCGGATACGTCGCCACCCCGATGCTGGCCGACAGGTGAAAAACGTCTCCGAACGCTTCGATATCCCGACTCAGCGCGTGAATGATCCCGTCGGCGATCCGGACGCCGCGCCGCCGGTCCAGGCAGCCCGGCAGCACCACGACGAACTCATCGCCGCCGATGCGGCCCACCCAGGCGCCGTCGCCGGCTTCCTCCCTGATGCGGTTCCCCGCTTCAGCGATAATGGCGTCGCCGTAGCTGTGGCCGAGCGTGTCGTTCACCGTCTTGAGATCATCCAGGTCAATATACAAAACGGTGCCGGCCGCCTGGCCGCGACGCGCCTGCTCCATCACGGTTTCCAGCCATTCATTCAAATGCGCGCGGTTCGATAAGCCCGTCAGGGCATCCGTGTAGGCCAGGCGGCGAATTTCCTCAGTCTGCCGGCGCAAGGCCGCCTCCACCGCCTTTTGCTCGGTGATGTCCTGCGCGGCCCCATACCAGTTGATGATCTTGCCGGCGGAGTCCTTCACGAGATTGCCCTGGACGGCGACAAAGCGCACTTCGCCATCCCGGCGGATAATCCGGTGCACGTAATTCTTTTCAATTTCGGCTGTTTTAAACATCCAGGCGTCGTCCGGATGAACAAATTCCCGGACGTATTCCTCCAGAGTCTTGACCGCCCCTTCCCTCGCCACATCCGTGCCGAAGATGGCGTAGAACTCATCGGTGAATTCGAAGCAGTCTTTTTCCGGATGATATTTCCACGGCCCGAGATGCGTCAGCTCCGCCGCCAGCGAGAGCATTTCCCGGCTATTCCGCAGCGTCTCCGCCATCATTTTGGATTCGGTGACATCCTGGTTGACCCCGTACCACTTTTGGATATTGCCCGCTTCGTCCCTGACCACATCGACCCGGACGGAAACGGTGCGGACTTCGCCGTCCCGCCGGATGATCCGATGCTCAAAAGCCCGCGTCGCGTGTTGTTCGGTACTCTGCAAGATGGCCTTTATTTCCGCCGCGACCACATCCGCGTCGTCGGGATGCACAAAATTCCGGGTGTAGTCGGCCGGCGTCATGAACGCCCCTTCCCGCGCCACCGTCGTGGCATACACCGCGTAAAACACGTCGTCGAACTCGAACAGTTTTTTATCATAATGATAGCGCCACGGTCCCAGGTGGGCGAGGTCCGCTGCGGTCGCGAGCAAGTCCCGGCTGTCGCGGGAAGCTGTCTCCACTTGCCGGAGCTGCTCCGCCAGCTGCCGATTACTGTTGCGCCTGCACCAACACCAGCCGACGATCAACCCCAACACGCCTGTCCCCAGGGCGCCGGCATAGATAGAGTGTGCATCCATGGTTCCAAATATCCTCCTGCATATTCTGGCGCCTTCATCGGGTCCTTTGTGTCCGAACGCGGTGCGGACCAATCGGAGACGGCCACCGCCGCAGATGGGCGAAGTGTCCTGTACGTAATATTATTACACATTACTGCCCCGGTTCCCTTTTCTCCCCTGTAAAAAATCACCGACACCGCCGAAACACTTAGGCGCAACCAGCTTTGAGCAAATTTTCTGGCTTTTCGCCCCTTGGTCTGTTACACTATGAGTAGGAAAGTCCAACTCGCTGCCGGTCCATTATCAAGAAGTACAACGCGGCTTGTCGTACCGAAACAATCCCGGACCAAACAAAGGCAAAGGAGGCGCTTATGGTGAAAAGGAATGTAGTGATCGCCGTTTCCGTCGTTCTGGTCACCTTGCTATTGCTCAGCCTGACCGCGTTTGCCGCGCCGCAGCGTTACACCGTGCGTTCCAAAATCGGCGGCACGCAGTATGGCGCCACCCAGGAACTCGGGCACTTCCGGATCGCCGCCGGCGGCTCTGCCGCCACTTTCTCCGGCAGCTCCTATGTGATCTCCAGCGCCCAGAACCAAGCCATCGGCTACAGTTTCAGCATCGAAAGGATCGGCTCCGGCAACCAGAAATCGGTCGTCGTGTTCGAGCGAAGCTGGAACGGCCAGAAGGATTCGCCGGTTGCCTTGTCGAACCTGACCCTCGGCCCCGGCTACTATGTCCTGCTGGTTGGCGGCCGGCCCGGTTCTTCGGCGGAAATCAGCTTCACCGGCGTCAATGTGACGATCGAGTAAAGTGCCTACAGAAACCCTCCCGGTTGAAAAGAAAAGGATCGTGCCGAAACCGAAGTTTTGACACGATCCTTCTTGTTGTGCCAGTATATGATTTTAAGCCTTATTGTCCGGCGTGCGCGGCGATGTAGGCGCTGGCATTTTCTCTATATTCCCGATAGTATGCATTATCGGGCGCTACCGAAAGAAACTTTTGACAATCACGAACCGCTTCCCGAACGCTCCCGAGGCTGGCCGCACATATGCTGCGATTGAAATAAGCGAGCGCAAAATTCGGATTCGCGTCGATCGCCCTAGTGAAGTCGGCGACAGCCGCGAGGCTTTGATTGAGATTAAAGTTGGCAATGCCACGGTTGTTAAAGGCTTCCGCGTATTTGGGATTCGCTTCGATCGCTTTGGTGTATTCAGCTATGGCGACAGCATGTTGATTCCGGTCAGCATAGTATACTCCCCGGTTGAAAAACGCTTCCGCGTATTTGGGATTCGCTTCGATCGCTTTGGTGTAGTTGGCGATAGCGGCGTCATATTGCTTCAAATCGTAATAAGACTTGCCGCGGTTGTTATAGGCCTCCGCATATTTGGGATTGATGTCGATCGCTTTTGTATAGTCGGCAATGGCCGCGGCCGGTTGCTTCTTCTTATCGTAGGCAAAACCACGGTTGAGATATGCCTCCGCAAACTTCGGATTCAGTTCGATCGCTTTTGTGTAGTCGGCGATCGCGGCGTCGTATTGGTTCTGTTGATTGTAGGAAAATCCGCGATTATTAAAGGCCTCCGCGTATTTGGGATTGAGTTCGATCGCTTTTGTAAAGTCGGCGATGGCAGCGGAGTGTTGCCCTTGATCGCCATAGGATTTGCCGCGGTTATTATAGGCCTCCGCGAAATTCGGGTTGATTGCGATCGCTTTTGCACAGTCGGCGATAGCGGCGTCATATTGCTTCAAATCCAAGTAAATCAATGCCCGGGTCATATGGCCGCCTAGGTCTTGGGGATCAATCTCCAGGGCGCGATTCGCATCCGACAACGCCTGCGTAAACTTGCCGGAACGCCGGTAAGCCGCGGCCCGGTGCGACCAGGCTTCCACATCCAGCGGTTGCAGCTTTAATACGCGGGACATATCGTTGATGGCATCGTCATATTTCCCGAGTTGTATTTGGGAAAAGCCACGCCAAAACAAGGCATCGATGTAGTCGGAATCGAGATCAAGCGCTTGTGTGCAGTAGGATACGGCTTGCGAAAATTCCTTTTGGTCCTTAGCTTGCGTACATTGATTTAGCAAGTCCTCTTTTTCGGCGGCAGCGCTATTGGTCAGTGCCAAAAGAAATAGAATCATCAAGGCTGCTCGATACGATAATTGCTTCATTTTGTTACTCCCCAATGAAATAATAATAGCGAATGAATGCCTGGCCGGCTTCCCCGTGAAAAAATTTTTGCCTAAGGCCGGTGCAACGACATTCTACCACTTCATGGCCGTCACTTCCACCAAAATATGCAAAATCAAGGTGCTTTGCCGCTTATTGGTGGCGGGCGTTTGTTGAGTTACGCCGGCAGGGAACCCGCCCAGCGTGTGGAAGTAATATGAAATCATATCGTGCACACCCAGGTAGGCTTTGCCCGGGTGATCTCCGACCTCGCCTTCTTCGCCTACCAGTCGGACGTTTTCGTTCTGCGGGAACATCGCGGTCAGGGGCTGGGCAAGCTGTTGATCAACGATCCGGCGGATATTCGCAAATTCATGATCCGCGTCCGTGTCCCGGCGACTCCGTCGGTCTGATCCGGTGCCAAACGTTTCAAGGGATTTAAAAAGGCTCCGGCAAAAATCGCCGGAGCCTTCATAATTATAGCCTCTCATCCTGTTCTTTAGATCGGTATTCACCTTTCAACCGCGCCGGATCAGCCGGCCAGGCGTTTCTCCAGATACTCGACTGCGGCCGCCAACGTCTTCAGCTTCAGAATATCGCCGATTCGCACCTCGATATCGAACGCATCCTCGATTTCCGCGATGATCCGGCTCATGGCCAGAGAATCGATTCCCAGCGCGATGAATTCGGATTCCATCGTAATACTGTCCGGATTCGCCTGGGGCAGACACTTGGCCACCAATTCTTTGACCTTGCTCTCAATTTGTTTTTTCTCCACCGTCAACACCTCTTTCCGATAATTTTTTCGTTTTCCTTCCCGCAGTTCCCTGTCACTCCGCTTCGGCCATCAGCCGGACCGCCATCTCCCGCAGCTTGAATTTTTGAACCTTGCCGCTCGCGGTCAGCGGATACTGCTCGACAAAGAGGACCTTCGCCGGCACCTTGTCCAGCGCAATCTGCTGACGGCAATGCCGTTTCAGTTCCAGGGAAGTCGCCGTGCAGCCAGGCTTGAGCCGAACGAACGCCACCACCTCTTCGCCGAAGTAGTCGCAAGGAATCCCCACTACCTGCGCGTCCGCCACCTTGGGATGCGTCTGCAGAAAGTCCTCGATCTCCGTCGGGTAGATATTCTCGCCGCCGCGGATGATGATGTCTTTGAGGCGGCCGACGACGGAATAATACCCCTCGGCGTCGACCCGGAACAGGTCGCCGCTGTGCAGCCAGCCCTCCTGGTCAATGACTTGGGCGGTCGCTTCCGGCATGCGGTAATAACCGTCGATCACCGGCACGCCGCGGACGCAAAGCTCGCCGACCGCATCCGTCGGCACCGTCTCCCCGGTGTGAAGATCGACAATTTTCAGTTCGCGGTCCGGCATGACGCGGCCGACCGTGCCGCTGCGGCGCTGCAGCGGGTCCGTGGGCCGACTCATGGTGCAGAGCGCCTCGGTCATGCCGAAAATGACGCCGAAGCTGCGCGCGCCCATTTTTTCCACGACCGCCTTCACCAGCTCCGGGCTGCAATAGGCCCCGGAGATCGTGCCGCCCTGCAACGAGGACAGGTCAAACTGGCGGGTCTCCAGTTCTTTCAGCGCCGCGACATACATCGTCGGCGTGCCGCACACCTCGGTCGCGCGGCAGCTTTCGATCGCCTCCAGCATGGCCCGGGCCTGAAACCGCTCCACGGGCGCCACCGAGGCACCGGCCGCCAAAAAGGCCAACACCATGATCGTGCCATAAATATGAAAAAACGGCAGCGGCACGCAGATGCAATCGTCGGCGGACAAGTCCTGGCACTCGATCACGGCGCACATGTTGAGGACATAACTGGCATGGGTCATCATGGCCCCTTTGGGAACGCCGGTAGTGCCGGAAGTATGCTGGATCAGAAAAATGTCCGCCGGTTCGACGGTTGTTTCCCGGGCATCGACCGCGCCCGGCGCCGCTTTGGCCGCCAGCGTCAAAAATTCCGGCCAGGAAAGCATCCCCGGCTGTCTTTCGCCGCCCAGAAAGATGATCTGGCGCAGAGCGGGCAGGTGGGTTTCAGCCGCGCCGGGCAGTCCGCCCGCCGCCAGTTCCGGGCAGATTTCCCGGATGATGTCCAGGTATTCGCCCGGCCGGCCGGCCCCATCGGCGATAAACAGCGTCGTGACGTCCGATTGCCGTAGGATTTGCTCCAACTCGGCTCGCTGGTAATTGGTATTGATCAGCACCAGCGGCGCGCCCGCTTTCGCACAGCCGAACACCACGCTCATATACTCCGGCAGATTCGGCGCCCAGAGCGCCGCATGCTCGCCGCGGGCCACCCCGAGAGCGATCAGCCCCGCCGCCACTTCGCGGGCGTTGCGTTCCAACTCGCCGAAAGTGTACGTCAACTGCCGACGAGGGAACAGAAGCGCCGGCTTGTCGGCAAACGCTTGCGCCTGTGCCGTAGCCAGGCTGCCGACCGTCATTCGGCCCTGTTTTTCGCGGGCCTGGGCATGAAAAACACTACTCATTGCAGCACCATTCCCCCTGCTTTTTCATTGGGCAGCTTGGCCGGACAGCCAGTCTTGCTGGATATAGTTCAGCATATGCCTGCCGGTTTGCGCCTACAAGTGCGACGCCAGGAATTTCGCAGTCCGGTTGGCGGCATTTTCCCGGATATTATAGTAATAAAACGGATAATCGAACGAATGGTAAACGCCTCTGGGGAGCATTTTATTCCCCGGCGATAGCGCTTCGACGTCGGCGGTACTGCAGATTACCACCCCGCGAGCTTTGTCCACGCGGGCATCGGCGTAATTTTTCACGAGGCTCCAGTTCTTTTCTTTATCCAGCATCCGGGAGCCCAAGCTTGCCGCCGCCGTGGCCAGGGTCTCGTCCCTGGTCCAGGTTATGGGATTGATCGAGATGCCGCCCGGCAAGGTCACCGGATTTTTCCCGTTCATTACCGGCGCTTCGGTATTATAGGAAATGATCACCCCGGTATCGTCGGGCCCTGCCGCAAATTTCAAGTGGGGATTCCGGGCCAGGTAGTCCCCGGTAACGGAATAGCCGATCACATAGGCCGCGATCATTCTTTTATATACATCGGGATGCTCTTTCATATATTCCGCCAAGATATACCGCATCAGATCCGAGCCCTGGGAATGCGAGGCCAAAATAAACGGCCGGCCCTGATTGTAGTGTTGGATGTAATAGTCAAAGGCGGCAAATACGTCGGATTTGGGGATGCCGCCAATAACCCGCACCTGATCTTCCTCCGGCAGCGACAAGGTATATACGGCGTCCGCCTGTCGATAATAGGGGGCATAAATGTTCCCGATCGGTTCGAACGCGCTTGCCTGACGTGAAAGAGCAGCAGTGGCCCCCTGGATCATGGACGGATTATCAATTTTGCAGATGTTCGGCTCATTTTTATCGACTTTTTGCCAGGAGGTGGGATAGAGGAAAAACACATCCACTGTTTTGTCAATCACAGTCGGTAGCGCCAACCAATGGGCCGGCTGGGAATAATCCGTAGCCTCTTGTTCGTTGGCATAGGCGACAAAATTCATACACACAAGGACTGCCACCACGAGAACCACCATTTTTTTCATGCTCATATCCGCCTCTCTCCCATCGTTTCTACAACTGCTGCGAGTCGTGGGACCGCCCTGCGACTCATTCTGTCGAGTTTTCAACCCGTAGTACTATGTTCGAGCCGGAGCCGACAAACTCCTTGTAAACAGCAAGCATTTCCGTTTCTTGCAAAATCCATGGTTGACGGCCTGGAACTACTGGACGGCGGCGGGATGCTTGAGCAGATCCAGCGCGGAAAATAGCGCGGCGGCGTCGGTCATGAGGAAGATGCCGGACGCAATCACCGGCTGGGTACGAAACAGCTGCTCGATCACCCGGCGGCATGCAGGCGTGTCGGGAACGATTTTGCGCGGCGACAGTTTCAGCTTTTCGTGCAAAGCGTCATCCACCGGGAACTTCATACTCTTCAGTGCTTCGTAAAGAAACAGTCCGCTGGCGAAAACCGGCGGGAGCTCGCTGGGCTCGGTCAAAAAGGCTACTTCGTCGAGGATTTCATACAGATGAATCTGCCAGGGGCTCGTTTCCGTGACCAGGGCGACAAAATATGGCCCCTCCTTCTGCACGTACAGCGGCTTGGACAGATGCTCGTAAATCGTGGCGGCGCCACGGGCAAAGGCGCGGGTCATGGCTTGCTTGTTCATATTGCAGCCAACCTCCCTTATTGATAATGGTAGTTCAGCCTTATTATAAACCCGGTAGCGGCGGCGTGAACGCTTGCGGCAAACTTTTTCCCGACACAAAGTAAACCCCGGTCAAGCGACCGGGGTTGTTTGTGTCGGGCAGTTATTATTCTAAGAAAAAGACGATCTCGCTTACGACGCGGGCCTTTTGAATTTTTTGTTTTCCGCCGCGTTCATCATGGAGATACTTTTCCGTAAGAGAAATTTGGCCTTGGGAAGCCGTTTTTATTTTGCCTAATTTTGCTTGCGAATCGGCTGCAAATTGCTGGCCGGCGATGCGGGCATTTTTGGTGCTTTCAGCGATTAATTGCGGCTTTATCGAATTTAATTCAGGATAAGTATAGATCGTCCTTATATTCGCTGTTAAATCTTTGGTAACCAACTCCAAGTTTATTTGCGCCGCTTTATTTTCGATCGATTCTACGTCTTTCGATTTTACGGTCAGGCTTTGTCCAACGGTATAGCGGTCTATTTTTACTTGTACCTGTTCGCCGTTTTGGATGCGGGTTTCGTAATATTTTTGTCGATCGGTTACATCTGCATTGCCGATCGTAATGTCACTTTTGTTGTAGCCGATTTTTGTCAAATAATCAATAATGGCACCTTTCTTATTTTCCGTTTGCTGAAGTATATTCTGGAAATCATCGCCCGAAAACGAATAATATAAGACAATCGAAGCGGAAGTTGCCTTCATATCCATTTCCGCCAACCCATTGACGGTTACCACGCGGTCTTTGTCGCTAAAGGTTTTTAGCCCCTGGAAAATAAAATAGCCTAACACACAAAGACCCAGCAATAGCGAAAAACTTAAAATAATTGTTTTTGCTACCCCTTTGTTTTCCGGATTATTGTTTGGTAAGCCCGTACTTTCCATATACGATTCAGCTCCTTTTGGCGGGATTTTCCACTCCGGTTAAGTATATTATTAGCATAAATAAGGGCAAAAGGAAAGGAGTTTTTTAACACGTATTCGCTTTCTGATAAGCTAATCTATCTGCACTTCATATTTTTCTTTTAAATTTACCAGCTGGTTATAATCCAGGTGTCCATCATGTTGTAGTCTTCCCACGACCACGCCCGGGTGAATGCCAACCTGCTGCGCAAAAATCCTGACACAATTTTCATTCAAGGGTTCCTTCCCAACGAAGCGATCATATTCGCCCCTGGCAATCAGATAGTCTCCCGCAAACCGATCCGCATCGGCCTCCAGTTCTTTATCGGCGCAACTGATGCACGCCGCTTTATCCGAACTGATAAAGGTTTCCTTTATTTTTTGTTGCAAGATATGCCGAATTTCATGAAACAAAGAAAACCAGAACACATCCGCATACAATCTTCTATTGTTGATGGCCAGCAAAACTTTCTCCGAATGAATCCACTTTACCGCGCCATTCACTCCCGAATTTTTCAGGTGCGGCAACAAAATGAAAGCGACCCCGCATTCCTGGAACAGCGCGCATAAGCGCGGAAAAAAAGCCGAGGGTTCCTGCAACGTCATGGTTCGGATTTCAGGCAGATAATTTTGCAGCCGCTTTTTATTGAATGGTTTGCAATCAATCTTTTCTGCGCCGTTCAAGGCAGTTTGGATCCAGGCATTGGAACTCACGATATTTTTCTCGGTAACATCTGGAACGGCGGTTTTACAGGCAACCAAAAAATCCTTTTCCCCTAACACACTCAACGAGGAAACTTTGAAAAATTTATGCAGCTCGGCGATTCTTTCCGCTGAATTTCTCGTATCCATCACCACATGCAAGCGCCGGAAATAGCTGTAATCAAGAATCTCTAAATACCTTTTTTCCTCATCCAGCGCTTTTCGCCGTTTGATTTCCAAAATCTTCTCTGTATAACGCGCCTGCAGATCCAGCCACACTTTTACAGAGGTTCCCATCATTTGCGCCAATTTTTGCGCGAGATCATCGGATAAGGGTATTTCAGCATTCACCAGTTTGCACAGAGTCTTATCCGTGGTATTTAGCCTTTGGGCAAATTCACTTTGGGTAATGCCCATGTCTTCTATGATTTCTTTCACATAACATCCCGGATGAAACGCGATCAGCTCTTCATATTCGGTTTTACTCATAGTGATTTGTCACCTCCTCTAGATACACGGATTAGGTTTCTTTACGCTCGATTTCTTGGCTTAAGTATAGCATTCAATTTTATATCTTTCAATATTTTTTACCTTTTAGGTAATTTTAATCGAACCATCATACAAACGGCTCCGGCGAAAATCGCCGGAGCCGCTCGTTACCTTCAGGTCGGTACGCGCCGTTCAAACAGGGCCGTTGCCTTTTCTTTGTCGAATGTCTCCCGGCCCGAATTGTTTTGGTAAGTCGGCCAGGTCGGCTTGTAGTCCTCGTTCGCCTGATCGCCCCACGAGGTCCAGCCGGGCCGGACGCCGCGGGCGAACATTTCGAGGTACGGACCGGGGCTGCAACGTTCGATGAGATCGTACAATTCATCCGGCTTGCGCGAATGCTCCTGCTTCATGGAGCGGATAATGTTGACCTGGCTGCGTCCCGGTTGCAGCGTCCGGGCCTTATTCCCCTTGACGCCGAA
Organism: Veillonellaceae bacterium; assembly: GCA_012798135.1. The sequence continues at coordinate 2,784 of JAAZNU010000043.1, read as the reverse complement.
CAAGATCATTTCGGTTACATTCCGGAAATAAAAGCCGACGCCGCGCCCGTCCGGCCCGCCATCCTTGCGGATTTTATACCAGATCAGGTTTGTTTTGTACTCAAACCCCCACGCCTTGAGAACTTCGAGCCCTTCCGGCATCAACGCGTTGGGCACCCAAAGATACAGATGCGCCGTCTCGTCAAGCATATCGGCGACCGGCAGGCTGCAGATGTCGGCCAGTTTCATCGTGGAATACCGCGTTAATCGTTTATGCTCCGGCGCCATCTTGCCGGTCCGGTTTTGAAATTGCCAAGGCGGATCGGCCAGAACCGTCTTGAACTTCATGGTTTCCGCCATGCGCACGAATTGGTCCCGTGGACTCATTGTCTTATCCTCCGTTTATCAGTTGCGGCGTGATCCCAAACACCAATACCGGGCAACCGCCGTGTCGTCCCGCGTTCAGTCGGTAAAGCAATTTTCCCATCCAGGTAGTGCTAGCGCCGTATTTGGCCATCACGCCCAAGCGTCGGAAAACGTCATTCAATGATTCTGCGCGGGTCACCAATACCGCCGCGCCAATGATCCGGCACTCATGAAAAGCACGGAAAGCGTACAGATCACGATCAAAAGTCTGATCTTTGCTGTTCCATTCCAGGTCAAAGGCCACCTGGTTTTTCACATAATCCACTTTATGCCCGTCCAGAAAATTATCGATCCTCAGTTCTTCCGTAACGGTCCTACCGACTCCGTTGCCGGAAACAATCTTGCGGATCAGCAGATCGCCTTGGATTTTGGTTTCATACCAACCCAGCGGTCGCAGCGCCTCGGAAAATTTCTTGGGAATCACGGATTCGTTGCCGCCGCCGGCAGTGATGTCGGCCTCGGTAATTCTGAATTGCCGCAGCGCCTCCATGATCTCGCCGAATTCCTGTGAATAGCTCATCGAGAGAACTTCCGCCGCGTGGTGGTAATTGTGAATCTCGTACAGAGTTTTGATGTCCTCGGGAATCTGATCCTGCCAATTCAAACTGACTCGACCTTCTTCCGTGTCTGTAAAAATCGCAATTTAGATTAATTCTGGATCGGCGGCGATTTCCCCTGCCAATCGTGCGTAAAATGCAAAAAATCGGGACTCCGAGCAACGATGGAGACTCGCCGTTTTCTGGCATAACCACCGGGAACGCCAAGCCCGAAGATTCGGAGTTAAGAGAAGGTTTTCTCCATATAATGGCGTCAACTGCGTCAACAAGATAAAGACAGATTTACTAAATTTATACTTGCAAAACACTCGTATGCCTTTGGAGCGTATGCTGATTTACCGCAATAGTCCGATTAGGTTCTAATTTCCCGTCCATACTCTTTGCTTAACAAGTTCCGCGGCTGACCTCCCAAGGCCATCAGCTCCAGGGAAAAGCGTTCGCGCGTTTATATTCATCGTTCCTAGGCGTGCGAGGAATTCATTTTTTAGTCTTGCGGGTATGATAATCTTGTTCAGGCGCTTATCTACTGCCCCATTTGCATTCGGAAATTTTTCAGCAAAGCACTCATCAATTATTTTTTCATGGCTTCCGACTAAGCTGCAACAAAAGGTATACGATCCTTGTTGTGCCGCAGACCTCTCCGTGTGAATGGCTCCCAGTATTGGATAAATTGCTGGTATTGCATATTCGTGATCAAAAATCCTATCTATCTGATCCTTCAGGTGTCCGTATTTCTGCAGCATGAGTGTGTCTAATCTTGATGAATTAAATAGCCATATCGCTCCATCTGCGTCAACGCATTGCTCAACTGCAAAATAGGTTGCAATAAATGGTGATTGAGTCCAATCAAGTAATCGGGTCGGACAAGAATAATGCTGCATCAGCATCATCCAAGAGACATCAGCACTTATTTGTTCAAGAACCGTGTGCGGAACATATAAATGGGCCTGTGTTTGAAATTCTCTAAAAGTGGAAATTTCAATCCCATGAGCCTTCGGGGATGGCACCCCCTCCCGCTCAAAATATCGAACCAATGATGGCGTGAGATGCCACGACGCGTCTGCTTGCCCGCGCAAATTCCATAAGTTTCGATCTTGGTGAATGCAAAGAACATCAAAGATTTCTAGCATATTTTGCCAGTCTTTGATCTGTATTTCATTGATTATAATCAATCACTCCTTTGTTAAAAAGCAGCATGATGCCGAACAAATGGAACCAATTCGTTCTGTGTAGTCAACATCCTTTATTCAGCTTTGAACCCAATATACCTATTGGGAATCGTTACGATAAATGGCTCGCCAAAATCGGCAATAAATGCCGGATCGTAGGGGCATTGATTATTGGATGTTGAATAATCATAACTGCCTTTTTCAACAGTAAATTCTTCCTGCAGCAAGCCTTCCTTAACTTTTTGTTCAACTTCACGACGTGCAACTTCATAAATTACTTTGGCTTGATCATCAGGTGTATTAAATGTGGTGGAGTTTTTCACCCACTGAGTCCACAAAGAATCGGAAATCCCAATAATCATATAATATTGCTCTTCTTGGCTTCTTTGCTCGGGTTTCCCGAAAAACTCCATATCCACAACGATGAAATTAAACAAAAATTTCCGCGACCGAGAGACACGATCAAGTTCTTCCACCCTATTAAACCGCACCAATTTTTCAACCATTTTCTTACCTCCCTTAATAATCAAACGTTTTTCTTCGTTTTCCTCGTTCTATCGCAGTTTTTCACATTAATCACGTTGGGCCATTTCTTCGGAAAGACTATGTCTACTGGTCGCGATGTGGATTTGGGGTACGGGAAATAAACCGCG
>JAAZNU010000042.1 GCA_012798135.1 Veillonellaceae bacterium | reverse complement strand
GAACTTCCGTCACGCCAAATCCGCTCATGAACGCCGGGATTCCATCACGGGTCGCATAAGACAGGGCCAGAACGTAACTGCCCAAGCCGAAGAATATCGCCTGTCCCAGATTCATCAAACCCGCGCTGCCCCACAAAATATCCAACGAAAGCGCGAAAACAATATATACAATGCACTTGCTCATCATTTCCACCCGGAACAAAGAGCCAATCAACGGAAACAGGGCCAAAAACAAAAACAGCAGGATGTCAATATATTTTTCCCAGCCCATTTCTTTCAATTTTTCCAACATCCCGTTCACCTCTTCTCACTTGCAAACAAGCCTTCCGGCTTAAAGCGAATCAGTACGATGATAATCAGAAACACCAAAACTTTGGCCGTGATTTCGCTCATATAGCCAGCCATAAGCGTGACCGACTCGCTGATCACCGTCGAGCTGGCCGCTGTCCCGACGATTGAAGTGACACCGCCCAAGACAACGGTTAACAGACCGTCCACCAGATAATAAGAACCCATCAACGGCATGACGCTTTTCACGGGGGCAATCAAAGCGCCGGCCAAACCTGCCAGTCCGGACCCACACGCGAAGGTCAGTGTATCGATACGTGCCGTGTTAACGCCGAGGCATTGTGACATACTGCGATTTTGTGTAACTGCCCGCAACTGCATGCCAAAAGATGTTTTGAAAAACAAAATCAATGTCGCCGCCAAGATCGCCAAAGCAACAATGATCAAAAATACGTTGTAGTGGGGAATCACAATCCCCTTCACCGAAAAATGCCCTGCCAACGGCGGTCCGACAAATTTATCCTCCGGCCCGAACAGCATCCGCACCGTTTGCTGCAAAATTGTCGACAGCGCAAACGTCGCCAGCATCGTTTCCGCCACCTTGCCGTAGAGGCGCTTGATCAGCGTCATCTCCACGAGAGCCCCGAATAAGGCGGCCGTCAGAAATGCCAGCAACATAGCCAGAAAAAACGGCCACTGGAAAACGGTAGTCACAAAATACGTCACATAGGCCCCGATCATGATAAATTCACCATGAGCCATATTGACGACATCCATCAGCCCGAAAATGATGACCAGCCCCAAAGTAGTGATAAACAGCATGGCTGATACACTCAGTCCATTGATTCCTTGTGAAATGAACAGCTCCATTCTTTCTCGCTCCTTTCCCGGTAATGGTTACGCTGCAAAAATGCGCTTGCCGAAAGCAAAAATCGGCTTTCGACAAACGCACTTCGTTGTGCCGTCGCGTGTAATTGTTCCCCACGGTTGCACGAATACGGATTACAGTTCCGGTTTCACCAATGCCTTCGATCCGTATACGATTTCAAACGTGCCATCGGGTTTCACTCTGCCGATGAAGGATTGCAGCCACGTATGGTTATTGGTTTCATCGACCTTAATTTTCCCTTGCGGCGAGTCAATTTCCAGCCCTTTAAACGCTTTCACCAGCGTGGGTCCGTCGTAGGCCGCAGCCTTTTCGAGTGCTTTCGCCAGGAGATATACGCCGTGATATGCACCTTCGGCCAGGTTGGTCACCGTGGTGTTGTCCTTGAATTTACTGTTATAGGCGGCCACAAATTTTTTGCTTGCCGGAGTGTCCAGTACCTGGAAATAGTCGAATGAACTATAGTGGCCGGCGGCCGCCGCTGCGCCGATCCCTTTGATCGTTGCTTCATGCGTCGCGATGGAGCAAATCGGAATATCCTTGGAAGAAATTCCGTATTGTTGATATTGTTTATAGAACGGTACCACACTATCGCCGGCCACTGCCGAGAATACCACATCCGGCTTGGCTTGTTTAATTTTGTTGATCAACGAAGAAAATTCGGTATGGCCCAGCGGTACAAATTCTTCGCCGACGATTTGCCCTCCCGCTTTTTCCAGCATAGCTTTGGCCTTCTTCACGCTGGTTACGCCGAACACGTAATCTGACCCGACAAAGAACACTTTTTTGCCCAGATTTTTAACGATCCAGGGAATGAAGTCCGCGCTTTGCTGGCTCGGCACCGAGTTGGTGTAGATCACGTTGGGTGAAGGTTTTTCGCCTTCATAGTACGTGTTATATACTAGCACGGATTTATTGCGTTGCACTTCCGGAATAACCGCCAAACGGGTCGCTGACGAATTGGTGCCGACCGTCGCCACGACCTTGTCCTGCAAAATCAGCTTTTTGATTTTTTCCGTTGCCTTGGCGGGGTCGGAAGCATAATCCTCATAAATTGGAATCAATTTTTTCCCTTTGATCCCGCCAGCGGCGTTGATTTCGTCAATCGCCATTTTCGCGGCATTAAGCATCGGCTTTTCGGAAATGGAAAAAGGTCCGGTTGTCGAATACAAAACACCGATCTTAATTCCGTCCGCTGTTGCGCCGGCACCTGCCTTGGCCGGTGCTTTTTCCGACTTGCCGCAGCCTGCCAGTAGGACCATTGCCATCCCCATTGCCACTAGGAAAACCAGCCACTTGTTGTACACTTTCATTTGTATTCCTCCTTACTGATTGCCCGGCAATAACAAAAAAAGCTCTGCTCGATCGAGCAAAGCTTCATTGCTTCTGCCTAACTGGCCGCTGTTGATTTTGTTAGATTATAGCACCCAAAGTTCTCGAAACGCAATGTCGCAATATCCAAAACGGATTGGGCCAATGCACATTGGAATGTTTTTCTACCATGAATAGTCTACGGACAAATGTGCCCGAATCCCCTTGCCGCCGCCGAAATAATGTACCGCCTCGGCCTGTAGTCTGATATTTCGTCCAAGATGCCGATTCGTGCCCAGCGAGAGCGAAAATGCGTCACGGTTTGCACTGCTCCTGCCCAGGTCACCCGCGACGTCCACTTCGTTGCGGGCCAAAAACTCCCGGCTATAGCTACCTCTGGCCCAATAGCAGGATTTCCGCTCAGCCGTCTTGCCCATGGTCCGTCTTGCTTCGAAGCCGAGGCGCCCCCAAAGGGAGTTTCCCTGTCGCAATGATACCAGTGCTCCCAAGTTGTCCCGAAAATCCTTCTGATGGATATGGATGTAGGAAAGCTGCAGCTGTGGTTCCAAAAGCCAGCCATTTCGCTGTCGGAACGAAACTCCATTCTCCAGTGAAAGAATGGAAATCGTGCCGTCGTAACGTTGCGTCAGACCGGCGCCGGCAATTTCGCCCGGCACCTCATTGTGATAATTCAGGCCGCCATGCAGCAATGACCATTGGCTATACCACGCGCGCGCACTTTCCGGACGATTGATATGCAAGCCATAAATTCCGGCGACGGTTGTTGTCGTTGTGTTTTCCACCGGTCCGCTGCCATAATCGCTGATCCCGTACTTTTGACGGTTTTGGCCTTGTCCCAGCATGACGCCGAAATATGATTTACGATGAGCGCCCGGCGTATGGCCGCCGGTCAGTCTCTGCCAACCCAGGCTGGCGCCCGAGGTTAGCGAGTGCACGGAGCTGCCGTCACTCTCCACAGTATCCATACTCCCGCCGAAACCGCGTATCCAGAACTCGCCGGCCCGCTTTTTTAACTGCGGAAGATCCGGTGAATCGTCGGAATAGCGAGTCTGATCCAGGTGGCGGGACAAATCCGCGACGATTCCCCGCCCTGCCGCCTGCGCGCTCGTCACCGCACCGGCATAGCTTTTGGTGTAATCCGGCGCATACAGGGCGTAAACCAGCCAGCCGCGCATCGTGGCCAAGTTGCCGCTGTAATAATATTGATAGGCCCCGCCGGCCCGGTATTCACCGTTTTTTTCCATCGGCGAGGCAATTCCGCCGACCAGCGTATAGCCTGCCGGCACATCAATCACGTAAATGCGCTGCAAATCACTGCCCCAGGCCGCCAAAATCGCCTGCTCATCTCGGGACGCCTGAATTCCCCGATATTGGTCACCCCACCAAGCGCCGAAATAGCCCCGGCTAATTTCCGACGTTGCGCCTGAACCCCGGCGATATAGTCGCTGCGTTGACGTAGTGGTCACCATATCCAGTTTGGTGTCGGTGACTCCCGCGGTGCTGGTAAATGAATAAAAGTTGGCATAATTACTTGTCAAGAAATAAGAGCTGACGCCTGCCGCCTGAAGAATCGTCCATTTCCGGTCCAGACGACTGTTGGTCACCCCATCATAAATATTATAGGCATCCAGCCCGCTCCGATGAATTTGGATTGACCGGTTTCCCTGAATCTCAGCATCGATATCCGCCAAGGTTTCCGCCATTGCTGTCGGTAGCCAAAGGAACCCCGCGACGATGAAAGCAAAAACTGCCGATGCAAACCTTCGGCAAAACAGCACCCGGCCCCCTCCCCGCTGGACTAAGTTATCCATTGGCTATGTCCACAATGATCGATTCCAATTCCAACGCGGTTCGGCGATCCGGTCCGGCACGTAGGTCCGATACCGGCGATTCCCGCCCGGTTCCGCTCACAGCTCATGCTTTATCCGGCCTTCCTGGAGGATCGTTTGTCCGGTCTGGACCGAAGAATCGCAGCACTAACATGGTAATGTCATCCGACTGTTCGGCCCCCTCGGCAAAGTCGGCCAATTGGGCCGCCATCCCGTTGACGATGCCGACGCAATTTTGCTGCCGAAGTTCTTGCAGGCAATCTCGGGTCCGGTCATTGCCAAACAATTCCTGGGTTGGATTCATGGCCTCGGTGACCCCATCAGTATATAAGAACAAGGTATCGCCAGGTTGCAGCTTTAATTCGGCCTCCACAAACGTCAGTTCTTCGATGGCGCCGACCAGAGCGCCCTTGGTTCTGGGCAGAAATTCCGTTTTCCCGACGGCCGGCAGAAAAAACGGCGGATTGTGGCCGCCATTGGCCCACCGGAACACGCCGGTCGGTAAATGAACCACCCCGCAGAACAGGGTTACAAACATATTGGATTCATTGTTGCAAGCCAATTCATCATTGACCCGGGCCAGCACCCGGCCCGGCGACGCTTCCTCCTGCACAAACGCCCGGAGGAAAGTGCGGGTAACTGCCATAAACAGGGCTGCCGGAATCCCCTTGCCGGAAACATCGCCGATCACTATCCAGAGATGTTCCGGGTCCGGCATCATGAAATCGTAGAAATCGCCGCCCACTTCCCGGGCTGGATTCATCATCGCATACAGTTCAAAATCCCGACGGCCGGGAAACGGCGGAAACGTCTTGGGCACCAGCTCCATCTGGATGCTCTGGGCAATGCGCAGTTCGCTGGCAATCCGTTCCTTGGCGGTTGCCGCCGCCTGCAGCATGTCAATGTGTTTTTTCAGTTCCCCCCGCATGGACGCGAACGATCCGGCCAGGTTTGCCACTTCATCCTGTCCCTTGATAATCGGCAAGGGCGCATCCAGATCGCCGCCGGCAAGACTCTTGGTACTATCGGCCAGTTTTCGCAGCGGTTCGGTAATGGATCGGGAGATATACATCATAACGGGAATCAACAGCAAAAAGCCAAAGAAGCCGACAAAACCCTCCCGGCGACTCAATTCCGAAACTTTGGCCATCAACTCCGCTTCTGGGAAAAAAATGCCGATAGACCAGCCGGTTGCGGGAATGGAGCGATACAAGAGCCAGCCATGTTGACCGGCAAACACGTCGCCATAGGGAATAAAACCTTCCCGGCCCTGCACCATCTGACGGCCCAGTTCACGCAGTTTCGGATTCAGTTGTTCTTCCGCCTGGCTAAAAATATTCTCCTTTAAAATCAGCTGGCGGTCGGGATGGGTAATGTAGGTGCCGTTCCGGGACAGCAAAAAAGCGTAGCCCCCTTTGCCCAACGGCAGGGACTGTAGCAAATCGGCCAGCCACTCCAACGAAATATCGCAAGTCGCCACTCCCCGGAACCGGTCCTGTGCATCGAAAATCGGCGTTGAATAGGACACCATCAATGCGTTGCCGCGCGAGGCCGAACGGTAGGGTTCACTCCAACGCGGTCGTCGCGTCAAGTGAGGAATAGTGTACCAATCCTGCACAAAATAGCGATCTGCGCGTCTCCCGCGATCATCCCGGACCAGTTGGTTCCAGGAACGATAGACATAGGGAGAGGCGTAGGTTTCACTGTACCCGAACGCCTTGGGTTCCAGCGCGATCGAAGCGCCATAGATTTCCTCATTGGCGCGTACCAGACGTTCCAGCAACAGATACAAGGTTTCCTGTTGTTCCGGCGCGGCGATAGTCATGCGGCCGCCCATGCCGTCGACCGTCTTTCTCACGGCAACTTCAACGCTTTCGATGCGGGCTGTAACGGCCCGGGACAGCTGCCACGCCTTCGCCTCCAGCTCCTGTTCGAGAATCTGCCGGGCAATCCCATAGCCGTAGCCAATCACCGCACCCAAAATAACCAGGGAGGCCAACAGCATCGACCCGCCCAAGCGCCAGGCAATACTCCAGTTACGGAACATCAATCAGGCCTCCACCGATGAACTCTTCATAACCCGGTACATGCTTCAACATTCCCTGCGTTCGAAGCACCCGAACGGTCCGTTCATAATCCTGGCGGGATAATACGCCGAATATCCATTCGCTTTGCTGGTCAGGCATCACACTGTCCAAAATATTCGCCAGCATCCACTTCATATGGGGCCGATTGGTTGGCACATTGTCCTTTTCAACATATTGCATGACAATGTCCAGCGCCTCTTCCGGATGATCCGCCGCATACCGCCATCCCGCCAGGGTAGCGGCACGAAAAGCGATTGCGCGCTGAGGATCTTGCCGTACCGTTTCCGCGGTAGCATATACGCCATCCTCCGGAAACCCGAATCCGTAGTCGCGTAACGAAAACAGCTTTAACTCGTCCAGATCAATTCCGGTTTGGAAAATCATGTGGACTTCGTTATAATCCATTGCCGAACAGGCATCTACGGCCCGTTGCAGGAACAGGTTCACGGAATAATATTGCGGAAAAATCCGGGGCGTCACGTTTTTCGACTGCAGCCAGGCAACGTAGGGCGCCCGGAAATCTCCCTCCCAAATGCTTACTTTCTTGTTCGCCAAATCGGCGATGCTTTCAATATTGTCTTCGCGACGGGTCACCAACACCATGTTCGAATCGTTGACAATCTGGGCCACATTGACCAACGGTTGCGCTTGTTCCGGCAGCATCAGCGCCGTACTCAGCCACAACGAGGCAAAGTCCACGTCGCCGCGGTTGAGGTAAGCGGATGCATCCAAACCAGGCCCGCCGGGAACGATGGTAACATCAAGTCCCTGCTCCCGGTAAAATCCCTTTTCCAGAGCGACATAATAACCGGCGAACTGGGCCTGGTGACTCCACTGCAGCATAAACCGAACCGGTTTCAATATCGAAGCTGCGACCGGCAACGGCAACAGCAGCAACCCTAATAAAAGTATCGTGCGAACAACAGCCAGCCTATTTCTCATCATGGCGAACGGCCAGCGACAAAATGTTTTGATCGCCACTTCGGCTATAATGCACTTCATCCAACATCCGGCGAATCAAAAATATTCCCAGCCCGCCGACTTCGCGGTTTTCCAGTTCCGACTTGATGTCCGGTGCATCCATGGACAAAGGGTCAAACGGCACGCCGTTGTCGATCAGTTCGATCCGTACCACTCCAGGTTCCGGCGTAATCCGGACAGTTACCGCGCCCGGCGGAATCTCGTAGGCATAGCTGCAAATATTGACGGCGGCCTCTTCCACCGCCAGTTCCAGATGCATCACACGCTTCGGGTGGACTCCCATCGCCGCCGCATGTTCGGATACAAAACCGACAATCGCCGGCAAGGTGTCCAAATTCGCCAAAAAGGTTTTTTCCGCCGCTTCCATCAGACCTGCCCCCCTGCCGTGGCCTGGGGTACGTCCTCAAACACCGTCAGGATGCTGTCAAAACCGGAAATGCTAATTACTTCCGCCACCAAGCCGGACAAGGAACAAAGGGACAGGCTGCCGTTTGCCGCTTTGGCCTTCTTGGTAGCGGCGAGAATACTTCGCAGACCGGCGCTGCTGATATATTCGAGGGCACCAAAATCGAGCACCAGATTGGGCCTTCCTTCGTCAATCCAAGCTAGACAGGCTTTTTCGAACTCGGCCGCGTTGCCGATGTCCAACCTTCCTTCCAAGCGAATCACCCAGAATCCATTTTCATCCCGTGTGCTGACATTCATGTTTGTCACTCTCCATCCTCGTTTTTTGCATATATGCAAAACTTACTCCTCGTTCAGGTAATAATCCGGGCCAAACCTGCCGCCAGTTTTTCCATAACCGGCACCGTCGCGAGTGTCACCCGAATATGATTGGGGAAGCGGAACCCGGTCATGGAGCGGACCATCAGCCCCTGCGTCATCAGTTTCCGATAGGCCAACGTATCGCTCATGGGCAGGCGAATCACCACATAGTTTCCTTCACCGGCAATGAAGGGCAGCTTCAGGCGCCGCAGCTCTTCACAAAGAAACTGCCGGGCCTCTTGAACCATCCGGCGAGTGCGGTCAATTTGCATGTCCGCATCCTTCAAAGCGCCAATGGCCGCCTGTTGCGCGAAGGAATTGACCGAATAGACCACGCAGGTCCGCCGGACCACGTCGACGATTTTTTCCTGACCGGCCAGAAAACCGATGCGCAAGGCCGCCAAGGCAAACATTTTGGAAAAAGTGCGAAACACCAGTAAATTCGGGTATTCCCTCAAAAGTTCCATCCCATTGGGGAAATCCGGGTTTGCCACAAATTCGCCGTAAGCCTCATCGACCACCACGATCCGCCGACCATCCACCCGGTCCAGAAACCGCCGCAGCCGTTCCTCGTTCCAATACGTTCCCGTCGGATTATTGGGATTACAGAGAAAGATAATCTTGGTTCGCTCGTTCACCGCCGCCAGCATGGCTTCATCATCAAAACTATAATCCGCTGTCAAGGGAACCAGCCGGGCTTCATAACCAGAAAACTCCGCCACCCACTCGTACACGGCAAAAGTCCGGTCCGTTGTGATGATATTGTCGCCCTCCTGGCAGAATGCCTTGATCACGAAGGCGATCACCTCGTTGGCGCCGTTGCCGACAATGAAGGAGTCCGGCGGAAGATGAAACCTTTCCGCCAATCGCTGCCGCAAATGCCAAGCATCGCCACTCGGATAAATCGCCGCCTGTTCCGGCCGGACCGCCTGGATGGCCCGGATCGCTTCCGGCGATGGCCCAAGAGCGTTTTCGTTGTTATTGAGCCGATAAATGGTCGGACAGCCGAACATCTGCCGCAATACATCGTCCGGCCGACTGGGAATATAAGGTTCGATTTTCTGGATGTGGCGGGGAACCAGCATATCCAGGGGGGGGAACGGGTGCATCAGCACGACTCCTCCTCCCGGTGCGCCAAGACCAAAATATCTCCCTCGCCACCCCAGGGAACGATCCAGGCCGGCTCAAACCCGTTGGCCGACAGCGCCGGACTCAACAGCGCCTGTTCCGGCACGCCCGTATCCAGATGAAAATAAATTTCCCGGAAGCCTTCCTGCCGCAGGGCCTGAATATGCTGCTCCACTACCGCCAAAGCATCTTCGCCCGCCCAGATCGACTCCATGACGACCCGGCTGGCCGGCCGATCCATCCGAACCGCGAAGGCCGAATGCGGTGATTGTTTTTCCCCCTGATTTTCGACCCGGCGAATGTCGCGCGGCAAGAACAAATTTCGGTAACCGTCGGTCAAATAATCCGCAAAGATCGGATGCGCGTAAACGAGGGTTCCATTATCTTCCGCCAGCTGACGGTAAAGCACGCTCCCATCCTGCGCCAACGGTTCGAAATATCCCGCCGGCATATCCGGAGTCGGCTGCTGAATCACGAGACACAGCACCGAAGTCCGGGCCAGCCTTTGCAAACAACCTTCCACTGCCTGAACCGCCGCATCGGCTTCATCGCAGAAAACATAGGGACCTGCCGCTTCCGCCATCTGTTTTCCGTTGCGCCAGAAGATCCCGGCCATAATGTTATTCTTGCCATCCGCCACCAGAGAAACGCCGTAGTCGCCGCTGGCGACCATGTCGGCGACTTTCCCCGGCGCCTGGAAATACTCCGGCGCCTGCCGCTCATATTTTCCTGCTACCCGCGCCGCGAACTGTTTGATGAGTTCCGGCGCCGGCTCGACAATACGCGAACTTCCCTGCATGGCAACCGATGCAGGAATCGTCGGCAGAGCGGGATACTGCCGATTTTTCACGAACCGGATCTCCATATCGCCATTTTTTGCCGACACGGCCAGATGATCGGCGGTTCGCGCCGCCAGCAGCAGCCCCATCTCCGCCAGCGACTGCTCGTCGTCGGCGGATACCGTCGAGGTGATGTTAAAGGCGCCAACCGGCAGAACATTGCTGGGAAAGCGGCAGACCACCTCCATATAGTAACGGCCATTGTGACAATGCAATTTCATCAGATGATGACCGCCGCTCAACCGGGCCGCCAGAAAAGAGAGCACCTCCTCCACGGCCAGCATCAGGTGCATGGTTTCCACCCGCCCCATGCCATAAGCCTGCGCCGTCTGTTCCACGCAAGCCGTCGCCACCGGCAAAAATTCGGTTTGAATGGGCAACGTCAGCTCCACTGCCTGTCGTCCGGGCATACAACCTTCCTCCTCATTCCCCCGCGTCGAAATCGGCCGCTAATCGCAGCAGCAGATTGGCTGCCAGTTGACGACGATACTCCGCACTGGCCCGGAGGTCGTCGATGGGCTGCACAAATTTCGACACCAGGGCCCCCGCCTGGCGTAGATTTTCTTCGGTAAGGGAACGGTTCGCCAAAAAGCTTTCAATAGCCGGCGCAGTCATCACCGTCGGTCCGACGCTACCCCAAGCCAACCGGATCGTCCGCCGGCCATCTTTCGCCGGCGTCGCCAACGCCGCCAGACTGGCTACGGCAATCGCCATGGCCTGGCGTTTGCCGACCTTGTAATAACCCGAACGTCTGGCACGCGGCCCGCGCGCCAGCCTAACCGCCGTGACGACTTCCCCGGGCTGCAAGACGGTTCTGCCGGGACCGGCGATAAACTCCGCCACTGGAATGCGCCGATACTTCCCGGCGCAAACCGTATCGACGCTCGCGTTAAACACATACAGGGGCGGCAAAGTATCCCCCGCCGGCGAAGCCGTGCAAAGGTTGCCGGCCAGAGTGGCGCTGTGTCGGACCGGCGGCGAGGCCAATACTGTCAACGCCTGATGCAAGGCGGCAAATTCCGTTTTTACCGTATCACATTCCAGTAACCGTTGCAATGTAACGGCCGCGCCAATCACGATTTCCGCGTCCGTCAGCGCCAATTCCCGCAATTCCGCGACCCGTTCCAGGCAAATCAATGCCGGCGGCCGCTGGCCGCAACGGCGTAGTTTCACCAACAGATCGGTGCCACCGGCCATGATCGTTCCCGCCGGAAATTCCTGTTGAGCTGCGTACAGTTCGGCCAGAGACGTCGGGAGCATTATCCGCATTTTTTAGCATTTCCTTCTTTCAGGGTGTTGGCGGCCGCCATGACCGCGTCGACAATTTTTTGGTACCCGGTACAACGGCAAAGATTGCCGCTCAATTCTTGTCGCACCTGCTCACAGCTCGGGTCGGGAATCCGCCGCAACAAATCCAGCGTGGCCAGAATCATTCCCGGCGTACAAAAACCGCACTGCACGGCCCCGTGATCGACAAACGCCTGCTGTACCGCATGCATCCGGTCAGCGCCGCCCACCCCTTCGATGGTTGTCACCGCGCGTCCGTCGAGCTGCGCCGCCAGCAGGAGGCAGGACAACCGACTCTCGCCGTCCAGTAGAATCGTACAAGCGCCACATTCGCCAGACCCGCAGCATTCTTTCGTGCCGGTCAAGCCGAGGTCTTCCCTCAGCAGATCAACAACCCGCCGGTCTGGCGCCGTCTCCAGCCTGACCGGGTTCCCGTTCAGGCAAAATTTCAACATCATACTTGTCCCTCCTGCCCGCTGCTTTGCAGCGCCGCCAGCACTTTTTGCGCCGTGAACGGACTGGCGGCAATGCGCGATCCCACAGCGGCCGCCAGCGCGTTGGCGGCCGCCGGCAGTACAGCATCAACGGTAATTTCGCCGATCCCCTTCATCCCGAACGGGCCGTCCGGCTCGTACGGCGATACCGGCAACACGGCGAAATCCGGCAGGTCGGCCGCCGTCGGCAGGATATAGGTGCTGAAATCGCCCGTCACAATCCTGCCCTGCGTCACACTGAACTCTTCAAACAGGGCATAGCCGAGCCCCTGCGCCATTCCTCCCTGCACCTGCTGTTCATAGACCTGGGGGTTGAGAACGGTTCCGCCGTCAATGCAGGCCAGCCCCCCGCATACCCTGACTTCGCCGGTGCGGGTGTCCACCTCCAATTGAACCAGGTGAACGCCAAAAGAAAAGACCCGATGCGGAAATCCGTACATCCGCAGCTTCTGGCCGCTGGCCAAAGCCTGCGAGTTGACCGGACTGGTATAGCTAGCCGTGACAATGCGTTCCGCAGGATCCATGAATCCCGCCACCATTGCCAGCGGCAACTCCCGGCCGGAACCCGGGTGCAGAACTTTGCCGGGCAGTAACAGTAGATCTTCCGGCTTCACACTTTGCAACAGCTGAAACGAAAGCAGCAGGGCCGCGCGGGCCAGTAACCGGTCTTTCAGTGCCAACGCCGCCGTCAGCATTGCCTTGCCATAGGTGAACGTCGTGCGACTGGCCGACGAAGACGCCGAGGGCAGCGTCTTGTCCGAATCCGGCAGGATCAGTTCCATCGCTTCGTAGGGCTGACTCAGGACATGGCTGACGATCTGCGCATAGGTGCTGGCGTTGCCCTGACCCATGTCGCTGACTCCCGCGCATACCCCGAGGCGACCGTCGGCCAGAATTTCCAGTTTGGCGTTCGCATAATCGGCGACAACCGGTCCAAACCCGACTCCATGGCCGGCTGCGGCGATGCCGACACCACGGCGCTTATGTGGCGGGGCGCCGGCAATCCACTCATTACGACCCATCCATAAGGGATGGGTCGCCACTTTGTCCAGACATTCAGCAAGGCCGACGGTCCCTGACAAAAGAACGCCGGCGGGCGTGCAATCCCCGCGGCCGACCGCATTTTCCCGCCGCAGCTCCAGGAGATCAAAGCCGCCCGCTTTCGCCAGTTCGTCCAGCACCTGTTCCATGGCGGCGGCGACCTGCGGCACGCCGAAACCGCGAAAAGCGCTTGACACCGGGTTGTTTGTGTACACGGCCCGGCCGTTGATCCGTACGTTCGGGATTCGGTATGGGCCTCCCGCATGTTCCATCGCCAGAGCCAGTACCACATCACCCATGCCCGCATACGCACCCGTGTCAAACAACAGCTGGCAGTCCAGAGCCTCCAGCACGCCTTGCTCGTTGCAGCCAAGGCGATACTCGGCCTGCAGGGGATGGCGCTTCGTTCCGGCCAACATGCTTTCTTCCCGGGAATACCATAACTTCACGGGGTGACCACCGGAATGCATGGCCGCCAATGCCAAAAATCCCTGCACGGTAACACCGTCTTTCCCGCCAAAAGCCCCGCCAAGACAGGGAGCTGAAATATGAATCCGCTGAGGCTGGATTTGCAAAGCCTCCGCCAGTTCCAACCGGTCCCGAAACGGCGTCTGGGTGGAAACCGTCAGATGCAGTTCACCGGCCGCATCCATGCTGGCCACGCCATTTTGCGTCTCCAGGAAAGCGTGTTCCTGCCATCCCAAAGCAACCTTCAGACTTGCTGTTACCGCGCATTGTTCGAGCTCCGCCGCGCCATTTCCCTGAATAATCTCGGCGGCAAGCAAAACATTGCCGTCGGGGCGATCCGGATGCAGGAGCGGAGCCGATTCCGCCACCGCCGCTGTTGGCTCGAATATCGCCGGCAATATCTCATAGCTGACTTGAATGTCCGCCAATGCGAACGCCAGCGCTTCTTTGGTTTCCGCCACCACCAGCGCCACGGCGTCGCCATGGTGCCGCACCCGCTCGTCGGCCAGAATCGGCTGGTCTTTTTCAAAGATGCCCAGGCGGTTTTTCCCCTGGATGTCACGGTGCGTCAAGACGGCGATCACGCCAGGAGCCGCGGCGGCGGCTGTCGTGTCGATTTCCAGGATGCGGGCATGCGCATGCGCCGAACGTTTGACACCGGCCCAGACAAAATGCGGCGGATAAAGATCGGCGGCGAATTTTTCCGCACCGGTTACCTTGGCATAGGCATCGAAACGCGGCGCACTCCGGCCAATTTCCTGCACCCCCGCGGCAACGCCCGCCCTACTTGCCGACTCGTTGCACGACATAGTCGACAAAAGCGGCGAAAGTTTTCAGTTTCATCAATTCGCCGCCCCGCATAACAAAATCAAAGGTATCCTCCACATCGGCCATGATCCAGCTAAGCGCCAGGGAGTCGGCGCCCAAGGCCGCCAGTTCTGTGTCGTCGTTCATACCGGCAGGGTCGATGCCATCGATCCGCCCGGCGATAATGTCGCGCAGTTTTGCTGCCACTTCATTTTTTTCCAACCGAAACACCTCCACCTTTTGTCGCATCAAGGTTCCGACATTTTTTGCCGGGCCATCTCTTGCAATCTGAATTTTTGAATCTTACCGCTGGCCGTCAGCGGATACTCGTCCACAAAAAAGAACAGGGCCGGAACCCGACCGATGGCAATATGGGCGCGGCAATACTTTTTTAATTCCAGAGCCGTGGCTGTTTCCCCGGTTTTCAGCCGGATAAAAGCCACGATATCCTCTCCATAATAGTCGCAGGGAACGCCCACCACCTGGGCATCCCGCACTTTCGGATGCGTCAGCAGAAACTGTTCAATCTCCGCCGGGAACACGTTTTCCCCGCCACGAATGATCAGGTCCTTGATTCGCCCCGTGATCCGGTAGCTCCCGATAGCGTCAACCACGGCCAGATCGCCGCTGTGCAACCAGCCCTGTTCGTCAATGGTTTGGGCGGTAGCTTCCGGCAGGCGGTAATACCCCCGCATGAGTCCGGGGCCGCGCAGCAACAATTCGCCCTGCTGCCCCGGCGGCAAGGGGTCGCCGGTTCGGGGATCAATAATTTGGACTTCAAAACCTGGCATCGGCACGCCGACAGTTCCGGTCCGGTCCGGCAGCGGCGTGGCGGGATGGTTCATCAGGCTGACCAGGCCTTCCGTCGATCCGTACAGAATGCCGAATTCCGGCGCCGGCAGGCGTTCGATCACCTGCCGCACCAGTGCCGGCGGACAGAACGCGCCGGCGACATTGCCGCCCCGCAGAGAAGTTAGATCATACGAATGCGTCTCCATCTCGGTTAGTACCGCAACGAACATCGTGGGAGTCCCGGATAACGCCGTCCCGCCATACCGTTCAATAGCAGCCAGGAGATCACCCGCCCGGAAGCGCTCGCTGACCACGGCGGTCGCACCGGCCGCCAAGGCCGAGAACAGAGTCAGACAGCCGTAGGCGTGAAACAGCGGTAACGGTACGCAGACCACATCGGCAGCGGTCAGTCCCTGACGTTCCGCTATGGCAAAGCTGTTGGTAACGTAGGCCTGATGGCTGAGCAGGGCGGCTTTGGGCTGGCCGGTCGTGCCGGAGGTGTATTGAATGCTGAAAATATCGTCGCCACAAACAAGCGTTGCGTTGTTGCGGCCACTTCCCAAGGCGAGGAATTCCGGCCACGTCGTGAAGCCTTCCCCGGCGTGTTCGCCGAACACTACGGCCTGACGCAGGGCCGGCAATCGCGATCGCACCTCGCGCACAATGTCTACGTATTCTGACGGCTGCAGATTGCCGTCCGCCAGAAACAGGATGCGGGTATCCGACTGCCGCAGGGCATATTCCAGCTCATAAGCCCGGTAGCCGGAATTGATAAACAAAATCGGCACACCGGCCAAAGCGCAGCCAAACTCGACGGCCAGATATTCCGGCACGTTCGGCGCCCAGACTGCGGCATGTTCCCCCGGGACGAGGCCATAAGCGGCAAGGGCTTTCGCCACTTTTAACGCGGCATCATACAGTTCGGCGTAAGTTTGCCGGAGATTTCGCGCCGCCCAGATCACCGCCGTACGGTCGCCACCTTCAGCGGCGCGCCGTTGCAGCAAGCCGCCCACGGTGTCGCTCCGGACCATCTGGGCAGGATCATCTGCGTTTTTTACCGGGTATTTCTTCCCACAGCCAGCCTGATTCAAGGCAATGCCCTTGCCGCATACTCCGGATGAAGCAACCTGATTCGCCACTCTTGCATCTTATCAATCCTTTCCGTGATCGCTGGACAAAAAAAATCTGCAACACCCAAGCCCTCAGCCCGAAAGCGAAACAGCGCCCGAATCGGTGTTAAGGTCCGCTGATCAGTCCATCCGGTTACAACGATGCCCTATGCCTTATCCACGATGGAGAAACAACCAACTACCCTATATTTATTTTTTCGCCGACTGGCGCTTATTTCCTGCCAGAGCAGCAAGCAATCGGTTCCCCAAGAAGGATTTTCGTTCATTTCACGCGTATTATTTCTATATAATTTCTTGAAGTTGCCGAAAAGGATACTGAGCTATGAAGCGTTGGAGAGTCAGAGTCCTTCTTCTCTGGCTGTTTGTCATGGCCGGTTCGTCGCAATTGGCCAAGGCCAGCCAGGTTTACGGACATCTATACTTTGCGGATATCATGGTGCAATCGCCTGCCGGATGCTACCTCGACCTGCAGGATGAAACCCGCGCCGAATTTTTCCTTGGATCGCTGGCACCGGATTCCGCCTGGCTGGCCCATATGATTTCCAGTCCGCAGATCAATGGCCGGTTGTACAAACAATATGGAATCCGCCTTCCGAAGCACCTCCGTCCTGTATCCTCGCAATTGGATGATGTGCATCAAGTTCGGCCGACCAAGGTTGCCCTGCAATTGTTGGTACTTGCCGATAAATCGACGGACCGGGCGTTTGCCCTTGGCTGGCTGTCCCATTACATCGTCGATTCCCATATCCATGACCTGATCAACCGCCACGGCGGCTATGTCGTTGACCCCTCTATCTTTGACGACCCGGCCATGAAATTGCATGACCGCCTGGAAGCGCTGGAAATGCGGCACGTTCTGGAATTGCAGGGCGCCCGGCTGCGGGACATTGCGTTCCAGACACACCGTGCTCAGCCGCCGGGGGCGTTTCTGCGCCTGGCGCTGGGAAAAGTATACCCGCAGAATGCTTTTTATGAACGTCACCCGGAATATTTTCTGCGGACGTTCGCGCTTGCGTCGGACCTGATGCTCGATTCCACCCGTTGGTATGGCTATCAGTCGGAACATTCCGAAGCGGAGATTGCCCGAATGAAACGATTGATCCGCCGCTTCCGGCCCAAGGCCGGCAAAGTGCTGTCAGTGCTGACGGATCTTCCGCCCTTGCCGGAATACAAAAAAAATCTCGTCAAAGGTCCGTTCATCGCCGACTGGAACCGTTACGCCGCCGAGGTCGCCGAAAGTTCGCGCTACCTTATGGCCCAGGGCGCCGCCTATTACTGGTGGCGGGATCGGAACAGCGAGCTGGGCGACCGGCTGTCCGCCGAGGCCTTGGACCGCGTAGCGGCTGAACTGCACCGGATCAATCCTCAAAACGATCTGATGCAGCCACGCAGTCTCAGACGAGTAACAGCATTAACGAAAAAGTGACGCTGGAAAAAATGCGCCTGCAGGGGCCGCACAACACCGTCGACGGTTTCATTCCAGTAAAAAATAAAGGGGCTATGGGAATCCTGACGATCAGTTTTCCCATAGCCCCTTTATTTTTAGGACCGCTTGTTCAGTTGTCAAACAGCTTGCTCAATGCAAACTTGTTGACCTGACGATTCAGTTTGGCCAGCGAGGTTGTCAAAGGAATGCTCTTCGGACAGACTTCCACGCAGTTTTGGGCGTTGCCGCAACCGACAATTCCTCCTGGTCCCATCAGTGCTTCCAGTCGGCTCGCCTTCTGCATGGCACCGGTCGGATGCTGATTCATCAGGTGAACCTGCGCCACCGGCGCCGGGCCGAGGAAAGCCGATTTTTCATTAAAATTCGGACAGGCCTCCATGCAGCAGCCGCAAGTCATGCAACGCGACAGGGGATACACTTCCTCCTGCTGCGCCCGCGACATGCGGGGTCCCGGCCCGAGGTTGGCGGTTGTATCGATGGCCACCCAGGCTTGCACTTTTTTCAGATTATCGAACATCTTCTGCCGATCAACCATCAAATCCCGCACAACCGGAAACTTGCTGAGCGGCGCCAGACGAATCGGTTGCTGAATGCTGTCGACCAGGCAGGAACAGGCTTGGCGCGGCTTGCCGTTAATCATCATGGCGCAGGCGCCGCAGACTTCCTCCAGACAATTGCATTCCCACACCACGGGTTTGGTGGGCTGGCCGTCCTTGGTGACCGGATTTTTCTGGACCGCCATCAGAGCGGACACCACGTTCATGCCCAACGACCATGGCACAACAAATTCTTCGGTATACGGTTTAGAATCCGGCAAATCCTGCCGTTGCACAATCAGATGAACGGTTTTTTGCGATTCGCTCATCTTATTTCGCCCCCTTCGCGGCCTGACCAGCATCGGATTTTTTGGTGTTGTCCACGTCATAACGCCGCGCCCGCGGTTTGATCAAGGACGTGTCAACGTCTTCATAGCTGAACTCCGGCCCATCCGGCGTCCAAGTCGCTTTGGTGGTCTTCAGCCAGTTCTCGTCGTCCCGTTCGGGAAACTCCGGCTTGAAGTGACCGCCGCGGCTCTCATTCCGCAGCAAGGCGCCTTTGGTAATCACGCGGGCCAGTTCCAGCATGTTCCAAAGCTGCCGGGTAAACATGACCACCTGGTTGGCGTGCCGCGACGGATCGCTGACCCCCGCCCGTTTCCAGCGTTCCTGCAGTTCCGCCAGCTTATCGTCGGTTTCTTGCAGTTTTTTGTTGAAGCGTTGGATCGTAACGTTTTCTGTCATCCAGTCGCCCATCTCGCGGTGAATTTGGAAAGGATTCTCTTTGCCGTCCATGCGCAACAGGTTTTCGAACACGACTTCCTCGCGTTCCTTGGCCGCCTGTAATACGCCCGAATCGAGCGGCTTGCGAGCACCCCGTTCCTTGGCGTAATTGACGGCGGACGGCCCCACCACCATGCCGCTGTAAGTGGCCGACAGCAGGGAATTGCCGCCAAGTCGGTTTGCGCCATGGTACATGTAATCGCATTCACCGGCCGCAAACAGGCCGGGAATGTTAGTGTGGTGGCCGTAATCCGTCCAAAGACCGCCCATGGAATAGTGCATCGACGGGAATATCTTCATCGGCACCTTGCGGGGGTTTTCGCCGACGAACTTCTCATAGATTTCCACGATGGCGCCAAGTTTGCGGTCAATTTCCTTGGGATCCAGATGGGTCAGATCGAGGTTGACGAGGTTTTGTCCGTCGACGCCCAGGCCCATTTCCGTGCAAACCTTGAAGATCGCCCGGGCCGCGATGTCGCGCGGAACCAGGTTGCCATAGGCGGGATACCATTCCTCGAGGAAATACCAAGGTTTGCCGTCCTTCATCGTCCAGATGCGGCCGCCTTCGCCGCGGGCTGATTCCGACATCAGACGCCGCTTGTCTTCGCCGGGCAAGGCGGTCGGATGGATTTGAATGAATTCGCCGTTCCCGTAAATGGCGCCTTGTTGGTACGCGATCGATGCCGCTGCTCCCGTCGAAATTGTCCCGTTGGTACTGCGGCCGAATACCATGCCGATCCCGCCGGTGGCAAGAATAACGGCGTCCGCCGCGAACGCCTCCATTTTCATGGTGTACAGATCCTGCGCCACGATGCCGCGGCATTCGCCGTTATCGTCGAGGATCAGGCGGATAAATTCGTGATGTTCGTGCTTCGTGACCAGTTTTTGTTCTTCATAGCGGCGTACCTGCTCATCCAGAACATACAGAAGCTGTTGGCCGGTGCTGGCGCCGGAGAAGGCGGTACGGATGTGTTTGGTTCCGCCAAACGGACGCAAGTCCAGCAACCCTTCCGGGGTACGGGTGAACATCATTCCCATCCGGTCCAGGAGGTGGATCAGGCCGGGAGCCGCATCGCACATGGCTTTGACCGGCGGTTGGTTGGCAAGAAAGTCCCCGCCGAGAATCGTATCTTCAAAGTGCTGCTGAGTGGAGTCGTTTTGCCCCTTGGTATTGATCGCTCCATTGATGCCGCCCTGAGCGCAGGCGGTATGCGAACGCTTGACCGGTACCAGGGAGAACAGTTCCACATTTTGTTTGAGTTCGGCAATCCGCAGTGTGGCCATCAGGCCGGCGGCGCCGCCACCGATTATGATAAATTTCATCTTCTGCGCCCCCTATCCCCGGAAATAAGTGAGCGCTACGAGTCCGCCGGCATTTAGCACGGCAAACAGGGCCCACATCAAGTATTGGCTGACCTGCTGTGCCCGCGGTCCCACGGTGACGCCCCAGGTGATCAGGAACGTCCAGAGTCCGTTGGTCAGGTGGAACACGGCACAGACGAAGCCGATGGCATGTAATGCCAGCATCAGCGGATCGGCAAAAATCTTTGCCACCATGGCGAAGGTCGTCACCTGCCCCAGGCCGGCACCGCCGAAACGGAACAAATACACATGCCAGGCAACGAACACCAGGGTGATGATCGCCGTAATCCGTTGCAGGTAGAAGTTCCAGTTACGGGCATATGTGTAGGAAAAAGCGTTGTTCTTGGATTCAAACGTGATAAACAGCCCGTAAATGCCATGAAACAGCAGAGGCAATGCGATAAACAGAATTTCCAGCCCATGCAGCATCGGCAGGCTTTGCAAAAAAGCCGTGGCCGCGTCGAAGGCCTTGGGGCCCGCAATCGCCCGGGTAGTGGTAAAAATGTGCTCCAACAGGAAAAATGTCAGTGGTACGACTCCCATCAGGGAGTGAAGCCGCTTTAGATAAAATTCGCTACTATTCAAGCCTGCATTCCCTCCTTGCTTATCTCCCGATTACTCCTGAACGTAGGGAGCTTGTCCAGCCTTGTAGAAATCATTGCCTTCGGAATCCATAACCACGATCGCCGGGAAATCTTCCACGGTCATTTTGGCGATCGCTTCCGGACCCAACTCTTCATAGGCCAATACCTTATACTCTTTGATCCGTTTGGCGATCAAGGCGCCGGCGCCGCCCACGGCGGCGAAATACGCCACGCCATGTTTCTTCATGGCATCGATGACAGCCTGGCTGCGGTTGCCTTTGCCGATCATGCCCCGCAGTCCCTGTTCGATCAACCGGGGGGTATAGCTGTCCATCCGTCCGGAAGTGGTCGGTCCTGCGGAACCAATCGGCTCGCCGGGTTTGGCCGGGGCAGGTCCGACATAATAGACAACCTGGTTTTTCAAGTCGACCGGGAGAGGTTCCCCACGGTCCAGTGCTTCCACCATCAATTTGTGCGCCGCATCGCGCGCCGCAATAATGGTTCCGGAAATCAGCACGCTATCGCCAGCCTTCAGGGAACGGGCGACGGATTCATCAAACGGAGCAGTGATGCGAATCGGTTCTTTAGCCATGTTTGCCATTCCTCCTACAACTCAACTTCCGCATGGCGAGCCGCATGACAGTTGATGGTGACGGCTACCGGCAGACTGGCGATATGGGTGGGATACCATTCAATGTTAACTTTCAGGGCGGTAGTAAGTCCGCCAAGACCTTGCGGCCCAATGCCGGTCTTATTGATCAGGGTCAACAGTTCCTCTTCCAGCGCCGCATAACGTTCGTCGCTGCTACGGGAAACGACATCGCGGGCGGCAGCGCGTTTTGAGCAAATAGCGGCCATCTCCATGGTGCCGCCGATTCCCACGCCTACCACCATCGGCGGGCAGGAATTGGCGCCGGCCGTCTTCACGGTGTCCACGACAAATTTCTTGACGCCGGCTACGCCATCGGCAGGGACCAGCATTTTAACGGCGCTCTTATTTTCCGAGCCGGCCCCTTTGGGCGCAAGTTTGATTTTCACTTTGTCGCCAGGCACGATCCGGGTATGGATTACCGCTGGGGTGTTGTCCTTGGTGTTTTTGCGGTCGAACAATGGGTCAGATACCGATGACTTGCGCAGATAAGAATCCACATAGCCCCTGGCCACTCCCGCATGGATCGCTTCTTCCAGCGAACCGCCGGTGAAGTGGACATCCTGTCCGACATCAATGAAGATAACCGCCAAGCCGGTGTCCTGACAAATCGGCATATCTTCATTGCGGGCAATATCGGCATTCTCCATCAATTGGCCGATAATTTCCTGGCCGCTGGGCGAGGGTTCAACCGCCCGCGCCTTCTGGAACGCCTCATAGACATCTTTCGGCAGATAGCAGCAGGCTTCTTTCGACAATTGCGCCACGGCCGCCGTAATTTCCGCCACGGGTATTTCACGCATGAATCATCATTCCCTTCTTCGTTATCCTGAATCTATGCACAAGCAGAAATTTCGGCCGGATTAGTATAATCCGGCCAGTTTCCACCAGAATGAACCAATGCCCAGGAACACAACCATATTGATAACCGAAACCACAAAGCCAAGACTCCAGAAGGTTCCCTGGGGAATATAGCCTGCTCCATAATAAATCGGCGCCGGACCGGTCGCATAGTGAGTAATACCGCCCATCAACGCCGACAGAACGCCCAAGGACATCGCCGCCAAGAACGGCGGTGCGCCGGCGCCAACCGCCACGGCGAGGAACGCCGCATACATCGCGGTGACATGCGCCGATAAGCTGGCAAATGCATAGTGAGAATACATATAGGCGACCAACAATATCCCGAGCGCCACCTGCCAGGAAATCCCGACCAACGAACCGGCAACCAACTTGGCGAACCAGCCGATCACGCCGACTTTATTCAGGGCGCCGGCCAAACTGATCAGACCGCCCATCCAGATCAACGTATCCCAAGCGCCCTTTTCTTCCAGAACATCTTTCCATTCAATGGCCTGTCCGATCAGCATCAATCCGACGCAGACAATGGCGACCACGGTTGCGTTGATTTTCGTAAAGCTGGATGTGGCCCACATAATCAACGCCAGCAGGAATACACCCGCCACCACTTTTTCGCCCATTGACATCGGTCCCATTTTTTCCAGCTCTTTGTGGGCGATCTCTTTCGCTTCCGGAGTCTTGTGAATTTCCGGCGGATAAATCTTGTACAGAACATAGGGCACAATCGCCAGACTGATCAGCCCCGGCACAATCCCGGCAACCGCCCAAGTTCCCCAGCTCAGATCCACCTTGGCGACCTGCATGGCCATGGCGGCGCACAGGGAGTTCGGCGCCACCGCCGTCAGGAACATGGCGGACGTAATGGTGTTGCCCTGAAAAGCAGTCTTCATCAAATAGGCGCCGATCTTTCGGGAACTTTCCCCCGGCTCGGAACCGAACGCCGCCGCCAGGCTGCGCACGATCGGATACATGATGCCGCCGCCGCGAGCCGTGTTCGACGGGGTAGCCGGCGAAATGATCAAGTCGCTGAGCACGAGAGCATAGCCCAGCTTGAGCGAACTGTCGCCGATCGCTCCCATGATCTTATAGGCGATCCGCTTGCCCAATCCCGTTTTGATAAAGCCTTTGGCAAAGATAAAGGCGGACACGATCAGCCACATGGTAGTGTCGCCGAAACCTGTCAAAATCTGCGCTGGTGTCAAAACATTCAGCAGGCCGGCGGTTCCTAACGCAATAAAGGCAACGGCGCCGATCGGCAAGGGCTGTAAAATGAAGCCGAGAATCGTGGCCGCAAATACAGCCACCAGGTGCCACGCCTGCGGCTTCAGACCGACGGGAGTAGGAATGAACCAGAGGATAAGTCCGACTGCGATCGCGATAAGCCCGTTCCTTAAGTTTTTACTCATGAAAATTCCTCCTTTTCTATTTTGATCACCATAGGATGGCAGTCTGCTCATAAACTTTTTTCATGATCCGCCTACAGACAGACTAACGGAAACGGCACGGATTCCCACATGTATTTACTATAACATTCAGACTCTTCATTAATCCAATAGATGAAGAACATGATATAATAAATTATAGTAATAACCCGCGTGAAAACCTGCAAACGGATAAGGAGTCTGTATGGAAATTCGGCAATTGGAATACTTTGTTTCGGTCGTGGAAACCAGCAGTTTTACCCGGGCGGCGGAAAAGCAGTATGTGAGCCAGCCCTGTATCACGCATTCCATCCGTAAACTGGAGGAAGACTTGGGCATCGATCTGTTTGACCGCAGCCAAAAAAAAGCGGTGCTTACCGACGAAGGAAAATTGTTCTATACGCGAGCTTGTAAACTGTTGCACGAACTTCAGGACACGCTAGCGGAAATGAACGATTTGCGCTCGCTGGCCCGTGGCACGATCAAGTTGGCCATTCCGCCGATGATCGGCTCCTGCCTGTTCCCGTATTTATTTACCAGCTTCCAGACCCAATATCCCCAGCTAACCCTGAATGTCTATGAAGAAGGTTCTTTTGCCGCCAATCGGCTGATTGAACAGGAGGAACTGGATCTGGGAATCATTATCCTGCCGGAAGGGAACCATGGCTCTTTGGAAACTGTTCGCCTCACCCAACAGGAAATCCTGCTGACAGTGTCCCGCAAACACCGGCTTGCAAAAAAGCATTTCGTAACTTTTGACGATTTACGGCAGGAAAAGTTCATTTTATTGAAAAATAATTTTTTCCAGCGGCATGCCGTCTTGAAACGCTGTCAGGAGGAAGGACTCGAGCCCAATATCGTATTTAATTCCGGGCAGATTGAAACGGTAAAATCGCTGGTGGCTCACGGGGTCGGCATTTCTTTTCTGATGCGAATGGCCCTGGAAGGATTGACGGAAATCGTCGGGGTGCCGCTCAATCCGCCCCTGCATGTGCAGATCGGCTTAGCCTGGAAAAAGGGGCGGCAATTATCACCCTCCTCCCGGGCATTTATCAATCTGGTTTCCTCCCAGACTGAAAATGCTTTAGCCTTGCCGTTGGACCCGGGACAGACCCGGTCCGCCCCATACTGAAACCTACCCAAAGGCGCGGTCTGCTGAATCGGCGACCGCGCCTTTTTGGTGTCCTCGCTTCGACTTATGCCTGTCCGTACTGTTTCTTGATCATCGGTTTTATGCCGCCGCTTTCCAGTATAGTCATCACATACTCCGACAGCGGCTGGGCCTCGGCGCTGGCGCCGGTGGTTTCGTTCACTACTTTGCCGTTGGTCATGTCGACCATCAGGACATCGCCGCGCTTCACAATTTTGCTGATCCCGGGACAGACAATCAACGGAACGCCCAGATTAATCACGTTGCGATAAAAAATCCGTCCGAACGAATCCGCCAGAATTGCCCCCACGCCCGCAGTTTTCAGAGTGACAGCGGCATGTTCGCGACTGGAACCGCAGCCAAAGTTCGTCGAAGCTACGATCAGATCGCCCGGCTGAACTTCCTTCACAAAATTCGGATCGGCGCCTTCCATGGCATGTTTGGCCACCTGGTCGGGGTCGGTCAGATCCAGAAACCGGCCGGGATAAATCTGGTCCGTGTCAATATTCGCTCCGTATACGAAGGCTTTGCCTTTCAATACTTTTTGCATCGTTTTTCACCCCTATTTCAAATATTCCGTCGGGTCGACAATTTTCCCGTTCAGCGCCGCGGCGGCGACTGATGCGGGAGATCCCAAATAAATATTTGCTTTCGTCGAACCCATACGGCCGGGGAAGTTTCGACTGGACGCCGTTATGCAGGTTTCGCCGGCGCCAAGCATCCCTTCATGGGTACCGAGGCAGGCGGCGCAGCCCGGCGTCACAAAAGTTGCGCCGGCTTCCACCAAGGTTTTCATGGTGCCGTTGGCCATTGCTTCCAGCAATACGTTCTTGGATGCCGGAACCACGATAAACCGGGTGCGCGGATTAATTTTCTTGCCCGCGAGAATCTTGGCGGCAATCGCCAAGTCGTCAGCCCGGCCGCCTGTACATGTGCCAAGGAAAGCTTGGTTCACCGGAGTTCCGACAAATTGCGCAATCGGCGCCACATTGTCGACGCTGTGCGGCGCGGCGATCTGGGGAGTCATGCCGGTCACGTCAAAGGTATGCTCCGCCGCATATTGATAGCCGGGATCCGTAGTGAAGATCTCATAGTCATGTTTTATTTTTTCCTTCAGGAACGCCAGGGTAATTTCGTCCGGCTGGATGTAGGCCGTCTTGGCGCCCAACTCGGTGGTCATATTGCACAGCGCCATCCGCTCCGAAATACTAAGCTGTTTCAGCACAGGTCCGGTAAACTCCACGGCCCGGTATACACCATAATCGGCTCCGAGTGAACCAATCACCTTCAAGATGACATCCTTGGCGTAAACTCCCGGAGACAGGGTCCCCTCCAGGTTAATCCGAATAATTTCCGGAATCCGGAACCATAACTGCCCGGTCACCATGATGATAGCCAGGTCAGTAGCCCCAACGCCGGTGCCGAACGCGCCGAACGCCCCATGAATGGTTGTATGGGAGTCGGTGATGACCAGGACTTGCCCCGGATACACCAATCCCTTGTCAGCCATGATCTGGTGGCAAACGCCCTGGTCGACATCCATCAGCAGGTCAATTCCCTGCTCCCAGCAAAATTCCCGGAACTGTTTTTGATTATCCGCCTGCATGATGGTCGATGCCGGTGCGTAGTGATCGAGGAATACCACGATTTTTTTCGGATCATGCACCTTCTTGCCGCCCATTTCGTAGAAGGAACGGATCGTCTGCAGGTACAGGTCGTTGATTCCCGCCATGTCCACTTTGCAATTGACGATCTCACCGGTCGTTACGGATGTTTTTCCGGCCGCTTTGGCCAGAATTTTTTCTATCGCGTGCATGTAACAGCATACCTCCTTGAATTACTTGGTCGGTTTGGCATTCAGTGGAACGGTGATGGCGCCCATCGGCATTAGTGTAATCGAAGGTGTCGGACCCAACTTGGCAAACGCCAGTTTGAGAGCTTCGTTGATGTTTTTCGCCGGCGTGAATAGCAGCATTTTCGCAAAATCCGGTTCCATGCAGGATACCAGAATGAATTCCGCTTTTTTCATCAGCCGGGTCACGGCATAGGCTTTGTGGGCGCCGATTTCAAAGTTCTGCCGTAGTGCAGCCTCAATTCCCTCCGGAGTCCGATGTTCCTTCATCATCTTCTCATATTGGGCGGAACCCGAACCTTCGCAGCATTCGCCGAGGATAATGACCACGCCGCCTTCCCGGACGGCGCACCAAGCGTTGTCCATCGTCTTTTGCAGTTGGTACACATTGATATCCTTCGGGAAGCCGCCGCAGGAAGCAATGACCAGATCCGCTTCCTGTTTCACTTCAGCGCCATAAACTTTGTCGACCATCTTGCAGGCTTCCTTGTGGGCTTCTATGTAATCGCCGGCATAGACCGCCAGGAATCGTTTTTCCTCATCCAACACAACATTGATCAGGAACGAGGGGCGGCACATTTCCACGCCTTCGACTTGGTCATGATACACCGGATTGCCTTCCAGCTTGCCGATGACCGCGTTGGGGTCAAACATCATGCTGTGGTTGTGACGGATCGTTTCATACGCCGCCACTCCCGGCAGCATTGCCTTGCGACCGCCGCCAAAGCCAGAAAAGAAGTGGTGGACAATGCCGCCGGTACAGATGATATGATCGACTTCCGTGACCAGTTTGCTGAACCCGACTTTCGTACCACGGGAAGTCGTGCCAAAATATTGGATCGTGCTCTCGTCTCGGCAATCCGGATTATACATTTTCACCCGCTTGGCTACGGCTTCACCGACCGCTTCCACCATTTCTTCTTCGCTCATGGCATGGTGCGTTCCCAACGCAAATACAATCCGCATGTTCGCATCAGGAATACCGACTGCATTCAGTTCATCCATCATCACCGGCAAAAACACATAACTTCTTGCCACCCGGGTCGGATCATTGACGATAAACGCGACAGTCTGTCCGGGCTTGACGATTTCCCGCAACGGCGGGGTCCCAATCGGATTGCGGATCGCCTCCAACACTGCGGCGGCCGGGTCCGGCAATGCCGGGAACTCGTTGATCACCAATTCATCCCTTACTAATGCCGGATCGAGCGAAAACTTTACTTCCCCTTTTCCATACTTGAAACTGTACTCTTTCATTTGTCTCCGTCCTTTCATTCATGAAATCGGCAATCCATTGCAGACCACCAGAAGCGTTCATCGCCTCACAAACGGGTCCAAGATACGGCTTTCTCACCCCACGCTGTGCGGCATCACCTCCTTATTGCCAGAAATTTATGGCCTATCGTGAACATTTATATGCAAAAACAATGCCAACCCTTCGTTTTTCAGCCGTTTCGCTCTTTGCAAGAATATTTTTTAATTCTCGCAGTTGCAATGAAACAAAAAACGTGTTACTTTTGCTTCAGAATGTTTCATTATGTTTCAGCGGAGGTTAGCTAATGATTGCCTTTTTAGCACCGGATGACGAAATTTACGCAACGGCTTCGGCTACGCTGACGCGAACCCACCCAGAAATAAGGCTCGAGCAAGGGCTATTGAGCGCCGGCGTCGCCCGCGCCCGCGAATTGGCCCGGCAGGGAATCGAAATTATCATCACGCGAGGCGGAACCGCATCCGGCATCAAAGAAGCTCTGCCGGATATGACGGTAGTGGAAGTGCCGATCACCGGGTTCGACATCCTGCGCACCATCGGCCAGGCCCGACACTACGGTTCCCGGATCGGTATCGTGGCATTTCCCTCAATGGTCATTGGCATCGACTGCCTGGGGTCGATTTTGGAAGTCGACCTTCGTCAGTACCTCCTCCAAAGTGAGTACGAGGCGGATTCGCGTGTGTCGCAGGCTTTCCACGAGGGCGCGGATGTGGTAATTGGCGGCGTGATCACCGGGCAGGCCGCGAAAAAGCGAAAAGTGCCGCATGTCCTGATCCGCAGCGGCAGCGAAGGGATCCTGCAAGCGGCGCAGGAGGCACGGCGCATTTATGAGGCGCGGCTACTGGAAAAAATCAAAGGCAAACTGTTTCGGACAGTCTTAGATTATTCCTATGAAGGAATCGTATCCATCGACTGCGCAGCGAACATCGTCATATTCAATCCGGTTGCCAGCCGAATCACCGGAATTGCCGGTGACGAAGCTTTGGGGAAACCCATCCGGCAAATCTTGCCGCATTTCAACCTCGACCGTCTGCTCCAGACCGGCCGCGACGAACTCGGTCAAATCATTGAGCTGAACAATAATCAAATTCTCTGCAATAAGGTTCCCATATTGGTCGAAGAAAAAATGTCCGGCGCGGTGGCTACCTTTCAGGATACGGGAAAAATCCAGCAATGGGAAGCCGCCATCCGCAAAAAAACTTATGCCGGCGGTCATACCGCCACATTCACCTTTGCCGATGTCTTGGGCAATAGCCGCGCTATCCGCGATGCGGTAGCCGTCGCCCGGGAATTCGCCGTCACCGATTCCTCGGTGTTGATTACGGGCGAAACCGGCACCGGCAAGGAAGTATTCGCGCAAAGCATTCACAATGCCAGTCAGCGTTCGCAAAAGCCCTTTGTCGCCATTAACTGCGCTGCACTGCCCGCACAAATTCTGGAAAGCGAACTGTTCGGCTATGTCGGCGGCGCCTTTACCGGCGCCAATCAGAAAGGCAAACCCGGCTTATTGGAAATCGCTCACGGGGGAACCTTATTTCTGGACGAAATCGCCGAAATGGACTACGCCATCCAAAGTAAATTGCTGCGGGTCATCCAGGAGCGCAAAGTTATGCGGTTGGGCAGCGACCGGGTCTTGCCGGTGGATGTCAGGATTATTGCCGCCACCAACAAAAACCTTAAGCAACGGGTGTCGGAACGACAATTTCGCGCCGATCTCTACTATCGTCTCAACGTACTGCGCCTGCGGTTGCCGCCCTTGCGCGAACGCAGCGGGGATATCGCGCAATTCGCCGAGGCGATGCTGCGACGATTTGAAAAAAATTCAACGCGGCCGCTGCGCTGGAAACCCGAGTCCATCGATTGCCTGATCCGCTACGACTGGCCGGGAAATATCCGGGAGCTGCAAAACACGGTGGAAAGAATTGTGGCGGTTTGCCGCCAGGATTTGATTACTCCGGACCTGGTGATCCGGATGATGCGGGACGATGAGGAAGATTCAAGCCTACCTGAACCGCCCTTGCCCAAAGCCGGCGGTATCGACGAAGTACGCCAGGCCCTGCGTCAAACTAAGGGCCGGCAAGGAGAGGCCGCCGCCCTGCTCGGAATCAGTCGTTCCACACTATGGCGGCGCCTGAAATCACTCAATCCGCGGCACGAAAGCCGATCAAATCCTTGACGACTTCACCGGCCAGAATCAGGCCGGCCACCGACGGCACAAAGGAAATACTGCCGGGGATCTGACGTCGGGCCGTACCGGGCCGTTTCTCCGCCGATGAACATCCACCGTCAGCATATCTCGCAGGCTCCGGGTTACTCTGTAAAGCCAATGGTTTTTCTTTCGAGTATACGACCTTCAACGCCTTGACCCCGCGCGCACGCAATTCATAGCGCATGACTTTCGCCAGCGGGCAAACCGACGTCGAAAAAATGTCAGCCACCTCAAACCGGGTCGGGTCCATTTTGTTGCCGGCGCCCATGCAACTGATTACCGGAATCCCCTTGGCCTGTGCACGGACAATCAAATCAATTTTGGCGGTCACCGTGTCAATGGCGTCCACGATGTAATCGCAGGGAGTCGCAAAAAATTCTTCCGCATTCTCCGGCAGATAAAATTTCGCAATGCCCGTCACTGTCGCCCTCGGATTGATTTCCAACACTCGCTCCCGCATAACTTCCACCTTGGGCCGGCCGATCGTCCGGCTTGTGGCGTGCAATTGACGGTTGATATTGGTTGGGCAGATTTGATCATCATCCACCAGCGTCAACTTCCCCACGCCGGCCCGGACCAGTCCTTCCACCACAAAACTGCCCACGCCGCCGATCCCGAAGACCATTACATGGCTTGCCGCCAATTTTTGCAGAGCAGCCGAACCGATCAACAACTCCGTTCGGGAAAAATATTCCAATCTCGCCATTTTTCGTTTTAGCCTCGCTCCCCAGGCCCGGAATCAGTTCCGGGCTTTATTTTGTCCTTGTTCGCGGACCCGCGTGTTGTCAGCAGAACGCCGGTCATGACAAACACCATGCCGATAATGTGAGCCCGGGTTACAACTTCACCGTATAGCAGCGCCGCAATCATCACTGCGGCGACCGGCATCAGATTTATGTAGGCGCTGGCCTTGCCAGCCCCAATTTCACGCACCCCGATATTGAACACCAAAAAGGCGATGAAGGAAGCAAAGATTGCCAGATAAGCCAGTTCCGCCGCAACTTGCAGCGAAATTCCCGGCAACTTTTCCCAACCGCGTTCCGGCAGGGATGATAAAAGCAGCAAAAGCCCCCCCGCAAGCATGGAAACAGCGGTTGCCAACGTGGGTGAAATCCGCCGCATCACAATCTTACCCAAGCTGGCGTAGCTGGTCCAGGTCAGCACCGCCGCCAGCAGTATCAAATCGCCTTTATTCAGGGAAAGTGAAAACAAGGTGGATAAATCGCCTCGGGTAATCACAATCAGAACCCCCAGAAAGGAAAGCGCCGCCCCCACGCCCTGACGGAGACTCCAATGCTCGCCGAGAAATAAAACGGCAACCAAGGAGGTCGTCACCGGATTGGCGACAATAACCAACGCCCCGTTAATGGCCGACGTATACTGCATGCCAATGTTGAATAACGCGTTGTAGCCAAAAATCCCCACGATACCGAGCCCCAGCAATCCCAACCAGGAATCCCTGACGACCGGCCACTGCCATTCACCCCGCCATATCGCCCACAGCATCATCAGAACCCCTGCGCATAAAAAACGAACAGCCGCTATAGTCAGCGGCGGCAGTTCCGTCAGCACATGTTTTGTCGAGCCGAATGCACCGCCCCAGAATAACGGTGCCAACAACATCAACAGATAGATTCCCGCCCGACCTTTTGCCAACCCTCATCATCCTATTCTCTTTCGGTTTACAAACTTAACCTTCCCAAGCCACCACGACATAAGAGCCCAGATTCTTGAACCAGCGGCTCTGTTTTTCCACGGCCGCCAACGCCTGACGGATTCGGGGCTCGGCAATGCCGCCTTCCATATCCAGAAAAAACAGGTAATCGCCCAAGCCGGTACGGGCCGGCCGGGATTCAATCTTGGTCAGATTGACATCCCGCGCCGCAAACTCGGCCAAAATACGATACAAGCTGCCTGGTTTGGACCCGTCGATCTGGCAGACGATCGAAGTTTTCCAGGGACCGGCGAGGCTGGAATCGGCCGCCTGCACCTTTAACGTTACAAAGCGGGTACAGTTGTTGGCGGTATCCTGAATATCCGCGGCAATAATTTCCAGTCCATATAACACCGCCGCATTCCGGCTGCCAATCGCCGCCAGTCCAGATTCTCCCCCGGCAACCCGACGGGCTGCTTCCGCAGTGCTTTCCAACGGCAGGAATTCCGCCTGCGGATACAGGCGGGTCAGGG
This sequence comes from Veillonellaceae bacterium, assembly GCA_012798135.1. The sequence continues at coordinate 41,468 of JAAZNU010000042.1, read as the reverse complement.
TCCGGCGGCATTGAGCGAGCGCTTGGGGATGGGAAAGTATTCGCCTAACATTGCGTCCGATCTCCCGCGCCAATAAATTATGTCGAACCGGCATGATAATTTCCCGGGATATCAGTAATTCCACCTCATGGGCCAATGTGTCCAACGTAACATTGACCGATCCTTCCAAGGAATTTTCAATCGGCACGACGCATTCGGCGATCTCTCCCGACGCCACCGCCCGAATGGCGGCGTCAATCGATGCATACGGCTGTAAAATGGCTGCATCGCCAAACAGCCGTAGCGCCACCTCGTGGCTATAGGTTCCCTGGGGGCCCAAAAATCCCACCCGTTCAGCAAAAGATTGTTTCATACTCTTGTTATCCAAAAATCGCCGTTCCTTTCGAGCTATTCCGCCTGTTGTTTCACCGGCAAATTGGAATTCAGCCAGACGCTGCTTTCCCTGTTCATTGTTTTGGCGCCATGAATCAAGGCATCCAGGGGAGTCAGTTCCTTGGTGTTGCTACCAAACAAGCCCGCTTGGACCGTCGCCCCGTCTTTTACCCGAAAAACAGCCTGATGTAAAGAAACGTAGTAGGTATTTGCATCACGCACCCGCACAGCCTGTATTTCCGGCACAACCAGCAACGTGCAACCCGCCTTGGCCGCCTTTTCAAAATAAGAACCGGCAGCCGCGTCCCCGCGATCAATCACGTTGCCATCCGCCATCAAATCATATTCACCCCACAGAGCCTCCTGCATTAGCGGAAAATCGCCGGCTAGCGCTGGTGGCAGCCCATTTTTGATTGGGGCGATGTAAAGGCGAGGTTTGTCGGGCTGGGGTTCGGTTGCAGACACAATTCCTTCGTTCATGGCCGCCCGGCGTTTGGGATAAAAATTACGCAAGGACATATCCACATAAACAGGAACATCATGTCCGAAATATTGTTTGAGCGTATCCGGGGTTTTCCAGACCACTTCCCGTCCAATATGCCGATACCCGCCAAAAACCCGCCGCAAGGCGCCCGGTACCGGATCGCTGTCCATAACGAACCGGGTGATGGCGACTCGGCCGTCGTACTGGGCGGCGAATGACTCGTTGCCTACGGCCGGCGCGCCGAAGGTAATCACTTCAATCTGATCCGGGCGAACCCCCATATCCAGCAACCGGGCCGCCGCCAGAGTAACCACGGCGCCGCCCAGGCTGTGACCGACCAGATACACCCTATCCTCCTTATCCTCCTTCAATATGTTGGACAGTCGGCGTAGCGTCCCCGACAGGGCGTCGTTGGACTGGGCGGATTCCGCTTCCAAAAGCAGTTGCGTCGCCTGGTTGAACCCTTCGTGCACTCGCGGCGCATCCGGCGGCAGATCTTTGCGGGCGGCGTTTTCAGCGAACTCCGCCAACGTCTTGCCGGCGAAGTAGACTTTTCGGGTCCGCAGGTCGAGTTTCGCATCCCGGACGCTTTCGGTCCCGGCAACGGCCAGCAAATAGGAGTCTTGTTCCGACGTGGAATTGGTGTCCCAGGCCAGCATATATTTAACGTCCGCTTTCTCGCTGACATGCTTGTAAGGTTCGATCCGCCAGCCTTCCTGTTCGAAAGCGGCTACCGCCAAGCTGCCGGGGCGGCTGTTGTAAGCCGCCATACAGGCTGCGGCCGCTATATATATTTTCCTCGCCTCCAGATAATCCGCCATGGTCCCGGCGGAAACCGACAAAGGAGCGGCAACCACAAACATAAGCACTAGCAAAACAGCAATCCAACGCATTTTTTGCTTCCTCCACCCTGACGTAAATACTATTTTGTCTTTAGGTCCTCCGGCAACAAGTTCTGCCGCCGCAACACCCGACAAAATGGTTCCAACAACTCCGGATCAAACTGAATCCCCGCAAAATTTCGCAACTCCGTCATGGCCTCGGCGGTGGAGAGCGCTTGTCGGTAAGGCCGGTCGCTGGTCATCGCATCATATGCGTCGGCAATCGACAAAATCCGGCATTCCATAGGAATGTCCGTTCCGGCAAGTCCGATCGGATAGCCGCTCCCGTCCCACCATTCATGGTGGCGCAGAATCCATTCCGCAATATGCAGCAAATCCACCGACGATAAGGCGATTCGGTAACCGATCTCGCTGTGTCGCCGCATCTCTTCCCGTTCCTTTTCATCCAAAGCCGCCGGTTTGAACAAAATGGCGTCGCTAATACCCACTTTACCGGTATCATGAAACTTCGCAAACAATTTCATGGCGTCCTGGCGGCTCGCGTCAAAGCCAAGTTCGTCCGCCAGCCCGCTGACCAGCACCTCCAGTCTTTCCGCATGGCCTTCAGTGATAAAATCGCGCGCCTCCAACAGAGTCATTACGGTATTTACGATGCCGCTGCGCGTGCTTTGCGACCGGAGCAACTTTTCACGGCGGACCTGATTGTCGGCGTCGCGCAGCAGCGCTTCCAATTCGAGCGGCTTCGTCTCGGCCACCGCAGACCCGATAGACAGACTGAGGAAAATATCCTTGTTGCTCGCATTATAGACGTCTACGGATTCCCGCAGCTGTTTGCACAGTTTTTCGGCCTGCCGGCGGTCCGCGCCAGGCCTGACAAGCGCGAATTCATCGCCGCCAACCCTTGACAAAATATCTCCCGTCACCAGCAGTTCGCTCAACAGGACCCCCGTCATGGCTAATCTTTGATCACCGGCGGCATGGCCCAGGGTTTCGTTGATCATTTGCAGGCCGTCGATGTCGCAGGCAATCAGTGCGCACGGCACCGGCATGGACGTCCGGCGACGCTGGAATTCGAACTCCAGAAAGGTCCGGTTGTATAGACCCGTCAACGCATCGTGCGTGCTTACATGCTGCAGCATGGCATCCGCCCGTTTGCGTTCGGATACGTCACGCAGAATCGCCACGGCAAAAACATTTTCACCCAAAGACACAATATCAATGGAGCCTTCGACCGGGACCCGCGAGCCGTTGCCCCGGCGAAACTCCATGGAAAACTCCTGCCGCCGGCCGATTGGTTCGTCAGCAATACGCAATCGCTGCAGGACAGCGCCGGCAGTCGGAAACAGCTCGCCCAGATTCGCCCCAAGCAAACGTTCGCGGGAAAATCCCAGAATCGTACAGGCCGACTCATTGGCATCCACGATGGCGCTTGACGGCAAGCGCACCATCAAAATTCCATCGGTCACTTTATCCAGCAAGCTTCGAAAGGTTTCCAGTTCTGCCAGTCGCTTTTGCAATTCCGGGTAATAGTTTTTGCGTATGGAGTTTTCACCAAGGCCGATCAGTTTTTCCCGCAGAAAATCCGGCTGCTTGTCAGAGAATTGCTTCATAAATCAACTCAATCTCCTGCTTATTCATCATTGCCGGATTAGTCGCCATGCAGGCGTCCTGCATCGCAAATTCTGCCAACCGGGGAATGTCGTTCTTTTTGACGCCCAACCGTCCGACAGTTGGCAAGATCCCTACTTTTTCCCGCAAGGCCGCAATCTTCTTTACCAGGAGATCCGCCCGGTCTGATGCCGCCAGTCCGGTCAGCTCCAGGCCCATGGTTTCGGCGATGCGATCATATCGGTCTGGGCAGGCCGCATAATTGAAGGCAACCACGCCCGTCAACAAAATCGCGTTGCATTCGCCGTGCGGCAAGTCCAGATAACCGCCCATGCTGTGGGCCATGGCGTGCACAGCCCCCAGAATCGCATTGGAAAAAGCCAGTCCTGCCTCCAGGCTGGCCAACATCATGGCGCCCTGGTAATCCATGTCGGCAGGCGACCCAACCGCATCGGGCAAATTCGCCACAATCAGACGAACGGCTTCCAGCGCATGCAAATCGGTAATCGGCGAGTGTGCTGTCGAAACATACGCCTCAATGGCGTGCGTCAGGGCATCCATCCCCGTACAGGCAACCTGATACGATGTCAGAGTGGTCAGTGTTTGCGGGTCGATTAAGGCGGCATCCGGCACGACCGCTTTACTGACAATCGCCATTTTGGTGCGTCGGTTGGTGTCGGCGATAATCGCAAACTGGGAGACATCGGCAGAGCTGCCGGCAGTCGTCGGCACGCAGATCAGCGGCGGGATCGGATATTCCACCATGTCCACGCCCTCGAATTCTCCGATGTCCCGGCCATGGCTGGCCACTATGCCGATCGCCTTGGCACAATCCATCGGACTGCCGCCGCCTACCGCGACAATGACGTTGCAGCCGGCAGTTTCATATAATCGTGCACCGGCTCGGACCTCGGCGGTTTTTGGGTTTTCTGTCACTGCGTCGAAAATGACATAAGGAAGGTCCGCCTGTTTCAGACTGTCGGCAACCCGATCCGCCCAGCCCGAAGCTTTGACGCCGGGATCGGTCACCAACAACACCTTTTTTCCGCCAAGGTTACGGGCATAGCGTCCCGCCAGGTCGATCGCGCCTTCCCCGAACAAAAACTCCGGCGCCACAAATTTTCTGAGTGCCCACTTGGTGCTCATCTGGACAACCCCCCATGCTATCCCGAATCTCATCACAACAGGCAACGCTATGTCAAAATATTGTCTGAAAGTTTGTATTGGTTAATTTTATTCGACAAGACCTCGCCTTGTCCTGCCAAAATCGCGGCGAATCGCGCCGATCATTCCGTAGCGAAAAGTTCACTTTCCCTGTTCATTGGAAATCGTTTCAAGATTTTTCCCCTTCGTTTCAATCCCCAACAGGGCCACCGACAACCCGGCCAGTACAAAGCCGGCCGCCACAATCGCCAATGTCGAATATAGTCCGATCAACGGGTACAGGAATCCGACCGCCGTAGGCGCCAGCATGGCGCCTATCCGGCCCCAGGAATTGGCCAGGCCGGTGCCGGTACCCCGGACTTCCGTCGGATAATTTTCCGGAGTATAGGCATATACGATCGAGTAAGCGCCAGCCATGAACAAAACGGCCAAAGTTCCACAGCCCAACATGATTTCAACCGGTAATTTCGCCGCCAAAGCCCAACCATAAAAGAGGCTGGTGATTCCGGCCAAGATCAGGTACACGGCGATTGGCAGCTTGCGGCCGATTTTATCCGCCAGGTAGGAGCCCAAAATGCCGCTGGGAATCCAAGCCAGGTTCATGATGAAGACATAGCCGATGGAAGCATACATGGAATACCCAGCTTGCCGCAGCAAAGTGGGCAGCCATGTATTCAGCCCCCAATAACCGAACATGAGGCAAAACCATAACAGCCAGAGCATGACCGTGCGTTTGGCGTACAGGGGGCGAAACAGAATACCGAATTTGTTGCCGGTTTGCCGGCTGATTTTCGGCATTGGCACGGCTGGCGGCAGTTTTCGGCCCGTTTCCCGCTCAATCTTCTGTTCCAGCAGCACGACCTGAGCCTCCGCTGCTGCGGGCTGGTTTTGAATCATAAACCACCGCGGCGATTCCGGAATATCCCGGCGCAAAAACCAAACCAAAACAGCCGGCGCCACGCCGGCAAAAAAAGCGCTGCGCCAGCCGAAGGCGGGAACGAGGAAAAAAGCCACGCCGGCTGCAAGCAGCATTCCGCCGCCCCACAGCGCCTCGGCCAGGCCGTTTAACCGGCCGCGGTACTCACTCGGCATTGTTTCGCTGACATAGGTGAATACCACCGGCTGTTCGCCGCCGAGCCCCAAACCGGTAAGGAACCTCATGGCCAGCAGAGCTTCATAGCTATGAATAAAACCGGTTGCCGCCGTTCCGAACGAAAACAGCAGCAAGGTAATTTTAAACACTTTCAGCCGTCCCAGTTGGTCCGCAATCATCCCGCCGGTCAATGCACCGACAAACATCCCCAGAAAAGAAACGCTAAAGGCTATGCCGATTTGCACCGTCGACAATCCCAGCTCTTTAGCCAGGGCGGGCATGATAAAGCTGAGCAGGGCAATGTCAAACGCGTCAAACAGATACCCCAGCGCGGTCAATGAAAAAATTTTCTTGTGAACCCCCGATAATGGCAACCGTTCCAGCCGTGCCACCAGTTCTTCCATCGTGACTTGATTTTCCTGCATTCCATTACGCCTTCCTTGTATTGTTTTCCCCACAAATTGTATCACTTCAACAACAAATTCACAGACTTATCCACAAGTTTATTCACATTATCCACAGTTATCGAGACGATGGTTATAAGTAAGCTTGCAGTTCCGGCGGCATGGCCGCCTTCAAAAGCGCCTGGATCTCATCGGCAGTCGCCAACTGCATAGCTTTGTCTGCCACATCCTGGGCATAGGAGCGGCTCACGGAAGTGATCATTTTTTTTATTTTCAGAAGTTCCGCCGGATTTACGCTAAATTCCGTCAGGCCCAACCCCAAAAGCAGGAGCGCACCCGCCGGATCAGCCGCCATTTCGCCGCACATTCCCGCAAACTTGCCGTTGCCGGTTCGGTTGACAGTATTGACAACCGTCCGGATCAGTCGCAACACTCCGGGGTGAAACGGGCTATACAGCGAACCGATTGTTTCGTTCAACCGGTCGACCGCCAGAGTATACTGCGTGAGATCATTGCTGCCGATACTGAAAAAATCGGTCTCACGAATCAACAAATCCGCCGTAAGCGCTGCCGAAGGGATTTCCACCATTATCCCCGATTTCAGATTTGCGTCGAACGCGACTCCTTCCGCCCGCAGAGATTCTTTCGCCTCAGCCAGCAGTCGATTGGCCGCCCGAACTTCGTCGAGTGAAGTGATCATCGGATACAGGATCAGCGCCTGTCCGTGAACGCCGGCTCTTAAGATCGCCCGTAGCTGTATTTTGAACAGGGCCGGATCCTGCAGGCAGATCCGGATGGCCCGGCAACCCAGAACGGGATTGTCTTCCCGGGACAGTTTCAAATAGGGAACCGGTTTGTCGCCGCCAATATCCAAAGTCCGGATTAGCACCGGCTTCTTCCTCATGGTCCGGACGACTGCCGCATAGGCTTCGTATTGTTCGTCCTCCGTTGGCGCCGTTTCTCTGTTCACAAACAAAAATTCCGTCCGGTACAGGCCGATGCCATCCGCGCCGACCTGCATGGCTTTGTCGGCGCCGGCCTGATCAATGATGTTTGCCAGCAACCGCACCCGGAAACCGTCTCGGGTCTGAGTCGGCAGCTCCGCCAGTCCTTCCAGGGCATCCCGCAGCTCAACACGACGGATCAGTTCGTACTTGATTTCACGGAAGCGGTGTTCAGTGATCGCGGTCTCCACTATCCCTTTATCACCATCCAGCGCCAGTCTGTCGCCATCCCGGATCGACTCCAAAATTCCCGTGCAGGCCAGCACGGCGGGGATGCCGATGTTTTTGGCCAAAATGGCGGTATGGGAGGTTTTCCCACCGACCTCGGCAATAATTCCCCTGACATTAACAGAGTCCAACGTGGCCATTTGCGAAGTCGTAATTTCATGCCCGACCAGAATCACTTCTTCCGTCAGATTCGATAAATCCAACAGCGGCGTCCCTTGCAGAATGGCCGTCAGTCGCATGCCGATATCGCGAACATCGGCTGAGCGCTCTCGCAAATAGGGATCTTCCAGCCCCGCCAAAATTTCCGCTTGTTCCGCAATCGTTTCCTGCACGGCCCGAACGGCGGAAAAAGAACGGGAGACAATTTTGTCCCGAACGTCGTCATCTATGGTCGGGTCCGTCAGCATCAACGACTGCGCCTCGATGATTTCCGCCCGGATTGTATCGCCGCGTTGCCGGGCCCGCTGCAAAATCGCCGCCAATTGTTCCATCGCCTGCGCCACGGCGTCATGGAAATGCTGCAATTCCGCCTCCAGCTGATCCGCCGCAATGGTTTGCGTTGAAATCACCGGGTCCACTGCCGGCCGGATGATCCGACAGTTAGCGACAGCAAAACCGGAAGCCGCTCCAATTCCTTTCAAAATCATCCGTCCACCCTCTTTCCAGTTATTCCGGAGAATGTTCGATCGCCCGGCAAACTGCCGTCAACGCCGCCTGTTCATCTTCGCCGTCGGCCACCACAATAATCCGGGCTCCGTGCGAAATCCCCCCGCCCAACACGTTTAAAACGCTCTTGGCATTGATCGTTTTTCCGGCAAACAAAATTGACACGCTCGACTTGCACTTGGCGGCAGCCGCCACCAGCACCGCCGCCGGCCGGGCATGTAAACCTGTCGGGCTGATTACGGTCATTTCCTGTTGAACCATGAACGACGCTCCCTCCACCTCAACGTATATCAAAAAATCCCTGATCGCCCCGCCGAATCGTCCTCCCCGCTTGCACGTGCACGGCTCTGCCGGCCGGCAAGTTTGTGAAAACAACGGGGGATACCAGAGACGATACTTTACCCCGAATTTTGTCCAGGTCAACTTTCAGCAACGGTTGCCCCGCCGAAACCTTTTCGTTCTGGCCGACCAGTGCGATAAAGCCTTCTCCCGCCAACTGGACAGTATCGATGCCGATATGGATCAACACGTCCACCCCTTCGTCGGAAGTGATGCCGACGGCGTGGCGCGTATCCGGCATAAAACTGGTGATGGTTCCATTCACCGGAGAAATGACTTCGCCATTGGCAGGATCGATCGCAAATCCATCGCCCATGATTTTTCCGGCGAACACCTCGTCCGGCACCTGGCTCAAATCGACCAGCCGGCCGTCAATAGGCGCGCCAAAGTTCTTGAACATTGAAAACTTCTCCTGCCTTTCCGCCGAAATCAATAAGATGGAATCTTATCAGTACAATTCGGTTTGCGACGGGCAAAACCCTTTTCAGAAAATGCGGAGCGGGTGCCCCTGGTGGTTCACCCGCTCCGAAAATCATCCGATTATTTTTATTTTCCGCGCTTTGCCAATATTTTGGCATTGTAGGACTCGATTTTAGCGTATTCGGCATCCCAGAAACCTTGGCCTTTCATGCTGTCTAGGTAGGCCTGCGTATAACCGAATTTCAGCCAATCGGACTCTTTTTGTTTGAACAAGCGTTCCTTGGCGGCGCTGCGGCGGACATCAAACACGTTTTCCTCCGAGGCCCGGATGAAAATGTCCTGGGTCCAACGCCCCAAAACAGTATCGGTTAACTCCAGATACCGACGGTTCAGGTCCGCCAACACGGAATCATAGCGGTCAAACCCGTCGGTCGCAATCGTCACCACATTGTCGCCAGGCCCGAACCGCATATACTTGGCCAGCTTGATGGCGCCGATGATGTTGCAGATGCCCGACGGTCCCACCGCATAGGTCAACACTTTGGCCAGAGCTGAATCCACGCCCATTTTCAGCAACACATCCGTCCCGTCATGAAAAACCTTGAGACCCTGCACCGTTTCTTCATCTTTGATCAGGACGATAAAGTCCGTGGTCAGCACGTTATGAATCAAGGTGCACATCTTATCGCCGATTCCCTCGATGCGGTGCTGTCCGCGACCGCCATTGGCCAGCGTCGAACACTCGTAAGGCTCGAGGGCGGCCACTTTCGCTTCCGGGAAAGCGACTTTAATCTGGTCGCCGGCCGCCAGCGTTCCCGCCGATCCAGGCGCCGAAGTGAAGCCGGCAATCCGGCCGTTGCCGACGCCCTTGACGGCTTCAATGGCGCTGTTGCCGGTAATATGCCGGTGGAAACGATAGTTCGGCATCAGTTCGAACTGGGCCAAGGCTTTGTTTTTCGGGTTCTTCATCATCTCATGCGTCCGCTCCAGGGTCAGGATGACGTCGGATTCGGAACCGGGAGTCAATTCCAGTTCCCCGCCGTATTTGCGAATGCGCTCGTAGCGTTCCTTGCTCATGTTGTCCGGCATGATGACGACGGCCTTCAGCCCCAGCAAATTGGAGATGTAGGCGGTGCCAATTCCAAAATTCCCGGTGGAAGGTCCCAGAATCGTGTGCTCCGGAGTAATCTCCCCGTCCACCAGACCTTCGATCAGGGTGCTGTACGCCGGCCCCACTTTGTGCGAGCCGGAAGGAAAGCCGCACCCCAGCATAACCACGATATTGGCGTCCACCCCGGTAAGTGCCGGCGGCAGTACAACCTTGCGCACCTGATTGTGTTCGTCTTTCCAAGTGATATTAAACAAGTTGATCGGATCCAATTCGTTACCGTGCAATTGCTTCAGGGCATTTTCCCGTACTGCCGGTTCGATCTTCTCGGGATGCAGCATCTCGTCATACGTAGGTCCAAACGGAATTTTACTCATTCCTCTTCCCTCCAGTTCTTCTTTCCGCCTATATGCACAAGAACTTCGCGGCAATCGCCTGATAGCCGGCTGCCGCCTGATTCACCTGGGCGATTTCGATGCTTTCATTTCGCACATGCGCGCCGTCTTCCGCGCCCGGTCCGAAGCCAATGGTCGGAATTCCGGCGACGCCGGCCGAATAGCTGCCGTTTGTACAGAAGCTGTATTTTGTGACTGCCGGCGCAAGACCCGCCTGTTGCAGCGCCGCCAAGGCCCCGGCAACCAGCTGGTGTTCCGGCGGCAACACCCAGGCCGGGAAAAACCGTTCTCCGCTCATCACCGCGCCGGTATGGCAAGTCTGGCTTGCTTCGGCAATCTGAACTTCCGCCGCGAACTCCGGATCTTCGATCTGCAAGTCCCGCACGCACTGTTGCAATGGCGTCAGCACCGCCGACGGCGTTTCCCCGACCAACAGACGCCGGTCCAAGGTGGCCCGGCATCGGCTGGGCACGACCGAAGCCCCCGGATAAGGCGATGACAAGATATCGGTCAGCTCCAGAATTCCCTCGCCCAAAAATTCATCCTGCGCCACGGGCAGACGCCGAATTCGGTTAATCAGCTCCAGCATCATGTAAACCGCGTTCTTACCGACGGCCGGATTGGAGGAATGCGCGGCCTTGCCGACCGTGGTCAGGACAATCTCCGCGCGTCCGCGTTGGCCCCGTTTCAGGTTCAATGCCGAAGCTTCGCCAATCACCACAAAATCGGGGTTCACCTGTCCCACTACTTTGGACAGGCCCAATCCCTCAAAAGTTTCCTCGCAGACCGTACCGGAAATGTAAACCGATCCCGCCAGTTTATCCGGGCAGGCGGCCAACGGCGCCAGTCCGAAAATCATGGCGGCCAGGGCGCATTTCATGTCACTGGCGCCTCGGCCATAGATGCGGCCATCCCGGATTAGTCCGTCAAACGGCGGAACCGCCCAGTCCGCAGCATCCGTGACTTCAACCGTGTCGATATGGCCATCGAACAAAATCGACGGCCCCGGCAGATTCCCCCGGATCTCGCCGATCACATTGCCGAAGGAATCGACCCAGGCGCGGTGGTAGCCCAACGCCAGCATCGTCTGCCGGACTTCCGCCGCCATCGTCCCTTCGTCGCCGGTATAGCTCGGCAACCGGATCAGCCGCCGGCACAGCTCCAATAACCCCTGCTCGTCAATCGCCGCAATCGGCGCATACACAACTTGTCTCTCCAAGGCCTTCCCTCCTTGTCCGGCACCGGCGTCGTTCCGGATTCCATATTCCTCTGGCCAGCGTCGCTTTGTACAAATTCCACATACTGTTACCGTTTCCCTTTTCGCAGGACCCGGCCGGATAAGGCGCCGGTTTCGCCACCGTGATCCACCGCCGGAACCCCGTTCACAAAAACATATTCAATTCCCTGGGGATGACGGCAAGGATCGACGAAAGAATTTCCTTCGGCAATCCGCGTCATATCCAGCAGCACAAGATCCGCTTTCGCGCCGATCCCGATACGGCCGCGATCCGTCAGGCCCAGCCTGCGAGCCGGCCGCCCCGTCATCCGCGCCACCGCCTCTTCGAGCGACAGCACATTTTCATCCCGGACATATTTGGCCAGAATCCGGGCCGTAGACGCATAGGCCCTGGGATGCGGCTTACCGGGAAGTAATCCGTCCGTTCCCAACATACCGCAACCGTGCCGTAAAATATTAGCGACATCGCCTTCCGACATGCTGAAATTGACCATCGAAACCTGAAAGTTTTCCTCCAGCAGTAAATCAAACACCACATCTTGCGGCGTTTTTCCCAATGCCACCGCGATATCGGCCAAAGATCGTTCTTCCCATTTTTTATTGGGACCACCGTCAATCCCGGTAACATAAATGGCGTCCCAGCCGGCCGCCGTACAGATATTCTCCCATCCGGGCAGGCCTTCCGCCATTTCCCGCGCCAGTTGCGCCCTCATTTCCGGGTTCCGTAGCCGGTCCGTCAGCTGTTCCGGCCCGCCGGCATGTGCATGCGATGGAACAAGAGCGCTGAGCATCGTACTGCCGGCCGGATAGGGATATTGATCGAAGGAAACGTCCAGTCCTTCTCGCATGGCAGCGTCAAACAGAGCGAGAATGTCGCCGGATGTTCCCCAATTTTCCCGACCAATTACCTTAAGATGCGAAATGTGGGGATTCACTCCGGTCTTACGAGCGATGTCAAAAATTTCACCGATCGATTCCTTGACCAAGCCCCGTTCGTTGCGGACATGGACCACAAAAATGCCGGCACTCTTGGCAACTGTCGCTGTAAGCGCCGCCAGTTCGGCGGTATCGGCAAAAATGCAGGGAGGATAAATCAGACCTGTCGACAGACCGAACGCGCCATCCGCCAAACCGGTCGCCGTCAGTTCACACATCCGCTGCAATTCGGCCGGCGTCAAAGCACGCTCTTCCATACCGGCGACTGCCATTCGCAACGGGCCGTGGCTCAATAGAACGGCCAAGTTGGTGGCGGTTCCCGCTCTCTCCAGGCAGGCCAAATACTCCGGCAAAGTTCGCCAGGACCATTCGAGATCGGGATCGCCCAATAACCCCGATACCTGGCGTCGATACAGGTCCACCTGCCCCTCCGGCAACGGCGCCAATCCCAAGCCATCCTGCCCGAACAGTTCCGTGGTAATCCCCTGCCGGATCTTGGCCGATGCTTCCGGCTTCACCATCTGCAATAAATCCGAATGGCTGTGCATATCGATGAATCCGGGCGTCAATGTCAACCCCTGCGCATCAATGACCCGCGAAAAGCAGTCACTGGCGGCAGGAATCCGTCCGATCTCCGCAATAAAGTCGCCGACAATCGCAACATCGGCGACAAAAGAATTTTTACCGCTGCCATCGACGATAGCGGCGCTTTGAATCAATATTTTCTCCATTACTAGTTACCTCTATCCCTGGACCACGGTTTCCGGTGATATCCAACTCTAAATTCCATAAGTTCAATTCACGCCGTTGTCCTATTAATGACGAATTCGTTTCAAAAATAACTGGGTTCGCTCCTGGGTCGGCGTCTCGAAAATTTCCGCCGGCGTTCCTTCTTCCATAATGATGCCCTGATCCATAAAAATCACCCGGTCCGCCACTTCCCGGGCAAAAGCCATTTCATGAGTCACGACAACCATCGTCATGCCTTCACGCGCCAAATCCTTCATAACGCCCAGCACTTCGCCGACCAATTCCGGATCCAACGCTGAGGTTGGCTCATCAAACAGCATGATTTTCGGACTCATGGCCAAAGCTCTGGCAATTGCAACCCGCTGCTGCTGACCGCCGGAGAGTTCCCGCGGATAACTGTCCCGCTTGTCGGCCAGTCCCACGCGCGCCAATAATTCCACCGCAATCTTTTCCGCCTCGGCCGGTGATCTTTTTTTCACAATCAAAGGTGCTTCCATGATATTCTCCAACGTCGTCTTGTGCGGAAACAGGTTGAAGCGTTGGAACACCATACCGATATGAGTCCGCAATGCGCATAAATTGGATTGATCGTTGATTTCCTGCCCTTCGAAACAAATCGTCCCGGCCTGAATCGTTTCCAGCCGGTTGATGCAACGAAGCACCGTACTCTTGCCGGAGCCGCTGGGACCGATGATAACGACTTTTTCGCCCTCCGTCAACTGCAGATTGAAATCCTTCAGTACTTCCACCGCGCCAAACGACTTGAAGACGTGCTTCATTTCGACGATACAGCTCATTGTCGCGCCATTCTCCTTTCCAGCTTGTCGGCGATCACCATGAACACGGAGTTCATGATCAGATAAAATACTGCAACGGCTGTATACACCTCAAAGCTGCGGAAGGTCGTGTAGATGATCTGCTCGCCGGTCCGAAACAGTTCGGTGATGGTCACCAGGGACGCGATGGACGAATTCTTCAGCGTCATGATGAACTGATTGACCAACGGCGGAATACAGAACTTAACCGCTTGCGGGCCGATTATGCGCCGCATTGCCTGCCGGTAACTCATGCCGAGCGACAGGGCCGCCTCCATCTGTCCCCGGTCAACCGCCTGAATGCCGGCCCGGATGATTTCCGTGATATAGGCGCCGGTGTTGATCGCCAGTCCCAACACGCCCGCCACCATGCTCGGCAGTTTAATTCCCAGTTGCGGCAAGCCAAAGTACAAGATAAACAACTGCACCATGACCGGAGTGCCTCGAATCACCCAAACATAAAAAAAAGCGCCCGAGTTTAAAACCTTGTTGGAAGAAATTCGGCACAGCGCACCCGCTATGCCGAACACCATTCCCAACAAGAGCGCGAAGAAGGAAATCTGAAGGGTGACCCAACACCCCTCCAACAATATCGGAATTTTAGAAAACACCACCGAATAATCCAGGTTCATGGTTCTTCCCTCTTCCGCCCCGTTTTATTTTACGCCAATCAACCACTTCTTGTAGAGCTTTTCAGCTTCCCCGCTCTGCTTCAGCTCTTTCAGCACGGTATTGATAAGATCCAGCAATTCCTTGTCGCCTTTTTTCACCGCGATCCCCAGCTGGGCCTTGGTGAACGGTTCGCCGACAATCTTGACGTTCGGGTTTGCTTTGTTGTATTCAAGCTGGTTGAGCAGATCATTGATGGCTGCGTCAAGGCGGCCGTTTTGCAGATCCAGCAGATAATCGACGGTTTCCTTGTAGCTCTTGATCGTGATTTTGGCGCCTTTTTCATTCAGTTCCTGCGCCACTTTTTCGCTGGTTGCGCCGGTTTTTACGCCGACCACCTTGCCGTTCAGATCATTGGGGCCTTTGATATCCGTGTTCTCCTTGCGCACGGCGACAACCATCCCGGTGTCCATGTACGGGTCGGCGAAGTCAACAACTTCCCGGCGCGCCGGCGTAATATACATGGCGGCGATGACCAGGTCCGCCTGTCCGTTCTGCAACGTCGGGATCAGGCCGGTAAATTGCATCTCCTTGATTTCAAGTGGCACGCCGATCTTTTTGGCGATGGCTTCCGCCACGTCGATGTCGTAACCGATCACTTTGTTTGTTTTTTCATCATGGTATTCAAAAGGACGATAGTTGCCGGTAGCCAGGATCAATTTGCCGTTTTTCTTGATCTGATCAATCCGGCTGACCGACGGTTTGGCGTCTTTTTTTGCCTCCGGCTTCGCCGGCCCCCCCCCACAGCCGGCCGCCGCCAAGGCCAACAGCATCAGGCCGAGCAACAGGACCAGGGACTTCTTCAGTTTGTTCATCTTTCATTCCTTCTTTCTCTAAATATTTATTAACAATAAAGAAAAAAGAGCCCACGCATCCAAAAAAAAATGCAGAAGGCTCCTTTGCCACTCATGTTAGTCCGCTATGAAGGACCAATTCATTTTTTTCATTTAGTTTCATCAAAATGATCCATTCAGATCAAATTTTTGTACTTCACGAATGAAAATTTACCATGTTTTTGATCAAAATGCAAGCTTTTTTGTTTAACTGTAAAAATCTATCTTCCCCCCATCAACAAAGTCATCACCGCTTTGGCGGTATGCAGGCGATTTTCCGCTTCATCGAACACGATCGAATGCGGACCGTCGATCACCGACTCTTCCACTTCGTTGTTGCGGTCGGCCGGCAAGGCGTGCATGTACAGCACGTCTTTATCCGCGGTCGCCATCTTGGCTTCGGTGCATTTCCAGGATTTCTGGGCCATTAATTTTTCATCGACGACTTTGACGGCGCCGGCAGCGGCGACGCCAGTCTGATCCGTGACCCAGTTTCCCCAGTTTTTCGGGATCACGATCTGCGCACCTTCATACGCCGCCGCCTCGTCATTGGTGACCGTAACGGTTCCGCCGTATTTCGCGGCATTGGCCCGGGCCTGCTCGATGACCCAGTCCGGCAGTTCCCAGCCTTTGGGATGGGCCAACCAGACATCCATGCCGTAGCGCGGGAAGGCCAACAGTTGTGATACCGGCACGGAAATCGGTTTTTTGTGGCTTTCGGCATATGCCCAGATAACCGAGACTTTCACGCGTTTCAGGCTGCCTAGTTTTTCCTGCATCGTCATCAAGTCCGCCAGCGCCTGGAAGGGGTGATAAAGATCGCATTGCAGGTTCATGATCGGCTTGGTCGACCATTTCGCCATTTCGTTCAGATATTTGTTGCCATAGCCCCAGTTGCAATAGCGGCAGGCAATCGCATGGCCGAACCGCGACAGGATGATGGCCGTATCCTTGGCGCTCTCGCCATGGGCAATCTGCATGCTGCTGGAATCAAGGAATCCGGCGTGCCCGCCCAGTTGGGAAAATCCCGCTTCCATTGAATTGCGGGTGCGGGTGGACTGTTCAAAAAACATCAGGAACATCGTTTGATTCGGCAGATAGTTGGTGGGAACTCCCATGGCGAATTTTTTTTTCAAATCAAACGAAACTTCCAGCATGGTGTCAACTTCTTCTTTGGTGAAGTCCTCCAGATTGATGAAGTGCCGGCCTCGGAATACCGTTTGCATGATTACTCCCTCCTGCAATTTATGTTTGTTAGGAATTGACCAGGTTTTTCGTTTCTTTGGGCATTTGCGCCGCGTAGTTCCGGGTATAGAGCAACGGAATCACGGCATATACTGCCGCACAGTCCACCAGTTCCCTCTTCCAGGTCCGCTCATTGGGTGCGTGCGCCTGATCTTCATGCCCCGGTCCGAAGCCGATGCACGGAATCCCGTATCGGCCCATAATGGAAACGCCATTGGTGGAAAACGTCCATTTGTCGACTGCGGGGGCCTTGCCGAACAAGCCCTGATAGGAATCGAACACCGCATGGCACACCGGATGCTCATTCTCGATCAGCCAGGTCGGAAAATAGCATTCGGTGGGATAGATCAGTTGGGTGTAAGATGGGCGCTCGTACTGATACATGGTGACTTCCGCATTGGCCGCCTTGACGGCCGGCAGATTCTTAATCTGCTGAATCGCATATTCACCGGTTTCCCCGACCGTCAACCGCCGGTCGATGGAAATCCAGCAGCTGTCCGCCACCGCGCAGCGGGACGGCGAAGTGTGAAAAATTTCCGAAACTGTTAGGCTGCCTTTTCCCAGGAAATCATGATCCACGAGATTTTCATGCAGGGCCCGTAATTCCGTGAGAATTCCCGCCATTTTATAAATGGCATTGTCGCCCCGTTCCGGCGCCGAGCCATGGCAGCTGACCCCTTTCGTAGCAACCTTGATTTCCATCCGGCCCCGCTGTCCCCGATAAATTTTGCCATCCGTCGGTTCGGTGATGACCACGAACTCCGGCCGAAGTTTGTCCTCATTGAGAATGTACTGCCAACAAAGGCCGTCGCAGTCTTCCTCCTGCACCGAACCCACGATCACCAGCGTAAAATCATCCTCAAGCTTGAGGTCCTTGATGATTTTTCCGGCGTACACCATCGCGGCCATGCCGCCTTCCTGGTCGCTGGCGCCGCGCCCAAAGATCAGCTCGGCCGTTTCATCGCCCTGATAGGGATCGCAGTTCCAGTTCTCGGGATTTCCCACCCCGACCGTGTCGACATGGGCGTCCATGGCGATCAGATGTGCGCCGTGGCCGATGTAGCCAAAAATATTCCCCATCGGATCGATTTCGACTGTGTCAAAACCGACCTTTTCCATCTCTTGCTTGATCCGCAGAATCACCTTTTCTTCCTGGCAGCTTTCACTGGGAATCGCGATCATGTCCCGCAGAAACCGGGTCATGTCCGGTTCATATTGTTTCGCCAACCGCAGGACTTCGTCAAACGGAATGTTCAATGTTTCAGCTCCTTTCAACGCTATCAGAATACTATGATGTTTGTGTCGCGAAACAAAATATTCGGGACGGAACAGGATGTGAGCAGGAGTAAAGCAAAGCGTCGAAGCGTATCCATGCGTGGCTCCTGTCCCACATCGAATCCTGCTCCATGATACTCCATCGATTACTTGCCGCAGCCGGCCAGCGCCGCCTTCACCGCCGTCAGTTCCGGTTCGATATAAGTCGGGGCGCCGGCCGCCTTGATCGCCGACTGAATATCTTTCAGACCGTTGCCGGTGATCAAGAGCGCCACCGTCTCATTGGCGGCAATCACTCCCTGTTTCACGGCATTCCGCACTCCCGCCACGCCGGCAACACCGGCCGGTTCCCCGAACACCGCCGCCTTGCGGGCCAAAGTCCGGATCGAGTCCAGGATTTCTTCGTCCGTCACGCTGATAAATGCCCCGCCCGACTCCACAATAGCTTTCATGCCCTTGCGGAAATTGCGGGGATGACCGACCGCGATGGAATCCGCCAACGTATCGGCGTCGGTCGGTTGCAACGGCGTGTTATTCTTCCAGGCCGTCAAAAACGGCTGACAACCCGCAGCCTGCACACCCAGAACCTTGGGCAACCGTGGCAGAAAGCCGAGTTTGTACATTTCCACAAGCCCTTTCCAAACGCCGCCCACAGTGCAGCCGTCACCGACGGAAACCACCACCCAGTCTGGCATTTCACCATTGTATTGGTGGATCAATTGATCGACCAGCTCAACGGAGACGGTTTTCTTCCCTTCGATGAGATAAGGATTGATCGCGCAATTCCGGTTGTACCAGCCAAACTCAGCGGCAGCTTCCATGCACAACTCCCAGGCCTGATCATAAGTTCCTTTGACCGCAAACACCCGCGCGCCGAATACCAGCAATTGCGCCACTTTCGCCTGCGGGGCCCGTTCCGGGACGAAAATCGTCGCCGGCAACCCCGCCGCCGCGGCAAATCCGGCCAACGAGGATGCGGCATTGCCGGTGGAAGCGCAGGTAATGCTGTCCGCACCTTTTTCCAGAGCCTTGACCACGCCCATCGCACTGGCCCGGTCCTTGAAGGAAGCGGTCGGATTGCGTCCTTCATCCTTCACGAACAGTCGTGCCACTCCCAGGTCCGCCGCCAGCCGCACGGCGTCATACACCGGCGTCCAGCCCACCTGCAAATGTTGGATCCTGGCCGGATCCTCCACCGGCAGCAACGGCAGATACCGCCACATGGAAAAAGCACGACTCTGCCGTAGCGCCGCCGGATTCATCTCCTTCGCCGCAGCTTCATAGTCGTACTCCACATCAAGGATTCCGTCTTCATAGCCGCAATCCGGACAATAATAGTCAACCTCATCAACCGTATAATGTTTCCCGCAATGAATGCAGGACAGACCGGTTACATTGCTCAAATTGCCGCTCCTTTCCGAAAAGGCGTTTTCCGTGAACGCCTTTGACTTGTTATTGTTTCGGTGTCAGATCATCACATTCCTTTTGCGTGCCTCGAATCAATCATTATTTTCTTCAAAGGCCAGCGGCGCAACAAAACTGCGTGTTTCCAGTCAACCTGCTCCCCGCTTCCGCGGGTAGTCTACACCTGACTTGTTACAAACATAGCCAGCCAAATGCAGGGAGGCTCAGTCGAAGTACGTTCCACCCGATGTTTTTGATGAGCGGGAATCAAAAGCCAGTCGCCAGGGCGCAACGCCGTTACCTGGCCGTCTTCCCACTGTAAAACCCCTTCCCCCTGCAACACCGCCACCCACTCATCCTCTGCCTGGTCATACCAGAAGCCGGGCGGCGAAGCCTGTCCCGTCGACAGAATCCGTTCCAGACGGATGCCGGGCCGTTGTAGCAACAGTTCACTCACTTCAGTCGTCGGCAGTTCCGGCGGCAAACTCAGCAGATTCGCCGCAGAAATCATTTGGTCACCGGCCCCTTCCAAGTCGACATGCCGCCGGTGCTGTTGAAAACATTATTAAATCCTTTGCCGCGCAGGAACTTAGTTCCTTGCGCGCTCCGGTTGCCGGTCCGGCAAATGAGCACCACTTTCTTGTCTTTCGGGATTTCGCCCAGCCGCTTTTCGAGCTCATCCAACGGAATATTGGCCACACCCGGGATATGACCCTCCCGATACTCGGCCGGCGTCCGTACATCAATCAGGATGGCTTCCTGGGCTTGCCAAAGTCGAAGCGCCTCATCCACCGATACGTCGACGCTGGCCCCAGCCGGGCTCTGGCTGCAGCCGGCGGCAAGCAAGGCAACCAGAATCACAAAGCACGCTCTGATCCATCTTTTGGGCGGGATCATCATGGCAATTCCTCCCGTTTCGTCCGCTTCCCGCGTTGCTTGTAGTTCAGGTAACGTTGACGCCCTTCCTCAAACAAACGCTGCTCCGCCCCGGTTATCAGTTTCAGCGCCGGAGCGGGACAGGGATTTCCCTGCTCATCCAGCGCCACAAAGGTAAAATATGCGGTAAGAGCCATTTTGGCGGGTTCGTCCTTTGTCAAATCTTCCACGGTCACTTCCACTGCCACTTCCATGGAACTCCGTCCGACAAAGGTCATTTTGGCGTGGCACGTCACCAGATTGCCAATACGAATCGGCTGCAAGAACAGCAATTCATCTACTCGCAGCGTGACCACCTGCGTCCGGGCATGCCGCTGTGCCACCACGCCGGCAGTATTGTCCATCAACTTCATGATTTCACCGCCATGAACATTGCCTACCGGGTTGGCATGCTCCGGCAGCATCAGAAGCGCCATGGTCAACTGAGAATGCTCGACCGTTTTTGAATTCATCAAAATTGCTCCCTTGCTAAAAATTGACTTGAAGAATTTCGGCAAATTGAAGCGTCCCTTTGGTCATTCCAAGAATCGTTCCTGCAGCCCGCCCTGAGTCAAATCCACATACCCCCGGTCCGTCAGCTTCAGTGATGGAATCACCGACAAAGACAGGAACGACAAGGCCATACAGGGATGGGCGCCGGTAATCCCCAGAGTCAGGACTGCCGCATCGACTTCGCGCAAAGCGGCGGCCACTTCCGGCAACGGTGTATTGCTCATCAGGCCGGCAATCGGCAATGGTAACGCCGCCAAGATCCGGTCCTGCCGGCAGGCCACCAATCCGCCCCCATTCTCCCGCAGCCAGGTCAGTGCCCGCAAAATGGAAGCATCCTCCATGCCGGCCACTATGAACGGATGCGCATCGTGCGCCACGGAAGCTCCCAATGCGCCGCATTTCAGACCCAGTCCCTGGACAAGGCCCACCGCCACGCGCCCCGTGTTCCGGTTGCGCTCCTGGACCACCAGCTTGGCAATATCCTGTCCAGGATCCGCCACCACCAGATTGTCCTCGACTGTGGGCGTGATGATCAACGATTCCGTCAGCAACGAGCCGCTTCGCCAGCCGATCGCCCTTATTTTTTGTTTATCCGACGGCGTTTCGATCTGAATCGCCGTCGCCGGAACAGGCGACGGGGGAGAGATTTCGCCAGATAGAAAATCCGTGTTGATTGTCGTGCACAGCTGACCGTTTTGCGCCACCAAACGGCCATTCTTCCAAACTTTTTCGACTTGGCACGATTCCAGCGAATCGACCAGGGCCAGATCCGCCAGCCATCCCGGCGCAATTCCGCCACGGCGCGGCAATTTGAAATATTCGGCAGGACTTAAAGTGACCATGCGCAACGCAATCAAAGGCTCAATCCCCAGCCGGATCATGGCCCTCAGCTTTGTATCCATATGACCGTCTGTCGCCAAGGCGGTCGGTGTCAAATCATCGCTAACCACCATGCAGCGCGACGATCGGGCCGGATTTTCCACCACCAACGACGCCAGTATCGGCAAATCATTGGCCGCCGCACCGGCCCGCAGCATGATCCAGCCGCCGCGACGCAGTTTCTCCAGGCCCTCTTCATACCGGGTCGTTTCATGGTCGGCCAGACACCCACTCAGCAGGTAAGTGCATAGATCTTTGCCGGCCAAGCCGGGAGAATGAGCTGTCAGGGGCCGGTCTCCCGCTGCAGCGAGTTTGGCCCAGACCGCTTCGTCCCCGCCGATGACCGCCGGAAAATTCATCATCTCGCCCAAATGCTGACAAACGCCATCGGTGAACAAGCGAACCAACTCTTCGTCTGACAATGGCGTCCGACAGGTTTCAAAGTCAGAGGCAGGCACGCAGGACGGCGCACCCCAGAAAAAATCCAGCGGCGCTTCCTGCGCATTGCGCCACATGGCGATGACTCCGGCAGTTCCCCAGACATTCGCGATTTCATGCGGGTCGGCCATCACGGCCGCGGTCCCGCGCGGAACGACCGCTTCCGCAAAGCGCGCGGGCGTTAACATGGCGCTTTCAATGTGGACATGCCCGTCGATCATTCCTGGAATCAATACCTTCCCTGTCGCGTCAATCGTTTCCAGCCCTTCATAACCGCTGCCGACGCCCACGACAATTCCTTGGGCCACCGCCACATCCGCCAGTTCATATTCCAGAGAGAAAACATTGGCGATCCGGGCGTTGCGGATCAACAGTTCCGCTGGGCGGTCCCCCCGCGCGAACGGCAGGCAGGAACGATAAAAGCCGCTGTCAAAACTCTTAATCATGAATCACCTCAAAAAAACTTCGCGCCAAGTTAGCGTCACGAAAGCTGAACCGCCGGCGCCATTTCCTTCAACTTCTGGACAAAGCCGGCGCGCTCCGCTACAATAAGCCTGTATTGCGAAGTCGCCATATTTTTCCAAGCAGGAGGTAGCGCCAAAATCATGTTGAAACAAAAGATTCTCTTTCTCGCCCTGTTAGTCCTTCTTGTCTGCCTGCCAACCGTCCACGCCCAAAGCGACTATCAACGGATCGTCGTCCTCGGTGATCCGCATCTGCCTTTCAGCACGGAACGCCACCTCGATCCTGACCGGCAAAACCGGGTTGTTGCCGCCAAAATCAAAGTCCGGGACGATATCAACGCCTGGAATGATGTCGCTTTGGTCGCCGTCGTCGGCGATCTCGTTGCCGAAACCGGGATTGAGCCGGAGTACGAAACAGCCAGGCTTTATTTCGCGCATCTGAATAAACCCATCGCCTTGGTGGATGGCAACCATGATTTCGCCTATACGGATAACCGGGGACCCACCGGGAATTTTCCGCGCGGCGACGCCGCATCCCGCCGCCTAAAACTGCAACGGTTCCGCGATACCTTCCGGATGCCGTCCCTAAGCTATGTAAAAACTATGGGAAATTATCTGCTGGTTTTTATCTCGGCGGAAATGGAATCATCCCGCTATCTTCTGCAATATTCGCCCGAACAGTTGCATTGGCTCCGTACCCAGCTTGAGCGGCACCCGGGGCAACCCACGCTGATCTTTACCCATCCGCCGCTGAAGGATACCTTGTCCCGCTACAACAAATATGCGAATACCCCGGGTTTTTATGCCCAGCCCCACGAAGAGATCGATCAACTGCTCGCGGACTATCCGCAAATCCGGCTCTGGGTCTCGGGCCACACCCATACTCCGGCCACCAATCCTGATTTCGCCGCCCCAATCAACTGGTACAATAAACGGATTCTTAACCTGCACAATGCGGACATGGACCGGGAAACGATCTGGACCAACTCCATTTTCCTGTATGACGACCAGATTGTGATCAAAACCTTCAATCACAAGACCGGCGAATGGCTGGCAGACCTGGAACGGACGGTGCCGGTTCTCCCGGAATGAGCGGTTGTTATCCGGGTTGGCAGGATTGTGCCGCCGCCCGGAAAATATCCGTCGTCATCTGGTCGTGATTGCACATCACGACCTCATCAAGCATGATCGCGGGTTGTCTCAGAAACTCGGCGGTTGTCGCCAGTAAAATTTCCGCGCACAACGGTTTGGGAAAACCGAATACGCCGGAACTGATCGCCGGCATCGACACCGATCGCAAGTTGTACAACTCCGCCAAGGTCAGGACGTTCCACACGGCGCGACGCAATTTCTCGGGCTCGCCGCCCTCGCCCCAAACCGGACCGACCGTATGGATGACAAACTTGCAGGAAAGGCGGCCGGCATCCGTCATCACCGCTTTGCCGGTTGGCACTTCGCCGATCCGCTCAATCAGGCGTCGGCTTTGTTCTTCAATGACCGGCCCACCTTTCACGGCGATCGCCCGGGCGGCGCCGCCGCCGTGCACCAATTGCGAATTGGCCGGATTGACGATGGCATCCGTCGTTTCCGCCGTGATATCCCCTTGCTTGATAAGAATAGTTTTGCCGCCAATGCGGATCATCGCCCGTCACCCTCCTCATACTCGACATTCTTGAAGCCCCGTTGTCGGACCAGGTAATCATATACACGATCCAAAATCCGCCGTCTCACGGCGGATTCGATTTTCTCTTGTGTGAATGGCGCTTCCCAGACCATGGCCAGACTATCGTCCAAATAAATCACAGAGTCGCGAAAATCGATTTCCAACAGCATGGTGTGGTCTTGTTCCCGATATTCCAGACAATAAAAATGCGGAATTCGAATCTCATAGCCGGGACACATGGTAGATATTCCCCACTTTGCGATTTTTCCGCAGCTCCGGCAATTCGACCGTTGTAAACACTCCCGTGGGTCGGGCGCCGGCAACGAAACAGAACACATCGCCCGCCGCCTGTTCCGCATAGCGCCGGGAAAGACGCGACCACACCTTCGTCGCTTGTTCCGGTTTCAGCGGACTTCCCTGCTCAAACAGCTTCAGGTCATCCAAAAACTTGCCGCCTGGCGTCATCTCCAAGGTCGTTTTATCCTCGGCGATAGCAAATTGTTCCGCCAGTTTTCGGTTTCCCGCCCCCGAGTAAAAGACCGATTTGCTGATGCCGGTGCTGACGTCCAGCTTATCCGCCAGCACCAGGTAGTAATCCATTGCCGCCTGATCGTTCGCAAAAACGGGCGGCTTGTCCGGCAGATCCGCCGCCGAGACGGCAAACGGCGATATTGCCAGCCAGAACACCATGCCGATCAGGGCCAAAAGTTTAAATAATTTGGTAGCCGTCAAGCCAGACATCCGTCTTTTCCTCCTTCGCAACCATGCTTTTGCTGATAATATTTCGCAGAAATTGGGGCAGTTCCTCCCGAAGTTGTCATTTTCGGTGCTTTCTTCTACAATGGGGATATCTTTGGAAGAAGGTGCGCTATGTCCATCACCGCAAACCGGGGAGTCATCTCCGCCATTGTTGCCTATCTGATGTGGGGATTTCTGCCGATTTACTGGAAGTTGCTGCGTCAGGCGGGCGCTCTGGAAATATTGTCCCATCGCGTGTTTTGGTCGCTGTTTTTTCTACTCTTGTTTATGCTGCTGACCGGCCGCAACTCGACTTTTCGCTCGGAACTCCGGGTTCTGGTCCAGGACCGCCGGCGCGTCTCCGGCGTCCTCGTTGCCACCGTCCTCATTACGCTGAATTGGCTGATCTATATCTGGGCGGTCAATGCCAGTCGCATCGTGGAAACCAGTCTCGGGTATTATATCAATCCGTTGGTGAATGTTTTGCTGGGTGTGGCGTTGCTCAACGAAAAACTCTCGCACCGACAATATTTTGCCGTCGGCCTGGCCGCCGTCGGCGTACTGAACCTAACCTTGAATTTTGGCGTGTTTCCCTGGGTCGCCATCTCTCTGGCCCTCACGTTCGGGTTATACGGATTATGTAAAAAACTTCTGGGCCTGTCCCCCATCACCGGCATCGCCGTGGAAACTTTGCTCATCTCGCCCGCGGCATTGGCCTACCTTTTTGCTCTGGAGATTCAAAACACCGGTGTTTTCGGCTGGGCCCATCCCGTACCGACTTGTTTGTTCATCGGCGCCGGCGTCGTCACCGCCCTGCCGATGGTGCTGTTCGCCAATGCGGCCAACCGTCTGCCGTTATCCCTGCTGGGTTTCATTCAGTACTTGTCGCCATCGATCGCCCTGCTCACGGGAGTATTTCTCTATCACGAACCATTTACCGCCGCGCACGCCCTGTCGTTTGGTCTGATCTGGCTGGCCTTGCTTCTTTTTTCCCGTCGGTAAAAGGATTATTCCCGTTTAGGGAAACGGACCGGCGCGAGGCAGCCGCCGCGCGCCGGTCCGTTGTTCATGCTTGTCGCTTTTTTATCAGCAGGAAAAGCCGGTCTTCAACAACCCTTTGCTCAATATTCATCAAAGATCCGCTGGATCATCGCCGGATCATTCGTTTTAGTCAGGGCCAGCATCAACAGGATGCGGGCTTTTTGCGGATTCAGGGTGTCGGCGGCAATAAAGCCATATTTGTCATCGTCCGCCACCCGGGTCACCATCCCATTGCCGACGCGGGAGCTCTTCACGACCGGAATTCCTTTTTTCACCGCTTCCGCCAACGCATCGCGGGTAGTCGGGAAGATGCTGCCGTGCCCCATGCCGGCGTGGACGATGCCCTTGACATTCGCGTCGAGCAGTGCTTTGACCAGCGTTTTGTCGCCGTTCACGTGCCCATAAAGAATCTCCACGTACGGTAATTCGGTCAGACCGGAAACGTCAAATTCGCTCATCACCGTATGCTTTCTGGTCGTTTCTCTGTAGAAATAGGGCTCGCCATTCTGGATGTAACCGAGATAGCCCAATTCCCAACTCTTGAAAGTTTCCACATGCGTCGTATTGGTTTTGGTCACATCGCGGGCGCCATTGATCTGGTCGTTCATACCGACCAACACGCCCTTGCCCCGGGCCTTCGGACTTCCCGCCAAACGGACCGCATTCAACAGGTTCACCGGACCGTCGGCGCTGATCGCCGTTGCCGGGCGCATGGCGCCGACCAGCACCACCGGCTTGTCGCTCTTGACGACCAGGTTAAGGAAATAGGCGGTTTCTTCCAACGTATCCGTGCCATGGGTGATCACGATGCCATCAACCGTCGGGCTGGCCAGCAGCTCGTTGACCCGTTTCGCCAGTTTCAGCCATACTTCGTGCGTCATCGCAAAACTGCCGATATTGGCGACCTGTTCGCCGGAAACATTGGCATACTGCTTGATTTCAGGAACAGCGTTGATTAGGATCTGTACGCCGATTTCGCCGGGATTGTATCCGGTCATTTGGGTGGCGCTACCGCCGCGGCCGGCAATGGTGCCGCCGGTGGCGAGGATGACTACATTGGGCAATTCCGCCGCCAGGGCCGCAGCAAACTGCGAGAAGACCAGAACGACACAAAGCAGAGCGGTCACCAGTAGTTTTTTCTTCACAACTCATCCCTCCGTTTTTATTTTCGCTGTCCTGGGAACCACAAGGTCTCCCCAGTTAGCCTGTACAGATGCTATTCGTCAACGATTCACGCTTTCCTGTCGGGGTCGGGTAAAAAAATTAATATTTTCCGGCAATTTATCAACATTGACAGTGTATGGAAATCGGCGGTAAAATTTTCTTGGATAAGTGTTGCTAGGAATGAGGGGAGGAAGTTCTTTGAAATTGACGAAATGCCGTTTCTTCCGTGTATCCGTTCTCTGCCTGATGCTGCTCTCACTGGTCTCCGTAGCCGCCGCCGCCGGCTATTCCGCCGATGTTGTCACCACCGGCAACAGCGGCACAAACCACGCCAAAATGTGGGTATCCTACTCCCTATGGGCCCAGCGGATGGAAATGCCGGCCCATCCCGAAATGATCATGATCGTTCGGCTGGATAAAAAGCTGGTCTGGAATATCAACAAGGAATCCAAAATGTACATGGAAATCCCCATGCGCCCGGGCATGGCCGCCAATGCCATCGCCAGCGGCGAAAAAGCTCCCACGGAAGTGGAGCGGACTTATCTGCTCACGGAAACCGTGGAAGGACATGTGGCGGATAAATACCAAAT
The DNA here is from genome assembly GCA_012798135.1 of Veillonellaceae bacterium. The sequence goes on along the minus strand of JAAZNU010000042.1, from coordinate 13,772 downwards.
TACGCATCAGATCGGCAATGACCGGACCACCCATTTCATTTGGCTGCTCAAGGACAACAACATGTTCCCGATCAAAACCCAGTACAAAGATTCCGTCACCGTATTCAAAAACCTGAATTTTACGGAACCGCCGGCCGAAATGTTTGAAGTGCCGCCCGGCTATCAAAAAATGGCGCTGCCATTCATGCCCTAATCACGCAACCGACAAATTCCGGACAGAGTCGTACGCGAATATTCCCTGGTGACAGCACGGAAAAAAGGACTTCCGGTCGGCGCCGGGGAATTTTTTCATTAGGGCCTATCCTGCATGTCTGGAGATTGCTTGGGTGACCCGCCAGCGCCGGCGATTGTTATCAGCGGAAAGAAGGTGCTTGAATGCGATTTCATTATTTGCTTTGTTCCACATTGGTCCTGCTCAGCCTGTTTTGTCTGCTTCCTGCCGCGCACGCCGACTCTTGGCTCCCGCCCAAGCCATCCGCCACCTATGAATCGGCAGCAGGCGACGCTCGTTTCACCGTCACCACTTCCGGACGCATCGACTCCCTGGTCGCCTGCCGCGGAACATTGCTGGCAAAGAGTGACAACAACCAATGGCGTCAATTGTGGGACAAACCGTTGCAAAACCCCTTGTCGCCGGTCAGCGCGGTCGTTGCCGACGGTGGTTGGCGAGTCATCACCTTTGACAATTATTACTCTGCGGGATATGGTGACGAAGCGATCGTTTTCTATAGTGAAACCGGCGACTTGATCAGAAAATATTCACTGGAGGTTCTGCTGTCGAAAGAGGAACTGGACCGGGTTCCGCGCAGCGTCAGTTCCCGCTGGTGGCGCGGCCGGATCCGCCTTGACGAAGCTCTCGGTATATTGACTGTCGATGTGGTCCAATCTTCCGCTGACAAACGCTCCCTCAAGTCCATTTCTTTCAATCTTGCGGACGGCAGGGTCTTGTCGCCATGATGCCAGAAGCGGATTCTGTTTACGACCTCTGCATTATCGGCGCAGGCGTCGTCGGTTTGAATATTGCCCGGGAAATGTCGCGGTACCAGTTGAAGATCTGTGTCATCGAGATGGCGGATGACGTGGGACGCGGCTGTACCAAGGCCAACAGCGGCATTGTTCACGGCGGCTACAACGACGAACCGGGGTCTCTGAAAGCCGAACTGTGCGTTGCCGGCAATCGTCTGTATGCCGAACTCGACAGCCAACTGCATTTCGGCTACCGCCGGACCGGCTCGCTGGTGCTGGCCTTTGCCGAAACGGAATTGGCGACGTTGAATCAGCTGCTGAGCGACGGGCAACAGAATGGCGTCGCCGGACTGCGGATCATTGGCCGAGAAGAACTACTAGCCCTCGAACCGCATGTGAATCCGGCAGCTATCGCCGCATTGCTGTGCGAAAGCGCCGGGGTTACCTCCCCCTATGAATTTGCCATCGCCCTGGCAGAAAATGCAATCGTCAATGGCGTAAAACTATTTTTGTCGGAAATGGTCCAAAGTATCGACACGGACGCGAACCATTTCCGGATCGGCACCAATAAAGGCGAACATTTTGCCCGCTTCGTTATCAATTGTGCCGGAATCAACAGTGATCGGATCGCCGCCCTGGTCGGCCTGGACGACTATCTAATCACACCCCGGCGCGGCCAGTATGTCCTGCTGGACAGGGATCAAAGCCATCTGGTCCGCTCGGTGATTTTCCAGACGCCGACGCCGCTGGGCAAAGGAATCTTGGTCACCGCCACCTATCACGGCAATCTGATGGTCGGCCCGAATGCCGAGGATATCGATGACAGAACCGATGTCGGCACCGACGTGCAAACTCTCGAAAAAATCGTAACCCAAGCTCGCCGCTCCGTACCGGGGTTTGACATGCGGAAGGCGCTGACATCCTTTGCCGGTAACCGGCCGTTTTCCCATCAACAGGATTGGGTCATTGAAGAAAGTCGCGTCAAAAACTTCATCAATCTGATCGGCATCGACTCGCCCGGTTTGACCGCATCCCCGGCGATCGCCCGCAAAGTCTCGCTCATTCTGAAGAATTGCGGCCTGGAACTAAAGCATAAACCGGGTTTTCAGGCGCAGCGCCCGCCAATCATTCAGAAAAAACCGCCGGATTTTGCCGGCGACGTGAACTCCGCCGACCCGGCGCAGCATCTGATATGCCGTTGCGAACAGGTGACCGAGGCCGAAATTCTGGACTGTCTGCAGCGAGGCATCCCCGTCCGATCTTTGGACGCCGTCAAATATCGCACACGGGCCGGCATGGGACGTTGCCAGGGCGCTTTCTGCGGACCCCGGGTCCGCGAACTCCTGGCCCGGGAACTCGCCATCCCGCCGGCGGAAATCTGCGGCAAAGGCGAATGCTCTTCCACACTGGCCCAGCGGGTCCGCCGCGGCGACCTCACCAAACTGTAAGCACATAGCCTCCGTCGAAAAAAAGATTCCCAAACCGAATCATCAGGTCCGGTCATGGGAATCTTCTCTTCACTTACAGTGCTAGCTTAGGCTGCCCTCTACATAAATCGCTGCGCCATGCGCAGCAGCATCCCGCTTGTAAGTTGCACCGCATTTTCCGGACACAACTCCTGGCAACAATAGCAGCGGATGCATTTGGCATCATCAATCCGAATTTTGCCATCCACCAGTTTCATTGCCTGCGGCGGACAATGCGCCGCACAACGTCCGCAGCCGATGCAGCAGTCCTGAATTCGCGGGCGGGCCGTGAGATGACTTTGCGCCCAATGGGCAAACCAGGCCGGAACCCGGTCTTCCAGGGATCGCATGCTGCGCGGCGCCTGAAATTGACGCCGGACATCCCTGCCGTCGCCAAGCAGGTCAATCCCGGAAAAGTCCGGAGTCAAGCCCCGTTCGATGGACAATGCCGCCACCGGCAGTGACTCGACCGGCAACCCCATCATTTCCGCCATAACGATGTCCACGGCGAAACAATTGCGACCGGCAAGAATAACCCCAGCCGGAAACGGTCGTCCATTACGCGGACCATTTCCTTCCATTCCGGTCACTCCATCGACGATCGACAGCGTTGGTTTGACCAAGTTTGCCAGATCGACCAACATGCCGGCAAATTCCCGCCGCTGCCGGGTTCGCAGATGAAATTGCGCCTTTTGCATGCCAACGATGCAACCGAATAAAATCTTGGTCGCGCCAGTCATCCCCATGAAGGTATGCGTCTTCATTTTGGCCAGGGTGATGACTTTATCCACCTGTTGCAATACATCCGTCAGCTGAAATTTTTTAATGATCATTCCTTCGGGAAATGGATATTCGGCCGTTCCTTCAAAAGGGACCAGCCGCACCGACTCTTCGCTGCAGACAGCGGCGATCCCGCATTTTTCCGCCGCTTTCAATGTGCCGGACACTCCGGGCGAATCGCCGACAACCGGTACGGCGCCGAGCGCCTTGACCTGACGGATCACCGCCCGCAGAACCTCCGGATGGGTCGTGACGGCGCACTCCGCCGGCACCCCCTCCAGCAGATTCGGTTTCAGCAGTACCCGGTCGCCCGGCTGCACGAATCGCTCCCAGCCGCCCAACAGGGCCAGCGCCTGCCCAATTCCGGCAGCGACGGATTCCGCCGCATAATCTGTCACGCGAACCGCAGCGACCGTTGAAATGTTCGATCCCATTTTCCTTCCCTCGCAAAACCAGGGGCAAATCCCCTTATTATCCCTGTTCCATTCGCCTTCCCGTTCCGTTTTTCCTGCGCACACCATTGCTCCGGTCGGCCAGCCCCCAAAGAACCGATGATTACACAGCGTCAAAAATATTGTTTTTTCCATCACCCCCTTGACACTATTTTGCAGTTCGTGCTATAGTGTACGCAATTAAATACTTCCCAGCGATGAACGGGAAAAGTACACAGATCCGCTTTGGTTTCAGCGAGCCGGTGTCCGGAGTCGATCCGGAGGTGGGATGACCGGTCCAGAGTTTCTGTCGAATGGCCCCGCGAGCTGCCCGCCGAAAAATTCAGTAGGCCGGGCCGGTTGCCTCCGTTACCGGGCTCAGGATATCGGCGCAAGCCCGTATCCGAATCGAGGGAAAACGATTGTTTTCCGAATTAGGGTGGTACCGCGAACCATTTCGCCCCTGTACAGGGAGTGGAATGGTTCTTTTTATTTGTCTCCCCAGTTGACCACATAACTGCATAGCCCAGCGATGAACGGGAAAAGTACACAGATCCGCTTTGGTTTCAGCGAGCCGGTGTCCGGAGATGATCCGGAGGTGGGATGACCGGTCCAGAGTTTCTGTCGAATGGCCCCGCGAGCTGCCCGCCGAAAGCTTCAGTAGGCCGGGCCGGTTGCCTCCGTTACCGGGCTCAGGATATCGGCGCAAGCCCGTATCCGAATCGAGGGAAAACGATTGTTTTCCGAATTAGGGTGGTACCGCGAACCATTTCGCCCCTGTATAGGGAGTGGAATGGTTCTTTTTATTTACAATCAAAATGATGGGAGGAACAAGCAATGTTGAAAGCAGTTTTGAACCAGGTAGTCGGCGGCGAAAACCTGTCCCGGCAGGAAGCCCAGGAATCCATGCAGGCCATCATGACCGGTCAGGCCAGTGAATCCCAGATCGGCGGACTGCTGACCGCCCTGAGGATCAAGGGCGAAACCAGTGAGGAGATCGCCGGGTTCGCCGAAACCATGCGTAGTCACACGGTAAAAGTCGAATGCAGCCAGTCGGATTTGCTCGACACCTGCGGCACCGGCGGCGATCGAAAGGGAACCTTCAACATTTCCACCACCGTCGCCTTTGTGGTGGCAGGCGCCGGGGCCTCGGTCGCCAAACACGGCAATCACGGCGTGTCCAGTTCATCCGGCAGCGCGGACGTTTTGAAAGCCTTGGGAGTGCGAATCGACCTGCCGGCGCAAAACATTGCTTCCGTGATCGAAGATGCCCGGATCGCTTTCCTGTACGCGCCCACCTTTCATCCGGCCATGAAGTACGCCGGCAAACCGCGCCGCGAATTGGGATTCCGGACGGTGTTCAACGTGCTGGGACCATTGACCAATCCGCTCGCTGCCGAACGCCAGTTGATGGGTGTATATGAACGGTCTCTGACCCAAAAGTTGGCGGAGGTTTTGCTGCGGCTCAATACCCGTCGCGCCATGGTGGTGCACGGGCTGGACGGACTGGATGAAATTTCAACCACGGCGCCGACGCAGGTCTCGGAAGTGGCTGACGGAAGAATCCACTCCTATTTGATCGACCCAGCCGAATATGGTTTGCCGGCTGCCGCTCTGGGCGATATCAGCGGCGGCACTCCCGAGCAAAATGCCGACATCGTTCTCGGCATCCTGCAGGGCAAACGAGGCGCCCGGCGCGACCTTGTTCTGCTCAACGCCGCAGCGGCGTTAGTGGTCGCCGACAAAGCGGAAAACATTCAGGAGGGCATGATTCTGGCCGCCCGAAGTATCGACAGCGGCGCCGCCCAGGCCAAATTGGATCGAATGCGGGAACTCACCCGCCAATCGGCATGATCGTCAAAATCTGCGGACTCCGTTCGTTGACCGCGGCGCAGACCGCCGCGCAAGCTGGCACCGACTGGATCGGTTTCGTGTTCGCATCCAGCCGCCGCCGTATCGATCCCGCTAGCGCCGCGCTGATCAGCACCTCCATGGTTGGCCCCGTCAAAGTCGGCGTATTTGTAAACCAGCCTTTAAACGAGGTCCGGGAAATCGCCGATCTCTGTCGGCTTGATTATATCCAGCTTCACGGCGAGGAAAGTCCGGACTACAGTCGCTCCCTGAACCGTCCGGTCATTCGCGCCTGCCGGGTCGATTCCGCGTTCGATCCGGAGCAGTGGGCCGCTTATCCCGCCGACTATCTGCTGTTTGACACTTTTGTTCCCGGGCAGGCCGGGGGAACCGGTACCGCTTTTGATTGGCGGGAAGCCTGTAGCCGCATCCGTCAATCCCGACAAAAATTCCTGGTTGCCGGTGGACTGACACCGGAAAATGTTGCGGACGCCATTCGAATCCTCAACCCCGACGGTGTCGATGTCTCCGGCGGCGTAGAAACCGCCGGCGTCAAAGATCCCGACAAAATAAGACGATTCATCGCAGCGGCCCGAACCGCCGCGGAAAGGATGCAGTCATGCTGAATCAGATCGTGAATTCCATCCGCGTGCAGGTTGCGGAACGAAAGTTATCGCACCCAGTATCTTCACTCCAAATTCGGCCCGGCAAATTTGCGTTCAGTCGGGCGCTTACCGATAAGGATTGGGCTCTCATTGCCGAATGCAAGCTGGCCTCCCCGGCGAAGGGGCGTCTCTGCCAAACCCATACCGTGCCGGAGCTGGCGAAAATTTTTGCTGAAAATGGCGCCGCCGCTTTGTCCGTTCACACCAGCGCCCCGTTTCTGGGCAAGCTGGCCGACATCGCCGCCGTCCGGCAGGTCAGTTCGCTGCCGATCCTGCGCAAAGATTTTATCATCGACGAATACCAGATTTACGAAGCCCGCGCCGCCGGCGCCGACGCCATACTGCTGATCGCCGCGATTCTCACGGATGAACAGCTGAACCAGTATCTTGCCATTGCCCGCGACCTGGGTCTGGATGCCTTGGTGGAAGTCCACAGCCTCCCCGAGTTGGAGCGGGTCAAACAAACCGACGCACTGCTCGTCGGCATCAACAACCGGGATCTCACGACTTTCACCACCGATCTCGCCAATACTTTCACCCTGCTGCCCCACTGCGATCCCCGCTGGCGGGTGATCAGCGAAAGCGGCATCCACGACGCGGCGGACGCCAAGCGATTACAAGCAGCCGGCGTACGCGGCGCCCTGGTCGGCGAGAGTCTGGTCCGCGCCAACGACATCGCCCGGCTCACTGATGAACTTGCCAACCTTGGAATGATGAATGGGAGGAATCAACATGCCTGACAAAAATGGCCGATTCGGCGCTTTTGGCGGCCGTTTCGTACCGGAAACCGTCATGCCCGCGCTTTACGAACTGGAAGACTTTTATGCAAAAACGAAGGACGATCCGGATTTCCAGGCGGAATTTCGCCGGTATCTTCAAGAATACGCCGGAAGGGAAACCTTGCTCTACTATGCGGCAGGACTCACCCGCCATTATGGCCGGGCCGATATTTACCTGAAACGGGAAGATTTGCTGCACACCGGCGCCCACAAAATCAACAACGCCCTCGGCCAGGCCCTGCTCGCCCGCCGGATGGGCAAACAGCGCATCGTCGCCGAAACCGGCGCGGGTCAGCACGGTGTCGCCTGTGCCACGGTTGCGGCTCTGTTCGGACTGGAATGTCGCGTGTTCATGGGCGAGGAAGACATGGAGCGCCAAGCGCTAAACGTGTTCCGGATGCGCCTGCTGGGTACCGAAGTCATTCCCGTGACCAGCGGCACCGGCACCCTGAAGGACGCCACCAGCGAAGCCATCCGCTACTGGGCCACCAATATCCGGGATACCCACTACATTATCGGCTCGGTTGTCGGCCCCCATCCCTACCCGATGATCGTCCGCGATTTTCAGTCCGTCATCGGCGAAGAAATCAAAGCGCAGTCGGCGCACTTCACGGCGCCGCTCCGCTATGTCGTCGCCTGCGTCGGCGGCGGCAGCAACGCGATGGGAACTTTTTATCCGTTCAAGGATGACGCCTCGGTGCAAAAAATCGGCGTTGAAGCCGCCGGCAAAGGACTCGGGCTGGAGCACGCCGCTTCGCTGACGCTGGGAAAACCCGGCGTTCTCCACGGCGCTTTCAGCTATCTGCTGCAAGACCCTGACGGTCAGGTCATTCCCGCTTATTCGATTTCGGCCGGCCTGGACTATCCCGGAGTCGGTCCCGAACACTCCTTCTTCAAGGAAACCGGTATCGTCCGCTACGTCGCCGTAACAGATACCCAGGCGCTGGAAGCCTTCCAACGTCTGGCCCGGATCGAGGGAATCATTCCGGCGCTGGAAAGTTCGCATGCGCTGGCCTATCTGGATGAGCTGATGCCCCAAACCCGCCCCGGCGAAAGCGTCGTCGTGTGTCTGTCCGGCCGGGGCGACAAAGATGTGCAACAAGTAGCAAAAGTACTGGAGGGATTCTGATGTCTGCTCTCGCCGACAAATTAAGCGCAAACAAAGCGCGAGGCCGCAAAAGCCTCATTGTGTACATCACCGCCGGCTATCCCGACTTGGCGACGACAAAGGGCGCCGTCCTAGCGGCTGAAGCGGCCGGCGCCGACCTGGTGGAACTCGGCATCCCCTTCTCCGATCCCATCGCCGACGGTCCGGTGATTCAGACGGCGGCCGTCGCCGCGCTGGCTGCCGGAACTACCACCCGCAACACGCTGGAAATGGTCCGCCAACTGCGTTCTCAATCCAATATTCCACTTGCTTTTATGACTTACATTAACCTGATCCTGCATTACGGGCCGGAAGCCTTTGCCCGCGACTGCCGCGACGTCGGCGTCGACGCCCTCATTATCCCCGACCTGCCGCCGGAGGAAAGCGGTTTGCTGCGTCCCGCCTGCGACCAGTACGGGCTGGATCTGATCCAGTTCATCGCCCCGACCAGCAACGAGGCCCGGGTAGAACTGGCCTGCCGCAACGCGACCGGCTTCATTTACTGCGTTTCCAACACCGGTGTCACCGGTGTTCGTTCCGTCGACTACAGCGCCGTCGGCCCCACTGTGGAAATGGCTCGGACGGTAACCGACATTCCCGTCGCCATCGGTTTTGGCATCGGTTCCGCAGCCGCCGCCAAAGAAGCGTCCCGCTTCGCGGACGGAGTAATTGTCGGCAGCGCGGTCGTACAGCTTCTGGCCGATAAAAATCTCGCCGCCGTAAGCGGCCTGATTTCGTCGATCCGACAGGAACTGGACCGGGAGGGTACCTGACATGAACCTCACGCCGTCGAGAACCGACTTTCTGAAGCTCTGTGCGAACCATAGCCTGATTCCGGTCTTCGCCGACCTCGCCGTCGACTTGGAAACGCCGGTTTCCCTGTACTACAAACTTGCGGGCAACAATCCCGGGTTCATGCTGGAAAGCGCCGAGACCAGCAAAAATTTCGGCCGCTACTCGTTCCTCGGCATTGACCCGTTCCTGACCATCGAAGCCTATCGCGACCGCTTGGAACTAACAACGGCTGACGGACTGAAAACCGTCAACCAATCGCCGCTGACGGCACTGCAGGAACTCCTGAACCAATTTTCCTTCGCCGACTTGCCGGGACTGCCGCCATTTGGCGGCGGTGCCGTTGGCTACCTGAACTTTGAGTCCATCGCCACCTGGGAACGCATTCGCGGCCTGGAAATCCCCGCCGATCTGCTGCTCGGCGAATTCATGTGCTGCCGCCTGCTCATCGCCATGGATCATCTGACCCACTCCGCCAAATTGATTTATTTGGCGGAGATCCCAAGCGACGCCTCTGCCCGGGAACGCGTCTATGCCCAGGCCGCCGAGCGGATTGCCGAAATCCGTGAAATCCTCCGGGCTCCCTTGCAACTGCCCGCCGAAGAACCGACGCCGGCCCCGGTCAGCGCGGCGCAGATTTCTCCGGCCGACGAGGAAGCCAGCCGCGCCCGCTATATCAGTCATGTATTAAAAGCGAAAGAATACATCGCCGCCGGCGAGATCTTTCAGGTCGTCCCCTCCCACCCTTTCCGCCGGACGCTCACGGAACAGCCCTTTTCCCTCTACCGGCGGCTACGTCGGGTCAACCCCTCCCCCTACATGTTTTTCATGGATTTCGGCCCTCGCCAGTTGGTGGGCGCCTCGCCCGAAATGCTGGTCAAGCTGCAGGACGGCCAGGTCTTCACCTGTCCGATTGCCGGAACCCGGCCCCGCGGCAAGACTAGGGAAGATGATGCCCGACTCGCAGCGGAGCTGCTCACGGACGAGAAGGAGTGCGCCGAACACGCCATGCTGATTGATCTCGGCCGCAATGACATCGGCCGGATCAGCCTGCCGGGAACCGTCAACGTCACCAAACTGATGGAAGTCGAAAACTTCTCGCACGTCATGCATATCGTATCGGAAGTCAACGGTACTCTCGACCCGAAATATACGGCCACGGAAGTTCTGCAGGCCTGCTTTCCCGCCGGAACCGTCAGCGGCGCCCCCAAGATCCGGGCCATCGAGATCATCAACGAACTGGAATCCGAGCGCCGGGGACCTTACGCCGGCGCCGTCGGCTATTTCGACTTCCGGGGCAACATGGACACCTGCATCACCATTCGCACGTTCCGGATCGAAGGCGACCAGGTGACAATCCAGACCGGCGGCGGCATTGTCGCCGACTCGGTTCCGGAGACGGAATACCAGGAAATTCGCCACAAGGCCAACGTGCTGTTTCAAGTGCTGGGAGGAAATTGAGCCATGATTCTGCTGATCGACAATTACGATTCCTTCACCTACAACGTCTACCAGGCAATCGCCAATCTGGGCCGCTCCTTGCGGGTCGTGCGCAATGACTGCGTTACTCTCAATGAAATAGCCGCCGGCAATTACGAAGCGCTCATTATCTCCCCCGGTCCGGGCACGCCGGACGATGCCGGGATCAGCAAGGAAGCCGTCCGGAACTTTGCCGGGAAACTGCCGATTCTGGGAATCTGCCTCGGCCATCAGGTCATCGGCGAAGCCTTCGGGGCAAAAGTCATCCGGGCGCCGTTGCCGATACACGGGAAAACCGCCAACATCTTTCATAACGGCCAGGGTCTCTATGCCAACCTGCCCCAGCCATTGACAGCCGGCCGCTACCACTCACTGATCGTCGAACGATCCACTCTGCCGGACTGCCTGGAAATCACGGCCACCAATGACGAAGGGCTGATCATGGGAATGAAGCATAAACAGTTCAACATCCAGGGTCTCCAGTTCCACCCCGAATCGATTCTCACTCCCGACGGCGGAAAATTGTTGGCCAATTTTCTCGACGCCATCTAGAGGATCTTGCTGGAGAGGATTTAGCTCCTGCGTCGCGAATTTTTCCTATCAGGAACTCCAATCTTTGCATCAAAGGAGGGATTTCTTATGCGGAAAAGTTCAGCCCTATTTCTTATCACCATCCTGTTTGTCACCACGCTAACGATGTCGGCCGCAGAGGCAAAACCGACCGCCGATTGCAAATTTTCGCCATTGGATCTCGATTTCACCAAAATGTTATCCGTTGAATTTGGTCGCATTAGCTTGTCTATATGCGATGTTGTCGCTCATCGTGAAAAAAATCTTGGCTACGGTGAAATGGCGATCGCCCAAGGGCTCTCCTCCATCAGCGGTCGCTCCCTCTCCCATATCCTGCATCTCCGCCACGATGAAAAGATGGGGTGGGGAAAAATCGCCAAAGAACTGGGAGTCAAGGTATCCGACGCGGTTCATCGTTCGTCTTCGGTGTTGGACCGGATAGGCCTGTCGGGCGAAGCGGTCCGGATCCGCATCGAAATCGGCCAGGAAGACCATGACAAGGACCATGATCACGGCCCGGAAAAAAATCCGGACAAAAAGGCGGACAACGCCGACCCGCATCATGACAAACCGGAAAATCACAACAAGCCCGGCAATAATCCGGGTCGCGGCAACAAGTAGACTTTCTGAACAGAACGAACAACCCCTGAACAAGAAACCCGCCAACGCAAAACGCCGGCGGGTTTCTTTCATTTTATCCTTTGCTCTTCAGCCGCAAGTGATCAATCCCGCATCCGTCAGCAAATAGTGCATCCGGATATCATGCGGTTCACATGGCACCTCTGCCACGACTTGACACTCCCAGGCCAGGCCGAGCCGAACCGCATGAAGCGTCCGCGAAAAGAAGCGATCATAATAGCCGGCTCCCATTCCCAGGCGATTGCCGGTTCGGTCGAATGCCACACCGGGAACGACAATCAGATCGATCGACTCCCCGGCGGCAAGCGTTGCCGAATCAGGCGCCGGCATCTTCAGGCCGTATTTCCCGGCGACAAGATCCTGCGGTCTTTTAATGGCGGCGGCGGACATTTCGCCATATTGCCTACCGAGCAACGGCGCATAGACCTGTTTGCCCAGATGCAAGGCATCCTCGATCAATCCTGCCGTCGCCGCTTCCTCGGTCGTGGCGACATAGAACATCACCGACCGGCATTGCTGATAAATCGGCCAGCCCGCAAACAATTCCGCGATTCGGCGGTTCCAGATTTCTCGTTGCGCCGGAGCGACGGCGCGGCGAATCCTCAAAAATTCACTCCGCAGTTCCTGTTTGGTTTTCGGCGGCATCGATCTTTCCATTGATCATCACCCTCTGCTTTCTCAAGTCACGCCCGAAAAATCGTTGACCCGTCCGGAAGTCAAATTTCAGCGATGATTTGCCCGAGCTGCGACAAACCGTAGCCACCCATTCCTGCGAGTTCATTCCGGAACGCCGGGGAACGCAGAATCGCCAGCATCGTTTGAAACGACGGCTTTCCGGCATCTTCGCGGCGGATCACCAAATCGTAGCGTTCTTGCTGCATCGGCACGAAGTCGATATTCGCCACCTGCAAGGCCGCTTTTTCCGTGCCGATTCCGACATCCGCCTCACCCCGGGCCACGCAACTGGCGACGGCCAGATGACTCGCCTCCTCCCGTTCATAGCCCTGGATCAAATTCCGATCCAAACCGGTGGCCCGCAACTTTTCATCCAACAACACCCTGGCGCCGGACCCTCGTTCCCGGTTGACCAGTCGAATTCCCGGCTTGAGCAAGTCCCGCCAGTCCTGAATATCGAGCGGATTGCCCCGGGCCACATAAAACCCGGCCGTCCGATACACCAGATTGACGATTACTGCCGCATGTCCCGGCAACAGCCGGCGCACATAAGGAATGTTATAGGAGTCGGTATCCCCGTCCCAAAGATGCGTAGTCGCCACATTGGCCCGGCCGTGATAAAGCGCGGACAGGCCGTCGATGCTGCCGACATAGTTGCGTAATATTCGAACCCGTGGCAACTGTTTCTCCAGATGGCGGGTCAAACTATCTAAAACGGGGTCCTGGCCGCAAATGATCATTTCCTCCGGCATTGCCGACGCCGCCGGCTGCGCCGGAACCAAGGCGCTAATCGCCGGTCGGACGTCTCCTTTGGATTTTTTGATGTACGCGGCCAGATCGTCCGCTTCGATCCGCATTTTTCGACCAATCCGGTACGCGGGAAAATCGCCGCGCTTGATCATTTCATAGACCGTAAATCGGGTCACTTTTAACAACTTGGCCACTTCTTCCGGCGTGTAGGACATTGTTTCCATTGCGGGAATCCTCCCCGTTTTTCATTTCGCTTTTATTTCCAACCCTTGCAATTATCTTACAGGAAACTATATAATAACGCCATAGAGTTTTTGTTGTGTTATGTTATGTTTTGTTGTGTTTTCCAGACTGGCCTGTTTATGCACCTGACCACCAGCAAAGGTGTATGTCGGCCTGCCGCATGGAAGCACCTACGTCGTTTGAGCTGTTTTGGATATTCAATATATCGCAAACAAGGAGGCCACCCTATGCGTAAGTATTTGTTTCCCCTGACGATCGGGCTGTTGTCGGCGGCGTTGCTGCTCGCCGGCTGCGGCGGCGGTTCAGCGCCCGCCAAACCGGCGGCAACTCCCGTGGCACGGCCGGTGGAACTGACAATTTCGGCTGCGGTAAGCTTGAAGGACGCATTAAAGGATGTCCAGACCGCCTATCTGAAAAAAGCGCCGCAGGTGAAACTCGTATTCAATCTGGGGGCGTCCGGTTCCCTGCAGAAACAAATTGAGCAGGGCGCGCCGGCGGACATTTTTATCTCGGCGGCGCCAAAACAAATGAACGAACTG
>JAAZNU010000065.1 GCA_012798135.1 Veillonellaceae bacterium | reverse complement strand
TGCGGTTTCAGCTGCATGTAGTAATTTTCTGCCTCGGTTTTGCGGAGCAAGGCTTCTTTAGCAAGATCATCTCGCCCGGCTTTTACTGCAAGCATTGCTTTTTTCTCCCAGTCTTCAGCCTGTCGTTTCTGCTCAAGCATTTCCCGCTCAAGTCGTTTTTCATCCGCAATGGCCATGGCGACAGCCTTCTTGGACTCAACCATTTGCTGATTCATGTCCAAAATGAGCTGATTGAGCATCTTTTCCGGATTTTCCGCTTTGGAAATCATGTCATTGATATTGGAAGAAATAAGTGTCTTCAAACGGTCAAATATACCCATAGGTTGTCCCCCTTCGTATTACATCAGCATGCTGATGTCAGCCTAGTCACGCACTGGCTGCTTTTTTAAGAATAGTGTAATGATTTGCAAGCGCAAAGCTGATGGAATCTATAGATGCCATCAACTCTTCCTTGTCCAGCGTATGCAGTTCCAGTGTGTCCACAATGACAACTTCATCACCGTCGATGCCATAAGCGCCGTGAGGAAGATCCTTCGCGTTGAGTGTCAGTAATGTTTTTAAGAAATCAGCAGAAAGGCTTTTTGGAAGCGTCATGACCCTGGCTTTGAGAACAACGATCGGATCGTTAACCGCTATGAACAGGCCGGGAATGGAATTGGCTGCGTCCTCGATATACAGTGTATTTGGATCTAGTTCCTTGAAACCTATGTTATTGTCTATGAGAAAGGTCTCAATGCTGCTGATATCTGCCATAAATAGACTCCTTTATGAGATTTAGCCTAGGAATACCTGCCCCTGGTTATCGATTGCGAGTATAGTCTTACACTCTGAACAGCGGAACCTACCAGGTTTCGCGGCTTTGAGTTTTTTATTGCAGATGGGGCAGTTGAATATTTTGGGGAACACCGACTGTGCAGATACTGTGGTCCCCTGTTTAAAGAAGATGATTGCATCTTCGAGGCTGTCTCTGATATTAAAAAATTGAGAAAATCCCAGAAGTTGAAAGACCTCATAGACTTTAGGCTGTATCTCAAACAGCACGATATCGCCGCCGCGTGGTTTAACCGATTTAAGAAATGCGGTAAAGGATCCGATTCCGGTGGACGAGACGTAGTTGAGAGCGGAACAGTTAAAAATAAGCTTGTTAAAACCGGCCTCTATGGCCTTGTTAATACGTTTCTGGAAGAAAATGGAATTGTATGTATCGATATAACCAGTCAGGTATAAGGCTACACAGCTTTCTACTTCATCGACCTTTTGCAGGCGTATTTTGAGACTGTCATCTTTTTCGTCATCGAAGCCAGGGACAATATCGTTATTGGTCATGGTACCCCTCTTGCAAATGATATTGTTTGATATGCTGCATCATACTATATATGATAGGACTATCATAATCAAGTTGTCAAATGCAAACAAACAATGCGACATCATTTTCTACAAGGATACTGTAATTTTTCGCAAATGCAAGAGATTTTTTGCATAATTCCGCCTCCAGCGCTTACCTATTTCTGCATTATGTCGTCAAGATCCGCTTCCAGGCGACGGATTTGCTCGATATTGAGGTGCCCTATATCCTTAATTTCTTTGATAATGCTTTCAATACTGACAAAGTCGTTCTTGAGTTTGGCGATACGCTCGTCCAAGGCGCAGGAAAAAGCTGATATGTGCTCCAAGCTTGCGGAGCTGTCGGTAATCTGCGAGGTTACACTCTTGATGGTTTCCCGTGTATCCAGGGAAATGTTTACCATGTTGCCGGTGGCTTCTGTCAATTCCTTTGCACCGATATTGATCTCGCTCAAACCAGCAATGATTTCCTCGAAAGAGTTAAAGGTGTCTCGCACATCCTCGATGACATCGCGGAGGCTGATGGTGTAGCGGTGAATCAGGTCCGAGGCAAGATCAATTACCTCCTGGTTCTTTGAGAGGGCTTCACTGATAGACTGAGTGCTGACCTGGGTTTCCTGCGAGAGTTTGCGGATTTCTCCTGATATTACCGCAAAGCCCTTGCCAGCGGAACCGGCGTGGGCAGCTTCGATGGATGCATTCATGGCGAGCATGTTGGTTTTTTCTGATATATCCAGGATGCTGGAAACCACAGAGAGTACACTGTGGGATGACTCCTGGATAGCTTCAAAGCCCTCTGTCAGCTTTTGGATTTCCCTGCCTTGGCTTTCAATCTTGCTTACCACCGAGTTCATAATGGACTTTTTTTGTTCGGCGAGCAGTGCGATATTCTGGATGGTAGTCATGATTTCGGTTACTGCACTACTTGTTTCCTGCAGAAATGAATTCTGGTTATCGACAGCTCCTTGCATTTTTTTCGCGAAGTCAACGATTTCACGGTTAGTGGTATCCGCGCAGGACGCGTCGTTGGAAAGCTTTTGTGCCGAGTCTGCAATGGAAACCAGTTCGGTGCGGATTTCGGTACTGCTCTGGGTGCTTTTTTCTGAATATTCTACAAGATTCG
>JAAZNU010000041.1 GCA_012798135.1 Veillonellaceae bacterium | reverse complement strand
CCCATGCGGGGGATCGCTTTTCCTCGTCGTCGCGCCCCGCGCGGGCGCGTGGATTGAAACAAGTGCAGCGCCGATCCACCATCAAGGTACTTGGTCGCGCCCCGCGCGGGCGCGTGGATTGAAACTTGCGATATTACCCGCGTTGCTCCGGTTCCGTCAGTCGCGCCCCGCGCGGGCGCGTGGATTGAAACAGCTGGTTATCTGGACGCGCCAGGCTCAAAGGCGTCGCGCCCCGCGCGGGCGCGTGGATTGAAACTTCTCGGCAAGGTCTTTTTCGCGAAGCCACTTTGGTCGCGCCCCGCGCGGGCGCGTGGATTGAAAACAAACATATCAACCTTGTGCGGCAACTTGCCTGCACATCAAGGCGCTAATTTTATCAGGCTTGATTCTGACCTCCTTCTTCATGGGAAGGGGGCCTTTTTTTGTTTCCTTTTTTCAAGTGCAAGAAAAAAATTTGCATTCGGCTGAAATCAAGCAGGAATTTTCAAAATACACAAGAATATTATTAAAAAAAGAAATAGTATTTCAATATATGAAATTATGTTTGCGCCATTTGAATATTGTGGGCTTGATACGGAAAGAATTGCGAGGTGTTTTCATGCCAACGGATGATTTGCGAGGCGGATTGAATAACAGTGTTGCAAAGGCGATTGCCCTGCTAAATTGTTTTTCGGATAACCAAACCCGTCTTCGTCTGAAAGAACTAAGTGCAATGACAAAAATTAATCAGACTACCGCCTACCGGATGTTGATGACGCTGAAAGAGAATAATCTAATTGAGCATAATGATGAATTTTACTCCCTGGGCCGTGGGTTCCTGAAGTATGAGAACATTGTGCTCAATTCCATGGAGATCCGGCGGATTGCCCTGCCTTATCTGGAGGAACTGTCGAATAATTTGCGGGTAAATGTCAACCTGGCGGTATTGAATGGCACGGAAGTCCTTTATATTGCCAGGGCCGAAACGCCTTATTGCGCATACGGGTATTTTCATATCGGCATGCGCAGACCTATTCACTGTACTGCCCTGGGAAAGGTATTGACCTGCAAAAGCCCGGAAGTTGCCCGGGAATGTTTCAAACGGGGCGTTATCCAGTGTACGCTGAATACCATTACTGACGAGGCGGCCTTTTTACAGGAAATTGAGAAGGTCCGGTTGCAGGGATATGCCGTCGATGCGGAGGAATGGAGCAATGGCATTAACTGCATAGCGGCGCCGGTGCTGGATGCGGCGGGAGATGTGGTGGCCGGGATCAGTATCTCGGGCCCGACCAGTATTTATTCGGCAGAGAAGATCCTCAGCTATATTCCGATACTGATTGAGTATTCCCATCGCATATCCGCGCATATTCGTTCGAGGGGGCACTGGCGCTGAGCGAAAACCGCAGGGATTCCCTGCAAGGTTAATATAAGGGAGGCATTCATTGATGAGTGACGGCAAACAAAAGTTTACACCTCGTGGCATTATTCCGGCGGTCGTAACTCCGTTAACTGCGACGGGCAAGTTCAGTGAACCGGCAATGAGGAAATTGATCACCTATCTGATTGACGGCGGGGTGCATGGCCTGTTCATAACCGGCACCACCGGCGAGTTTTATGGCCTTACGCCGGAGGAAAAACGGGAAATATATCAGGTGACGCTGGACGAAACCCGGGGCAGAGTTCCCATTTATGCCGGGACCAATGGCATTACTACCCGCGAAAGTGTTATGCTGACCCAACTGGCCGAGGAATGCGGGTTGGATGCAGTGTCTATCTTGACGCCGATGTTCATTACGCCGACGCAGGAACAGTTGATCACTCATTACAAAACGATTGCCGCCAATACGTCGCTGCCGGTGCTGCTGTACAATAATCCGCCAAAAACCGGCGTGAATCTGACCGCCCCCACTGTTGCAAAACTGGCGGAAGTGCCGAATATCGTGAGCATCAAAGATTCCAGCGGTGATTTGACGCTGACGGCCGAGTATATTCGATTGACTCGCGGCATCGATAATTTTAATGTCCTGATGGGGCGCGACACGCTCATTTATGGCGCTCTTTGCTATGGCGCCGCCGGCTCGATTGCCTCCTGCGCCAACGTTGCCCCCCGGCTGTGCGCTGACATCTATGACAAATATATGGCCGGCGATCTGCCAGGCTCGCTGGAGGCGCAATTCAAACTGGCGCCGCTTCGTATCGCCTTCACGATCGGCACCTTCCCTGCCGTGATCAAAGAATCGTTGGCTTTGCTAGGCATTGATGTGGGGCCCTGTATGGATCCGGTCGGGCCGATGAATGACGAAGAGCGGGAAAAAGTTCGCCAGGTGTTGATCGGCATGGACTTGATCAAATCGGGTGTACAGTAAAGGAGGGCAAGACGCCATGGAACGATACAAAGACATCTTGGGCGGCTTGTTCTGGCTGCTGGTCGCCGTCGGCATGTTTTACGCCTCCTTCAACATCCGGGTCTTGGCCATCGGCAGCGGTTCGACCTCATTTGTTGGTTCCGGCTTTATGCCCCGTTTGGTTGCGATTGGCATGGTGATTCTCAGCTGTATCATTATTTGGCAGTCTTGGCAGAAGAATAAAGTGACGGATCGGTCCGCAAGTATCAAGGATAGTTGCTCTGTTCGGGAAATGTATTTGCCGGTAGTGGTCAGTGTCGGACTTCTCGTTATGTACATCGCTTTTATGGAACAACTGGGGTTTGTCATCATGACAACGGTATATTTGTGCGGGCAAATGTTGATTTTAGCTACGGCTGAGCATCGTAGGCCAGTTCTCTTTGTGGTTATTTCCATTGTGAGTGCGCTGGCGATTTACTATACGTTTGTCGAGGTGTTTCAGTTGATGTTGCCGGAAAATCGGCTGTTTTAGGAGGATCTTATGCTGGAAATGTTTATTACTGGCTTTGCTGCAGTATTGACGTTCAAAGTAATGGCGCTCATTGTACTGGGAGTCGTTGTCGGCATTGTTTTCGGCTCCATCCCCGGTTTGACGGCGACGATGGCGGTGGCGCTGTGCATTCCGTTGACTTTTGGCATGGATATCACCGCCGCGATTTCGCTGTTAATCGGCCTGTACGTCGGCGGCGTATCTGGCGGCCTGATTTCGGCAATTTTGATCAATATTCCCGGGACACCTTCTTCAGTCGCTACTTGTTTTGACGGTTCCCCCATGGCAAAACGCGGCGAGGCGGGAAAGGCTCTCGGCGTAGGAATCGTCGCTTCTTTCCTGGGCGGTTTGCTCAGTGTCTTCGCGCTCATCTTTCTCGCTCCGCCGCTATCCACGATCGCCTTGAAATTCGGTCCTTACGAATATTTCGCCATTGCGGTTTTTTCGCTTACTCTCATCGCCAGTTTGTCGGGAAAATCAATGCCCAAAGGCCTCCTCGCCTGTTTGATTGGCATGATGATGGCGTTTATCGGCATCGCACCGGTTGATGCCACCCCCCGGTTTACCTTTGGCATTGACCAGCTTTCTTCCGGGTTTGACCTATTGCCTGTGCTGATTGGGCTTTTTGCCGTTACCGAAGTGATGAAGGAATCGGAAGGCTGCTGGATCAAAGGCCGGGTCTATGACGCAGCCAAACACAAGATCGCTCTCGGTAAAATTAAAGGCTTCGGTTTTACAATCGTCGAGGCGCTATCGCAAAAACTGAACTTTGTCCGTTCGTTCGTGATTGGATTGGTCATCGGCATTTTGCCGGGCATTGGCGGCGGTACGTCAAATCTGCTGGCCTATGCGGTGGCCAAGAGCCAGTCCAAAACGCCGGAAAAATTCGGTACCGGGGTTATTGACGGCATTGTTGCCTCGGAAACTTCGAACAACGCTGCTGTGGGCGGAGCATTCCTGCCCTTGCTGACCCTCGGTATTCCCGGGGACACAGTGACGGCCATGCTGCTCGGCGGGTTCATGATTCACGGGGTTACCCCCGGACCGCTGTTGCTTACCTCCCACGGCCATCTGGTTTATGCCATCTTCGCTGCGCTGATTATTGCGCATTTTGTGATGCTGATTGTCGAGTTCTGGGGATTGCGCATCTTTGTGAAAGCATTGGATATTCCCAAGCATATTTTGTTGCCGATCATCATTTCTCTGTGTGTAGTGGGAGCGTATGGTCTGAACAATGACATGACCGATGTTTGGAGTTTGCTGCTGTTTGGCCTGCTGGGCTTTGGCCTGGAAAAGCAAGACTACCCATTGGCGCCGTTAATCTTGGGGTTCATCCTGGGGCCGATGGTGGAAACTAACCTGCGGCGCGGGTTGATGCATACCGGTGGCGATTTTATGCCATTCTTGTTCCAGCCGATCGCCGCGCTGTTTTTTGCATTGACGCTTCTTTCCGTCGCCTGGATCATCTATAAAGGACACAAAAAGAGCTCGCCATCCAGGGCCTGAATAACTAAGGTTGAACCCAAAAATAAATAAATAAAAAAGGGGAAGGGGTTTTAAACATGAAGCGTTCCAAGTCCATCGCGAGTCTGGTTGTAGGGATTTTCATTCTGGGCCTGATGCTGGCGGGGTGTGGTGGCGGCGCCAAACCAGCGGCCAAACCGGAAGGAAAACAGGCGATTCAGTATCCGACCAAACCGGTCCAAATCGTCGTCCCGGCCGGCGCCGGCGGCGATACCGACACGAATGCCCGGATCATGGGAAAATACCTGGAAAAAGAATTGGGCAAAGCGGTGGTCATTGTCAATGCCGGAGCCGCTGGCGGCACGGCCGGCACGAAGAAAGTGAAGGAAGCTCCGCCGGATGGCTACACTGTGCTGTTCTACCATCCCGGTTTCCCTCTGCATAGAATCATGGGTCTGAGTAACTTTTCCTATGATGATCTGGCCGTGGCGAACGTGGCGTTGTTGGATGATACCAATGTGTTCGCCGTCAATGCCGAGTCCAAGTTTAAAACGATGAAAGATGTCGTTGCAGAATCCAAGGCGAATCCAAAGAGCGTAAAGTTCGCGACGGAAGTCGGCAATTTTACCCATATCCATGTTCTGGCCGTGGAAGAGAAAACCGGTATTAAGCTCAATGTGGTGGATGTCGGTTCCGCCGCCGCCAAAACAGCCGCGCTCATGGGCAACCAGATCGATATCATCGGCACCCAGTACGGTCTGATCAAACAGTTTATCGATGCGGGCAAATTCCGGGTTCTCGGCGTGCTGTCCGAGAAACGGCATCCTCAGCTGCCCGATGTACCGACTTTTAAAGAGCAGGGAATCGATGTCGCTTTCTCCAAATACTTCTTCTTTGCCTTCCCCAAAGGAACTCCTACGGAGATCATCGAAAAATTCAACGCCGCTGTGGAAAAAGTCAGCAAAAATCCGGAGTTTCAGGCCGAGATGAAAAAATTCATGATTACGACCAATTATATGCCTACCGCCAAGGCGATCGAATATCTGAAAAAAGATGAAGCGGTACTGAGAGGCCTGGTCGAAAAAGCCGGTTTCGGCGGCGCTGCCAAGAAGTAGGTTTCGGTTGGAAGGGTAAGGAGTTTTCCGGCTCTTTGCCCTTCTTTTCACAACAAGGAGGGTGTGAATTTTGGGCGACAGTATGAGTAAACAGGTTGTCCGGTTGCCTTTTCCGGGCAAAGTTGTCCGTGGCCCGGGAGCGCTCGCGGCATTGGGGGCGATTTGCCGGTCGCAGGGGAAAAAGGTCTATGTTTTGGGCGGCAAGACTGCTTTAGCTAAAACCAGGGCAGGCATTTATGCCAGTCTGGAGCAAGCGGGAGTCGAAATTGCCGCGTTTGACTGGTATGGCGGCGAATGTTCCCAGGAAAACATTCAGCGGCTGGCGGAAGATGCCCTCTCCTGCCAAGCTGAGGCTTTGGTTGCCGTCGGCGGAGGCAAGGCGCTGGATACTGGAAAAGCAGTCGGCGAGAAGTGCAAATTGCCGGTAGTGACGGTTCCCACGATCGCCGCGACCTGCGCGGCCATGACGCCGTTGTCGGTGGTGTACAACAACCACGGTGAATTTGCCGGCAATCTTTTTCTGGCGGACTGCCCGGCGGGAGTAGTCGTCGATACTTCGGTCATTCTGGCCACCCCTGTTTCCTGGTTGATTGCCGGTCTGGGCGATACGCTGGCGAAAATGTACGAACTGCGTGCGGCCGCCTCTGAAATGCCGGCGAACAGTATCACTATTTCGGCGGTAATGAACGGGCAGATTTGTTATGAGATCATTCAGCGCTTCGGGCAGTCGGCCCGGCAAGCAGTGGAAGAGCAACGCCTGAGTGACGAATTTGATTCGATTATTGACGCGATTATTCTCAATGCGGGGTTGTCGTCGATTTTTGGCGGGGAAAAACTGCGCAATGCGGCAGCGCATGCGATTTATAATGGATTCACCAAAATTCCGTCCACTCATGCGGTGGCGCATGGCAGTATCGTCGGCTATGGCAATTTGTGTCTGCTTGCCTTGGAAGAACGACCAGACGAAGAAATCATTAACGAGATCAACTTGGCGGAGCAATGCGGCATTCCGACGAGGCTGAACCAGATCGCCAATATGTCGGAAGCGGAACTTCAGATTGCCTGCCGGGCGTCAGCCGATGCGACCGCCATGGCGTGTATGCCGTTTGCTGTGACTGCGGAAATGGTGCTGGCGGCGATTCGCCGGATCGATCGGTTGGCAACAGAAATCAAACATGAATGATTGCGTGAGGGGAGCGATGTTATGAATCCGCAACTGAACAATTTCCCGTCGGGCGGTGCGCCGAAAGTCACCGAGATGACCGTCATTCCGGTCGCAGGTTTTGACAGTATGCTGCTTAACCTCAGTGGGGCGCATAGCCCGTTTTTTACCCGTAATATTGTTATTTTGAAGGATAATGCCGGACACACCGGCGTGGGTGAAATCCCCGGCGGCGAACGTATCCGCCAAACGCTGGAAGCGGCAAAACCACTTGTCGTCGGCCAATCCGTCGCAACTTACAATAATATCCTCAACCAGGTCCGGCGGCAATTTGCCGACTATGACTCCGGCGGCCGCGGTTTGCAGACCTTCGACCTGCGGATTACGATTCATGTGGTGACCGCGATTGAGGCGGCGCTACTGGACCTGCTTGGTCAGTTTCTGGAAGTGCCGGTGGCTGCGCTGCTGGGCACGGGGCAACAGCGGCAGTCGGTGGAAATGCTCGGTTATCTATTCTATGTGGGCGACCGACGCAAAACCGATCTTGCGTACCGCAGCGATCCGGACGCGAAAATCGATTGGTACCGGCTTCGCCATGAAGAGGCCTTGACGCCGGAGGCCGTCGTGCGTCTGGCGGAAGCAGCCTATGAGAAATACGGGTTCAATGATTTTAAACTCAAAGGCGGCGTTTTGAACGGCGAGGCGGAGATCGCGGCGGTGACGGCTCTGGCTCGGCGCTTCCCCAAGGCGCGGATTACCATCGACCCCAACGGTGCCTGGTCACTGCAGGAAGCGATTCGGTTGTGCCGCGGCAAACGTGATGTCCTGGCGTATGCCGAAGACCCCTGCGGCGCGGAAAACGGCTACTCGGGCCGGGAAGTGATGGCGGAGTTCCGCCGGGCGACCGGACTGAAAACGGCAACCAACATGATCGCCACCGATTGGCGGCAAATGGGCCATTCCCTGCAGCTCCACTCCGTGGACATCCCCTTGGCGGATCCGCATTTCTGGACCCTGCAGGGATCGGTGCGAGTAGCGCAGCTGTGCCATGAATGGGGTCTGACTTGGGGCTCACACTCCAACAACCACTTCGATATTTCGCTGGCGATGTTTACCCATGTCGGCGCGGCGGCTCCGGGCAACATTGCCGCCTTGGACACTCACTGGATTTGGCAGGAAGGCCAGGAACGGCTGACTAAGGAGCCGCTCAAGATTGTTGGCGGCATGGTTGCGGTCCCCGATAAACCGGGACTCGGTATCGACGTCGATATGGCGCAGATCGAAAAAGCGAACAAGCTCTATACGGACAATTGCCTGGGCGCCCGCGATGACGCGATGGCCATGCAATATCTGATTCCTGGCTGGCAGTTTGATCCCAAACGGCCCTGTCTGGTTCGCTAACGCGATGAACGCAATCAGAAACGGCGTCGTTTCCAAACTATTGCAGGGCACGGAAATTCCCCGGATGTTCCGGGCCCTGCAAAGTTTCCCCCGCTCCGCCATATCGCCGCAAGATTTGCCGCAAGTCATTTTGGCCGAACTGTCAAAGCCGGAGGTTGCCGGCCTGATCAGGCCGGGCATGCGCGTTGCCATCACAGCCGGCAGCCGGGGTGTGGCCAATGTTGCGGTCATTACCAAAGCGATTGTGAATTTTGTCCTATCCAAGGGGGGCACTCCGTTTATTGTACCGGCGATGGGCAGTCATGGCGGCGCTACGGCCGAGGGGCAGCTGGAAGTGCTGGCTGGCTATGGGATCACGGAATCCAGCATGGGGTGTTCCATTCAGTCTTGTATGGAAACGGTTCTGCTGGGGGAATCTGAATTGGGCCAACCGGTGTTCTTGGACCGGTTGGCCTATGAGGCGGACGGAATCGTCGTGTCCTGCCGAATTAAACCGCATAACGCATTTCGCGGCAAATACGAGAGTGGCATCTGCAAAATGTTGGCCGTTGGTCTGGGCAAGCAGGCCGGAGCGGAAAGCGTCCATGCCGACGGCATGGGAAAAATGGCTGAAAATTTAGTGGCCAATGCGAAAGTAATCCTGGCCAAGGCACCAATCCTGTTTGCGCTCCCCTGTCTGGAAAACGCCTATGATGAAACCTGCAAAATAGAAGCGATTCCCAAAGGATGTATTCTGGAACGGGAGCCCACCTTGCTCCAATTGGCTTTCGCCAATATGCCCCGCTTATTGGTGGAGGAAGGCGATGTCCTGGTTGTGGACGAGATTGGCAAAGACTATAGCGGGACCGGAGTCGATCCCAATATTACCGGCACATTTTCCACGGAGTACGCCAGCGGTGGGGTCCGGGTCCAGCGAACTTGCCTGCTCGACCTTTCAGACGCCTCACACGGAAATGGCCTGGGAGTCGGCCTGGCCAGCGCGATACCCAAGCGATTGTTTGACAAGCTCGACCCGGAAAAAATGTACCCGAACTGCATAACCAGCACCGTCTTGAAATCCGCAATGATTCCGATGGTAGTGGCTACCGACAAGGAAGCCATCCAGTTATGCGTCCGGACGTTGAACGGAGTGGACAAGACGGCGGTGCGAATCATCCGCATTCCCAACAGTCTGCATATCGACCGGATCATGTTGTCGGAAGCTTATTATCATGATGTGGTTCAGGGGAAATATGCCGGGTTGACGGCAGTCGATATGCCGCGTGATTTGGAGTTTGGTGGCGAAGACAATTTGTTGACGCCGATTGTTGAATGAGTTGGTTGCGGCAGCTACAACGAGGGAGGAAATCCTATGCCAAACAGGCCGATAACAGAAATTCCGTTATATATAAAGGTTCATGCCGCCGATAACGTGGCGATCGTCGTGAATGACGGTGGCTTGGCGGCAGGAACCGTTTTCGCCGACGGGCTGATTCTGACGGAACATGTTCCCCAGGGGCATAAAGTGGCACTGGTGGATTTTGCGTCGGGGCAGGACATCATCCGGTATGGTGAAGTAATCGGCCAGGCGCGACAGTTGATTCGTCGCGGCGGCTGGATCGACGAATCGCTCGTCGCGTTGCCGGTGGCGCCGAGTTTGGACGATTTGCCGCTGGCCAACAAGGTTCCCGCTTTGCTGCCGCCACTAACGGGCTATACCTTCGAAGGCTACCGCAATGCCGATGGTACTGCCGGCATTAAGAACATTCTCTGCATAACCAGCAGTGTGCAGTGTGTGGCCGGGGTGCTCGACTATGCGGTGAACCGGATCAAGTCGGAACTTTTACCCCGCTTTCCCAACGTGGATGATGTGGTTGCGCTCAATCACAGTTATGGTTGCGGCGTGGCGATCAATGCGCCGGAAGCTGTCGTGCCGATCCGCACGTTGCGCAATCTGGCCACTCATCCCAATTTGGGCGGCGAGGTGATGATCGTTGGGCTCGGTTGTGAAAAATTGCTGCCGGAGCGTCTGTTGCCCGATGACAAGCGGGAAAACATTTTGGTGATCCAGAATCAGCCGGGGTTCGCCAAGATCATTGAGGCGATCATGAACATGGCTGCGGAACGACTGGAGCGGCTGAATCGCCGCCAGCGGGTCACCTGCCCGGTGGCCGATCTGGTGGTCGGTTTGCAATGCGGCGGCAGTGATGCTTTTTCCGGCGTCACAGCCAATCCGGCGGTCGGTTATGCCGCCGATCTATTGGTGCGCGCCGGGGCGACAGTGTTGTTTTCGGAAGTGACGGAAGTGCGGGATGCCATCCATTTGCTGACGCCCCGGGCTGTAAACGAAGAAGTCGGTCGCGCACTACTCCGTGAAATGAAATGGTACGATCATTATCTGGACTTGGGAGAAGTGGACCGCAGCGCCAATCCCACGCCCGGCAACAAAAAAGGCGGGCTGGCCAATATTGTGGAAAAAGCGCTGGGTTCCATCGCCAAATCCGGCAGCAGCAGTATTGTCGAGGTTTTGCGGCCGGGTGAAAAACCGACGCGCAGGGGGCTGATTTTTGCCGCCACACCGGCCAGCGATTTCGTCTGTGGCACCGAACAATTGGCGTCGGGAATCCATCTGCAGGTGTTTACCACGGGACGCGGTACCCCGTACGGACTCGCCATGGCGCCGGTGATCAAGGTAGCCAGTCACAGCGGGCTTGCCAGGCAGTGGCCCGATTTGATTGATGTTGACGCGGGGGCGATCGCGACGGGCGAATCCAGTATCGAAGCAGTCGGACAGGAAATATTCCAACTGATTCTGGATGTGGCCAGCGGTCGCCGGAAAACCTGGGCCGACCGATGGGGACTGCACAATGACCTGTGCCTGTTTAATCCTGCGCCGATTACCTGAAAGATGACAAAACGAATCCGCATCGGAATCAACCGATGCGGATTCGTTTTAATGATCAGAGTCCCGTATATGGAGTGCTGGTTTTTTAGATGCGAAAAACAATCTTGATCGCGCTGTCGTCCTTGTCGGCCAAATCAAACCCCGCCCGGATATCTTCCAGCTTGAATTCATTGGTAATTAATGGTTTTATCTGAATTTGATCCTGCAGAACCGGTCGCAACGTGGCAGGCGTCCATACATAGCGTTCACGCCAGGTATGGTGGACCAGGCAGGTATTGATGAACTCCAGCCCATCATCATGCCAGCGGCTGATATTCAGGGTGATCGGTTGCGTGACCCAACTGTAGAAAACAAACTTGCCATTATGGCGAATAATTTCGGAAGCCGTGTTGAACGAACTTTCCGATCCTGCCGCCTCGACAACGACGTCGGCTCCGGCGCCGTGAGTCAGATCCGCAACGATTTCATTCAAGTTTTCCTTTTTCATATTCACGGTGAGGTCTGCACCCAATTGTTTGGCAAGTTGAAGTTTGCCATCCAGAACATCGGCGACGACAACCCTGTGAGCGCCTTTGAGTTTGGCGCACTGGGCGATGATTTGCCCGGCAAAGCCGGCGCCCATTACGACAACGACATCTCCCAGCTGTACACCGGAATTCATGCCGGAGTACATGGCGCAGGAAATCGGTTCCCCCAGGCTGGCCAGATCCATATTCATTCCGTCAGGAACCGGCTGCAGTTGAAAATCTTTGGCGACAAAATATTCAGCATAGTTGTTGTTCCAGCCGAAGCTGATTACTTGGTCACCGACTTTGAAATCCCGGACTTTAGCGCCGACTTCGACAACATAGCCACCGCTTTCATGACCCAATAGGAAAGGGAATTTTGGTTCCTGCCGAAATTCCGCTGTTTTTGGCGGCATTTGGCCTCGATAAAAGCTTTTGTCCGAGCCGCAAATTCCGACAAGGTGATTGCGAACGATGACTTCATCATCCTGGCAGGATAATTCACGGTCGATCAGTTCGATATCGTAGGGTCCCTTCAAGAGTGCCGCTTTTGTTTTGATTCCCATAACATGATCCTCCTTAAAATTGTTTCGATGAAAATATTTTTAAATTACGCCCATGAAGTTCAATACAAGCACGGTGGCAAACGATGCCAGGCCGCTGATGCAAGTGGCAATTCCGACTGAACGAAGCCCCTCGGCCAAATTCATGTTGGAAAGACTCACCGTGACCCAAAATCCGCTACTGTTGCTATGCTTGAAAATTTGCGCGCCAGAGGCACAGGCCAGGAAGGCAGCTAATGGCGACAGGCCGAGTCCGGCAAGCAAAGGCTGAGTGATCGCGGCGCCGGTCATGACACCGAGCGTATTCGAACCGGTGATGGTGTTGACCAAGGCACTGATGATAAACGGAATAAACAAGGCGGGGATACCGCTTTTACCAATGAGCTCGGCCAACTGTTGCGCCACTTTGGCATTGGTTATCAGCACCGCAAGTGCGCCGCCCAGCCCGGTGACGATGATTGGCATTGCTGATAATTGCAAGCCCTCTTCGACCCAATTGTTGAGAACTTTTTTCGTTTTCCATTCTTGTCCGGTCAAGAACAGTGAGACAATTACCCCGATAAGCAGCGCGACCATCGGGGCGCCGACAAAGTTGAAGAATTGTGTCAGTGGTGCTTTTTTATCGACAGCATTGAGCATCGATGCAATCATGATCAGCACGATGGGAAGAATAATCGGCAGATAGGACAGGAATAGGCCAGGCAATTTTTTGGTGTCGGTCAGAGTTTGGGCTGTCTTGATGAACTCTTCCTTGGGAGAGACTTGGAGCTTGATGGTTTTAATATAAATAGTAGTGGCGATCACTGCCGGAATTGAAACAACGATGCCCCAGAAGATGGCGCTGCCCAGATCAACGCCAAGGATGGCGGCGCCGGCCAGCGGTCCGGGTGTTGGCGGCACCAGTGAGTGGGTAATATACGCACCCAGATAGAGGGCGGTTCCGTACTGGGCCATGGAAGCGCCAACCTTTAGCGCCAAGGTTGATACGATGGGCATGAGAACAATGACAACCGAGTCGGCAAATACGGGAATGCCAAGAATCGCTGAACTGATGGCAATAGCCCAGATAGCATTCTTTTTGCCGAAGATCGCGAGTACTGAATTGGTGATTCTGACGGCGGCGCCAGTTTCCTCCAACACTTTGCCCAATAAGCAACCCAATAGGATAACAATGCCAATACTGCCGATGGTTTTACCGAAGCCGCCTTCAACGGTGGATACGATTTTGCCTGGTGACATGCCGATGGCCAGACCAAGACCCAACACCACGATCAGGATTGTCATCGCTGGATGGACTTTGCATTTGGAAATCATGATGACCATCAAAATAATAGCAACTACAAAGGCGATAATGATTCCGGTTCCTGCCATATCGGTATCCTCCTTCATTGTTCGACTGATTCAGTCGATGTGCGATAGTAATCTATTAATGCAAGATATGTGCCAATAAAAAACCCCGCCTTATTGTCTGAAAAAGCGAGGTAAGCGTTTCAATATTGTTTCGTGGAACAAGTAAAGTGTTTCAAATAGCGTTCAATGGTTAAGTTCGTTTGCTTTGCGCCATAAAGTAGTCCGACTGATGCCAAGCAATTTTGCAGCTTTTGTTTTGTTGCCTTCGGTCAGGCGCAGTGCTTCCGCCACTTGCGAAAGATCCAGGATTTTCATTTCGGTGGTTGATTTTTGCAGAGGGCGTGCGGGCGAAAGAGGTGCTGCAGGCTTCAAAATACGCGCCACGTCCGTTGCAGCGATATCTTCCGTATCTGACAGTACAACAAGCCGTTCGCAGATATTGCATAGTTCGCGGACATTACCCGGCCAAGAGTAACTGCGCAGCAAATCTTGCGCTTCGCTGCTTATTTTGTGAACGTTTTTTCGGCACTTACGGCTGAACAATTTTATGAAATGAAACGCGAGCTCGATGATATCCTCAGGTCGTTCCCGTAACGGAGATAATGCTATTTGCAAGACATCCAGGCGATACAACAGATCCAGTCTAAATTTTCCTTCGGTCGCTAATTTCTGGAGATCCTGGTTGGTGGCCGAGATGACCCGGACATCGACGGGGATCACCCGGTCATGTCCGAGACGCATAATTTCCCGCTCCTGTAAAACCCGCAGCAACCTTCCCTGAAGCTTTAAAGGAATTTCGGACACTTCGTCGAGAAAAATCGTGCCCTTGTGGGCCAGCTCGAACAGACCGGGTTTTCCGCCCTTGGCAGCGCCGGTGAATGCACCTTCCACATAACCAAACAATTCACTTTCCAAAAGGTTTTCCGGCAGCGCCGCACAGTTTACGGCGACAAACGGGCCGTGCTTGCGCAGGCTGGCATTGTGACAACTTTGCGACAGCAGTTCCTTACCGGTGCCAGTTTCGCCGATAATCAGCACGTTGGAATCCACACGGCTAAATTTTTGAGTAATTTCTATCAGTTGCCGAAGTTGAAAACTATTGCCAATAATGTCGTTAAAGGTGTACTTGGCCGCAAGTCCTTTGCTATAGATTTTTTCGCGAATTCGGCCTTCAAATTCTTGCAACTTGGAAACTTTTTGAAAAGTTGCAATGGCGCCGACTGTTTTTTCGTCAATCTTAACGGGAACTCGATTTTTGGCGACCAACTGGTCATTGATTTTCGCCAATTCGCCAAGTTCATCTTTGCCGGTTGTCAATACACGTAACAAACCGGTATTGGGAATCACGTCACGAACATATTTTCCAAGCGCTTCCTCGGCAATGACATTGGTAATCTGTTCCGCTGTTTTGTTGAATACGGTGATTTTTCCCTTTTCATCAACAGCGACGATGCCTTCGTAGGCATAATCCAAAATGGCTTGAACACGTTCGGCCACTTCTTTGGTTTGACCGGCTTGTTTCGCCGCTCGGATGGCTTCGTCCAGCGCCTGCAGGATAGCTTCCCTGCCTGTTTCAATCAGCTCGACGCACAAGTCGTGCCTGCGAGCCAACTGGACTGCCATCGCTCCGCCAATCACCGCGCCGACGCCGCGCGCTTTTGCGTCTAATACAGCTTGTTCCGCATCTTCCTCCGTAGATATGATATATGTTTCGGCGCGAATTTCCAGGATGTCAGCGAGGCTCTGCACTCCATAAATCATGTTGCTTGAACCCATGATGGCAATGTGATAAGCCTCCCAATTCCGTTTGCAGCGGTCGACGGCTCGAACGACGTCGTAACCGGTAATCGGCAAATCGATAATCGGCGTATCTTTGAATGAACGTTGCAACGCAATGGCCGTGGCTCCTCTGGCAATCACTGCATCATAGTCCAGACACAGCTCTTCCACGACTTTTACGCCTACGGCATGGATCGATTCCAGTTGCAAATCGGCAGCACAATTTTGCGCAAACACTTCATCCGCCAATATTTTGCATTCCAGGTAGGGGGCTATCAAAAGAATTCTCATCGCCATTCCTCAATTCTATTGAAAATGCGCCTTATGGTTTATTTGGTCAAACAAGGCGCTTGCTATGGGAGCGTTCCTTCTCCAACTTGAGCAAGCGTGATTTCAGGTCCAGCCCGCCGCGATAGCCGACTAGAGAGCCGTTGGCGCCGATCACCCGGTGACAGGGAATGAATATTGGGATCGGGTTGCAGTGATTGGCCATCCCTACGGCCCTTGCGGCATTCGGCTTGCCCAGACTTTCCGCCAGATTCTTATAGCTTGCGGTTTCGCCATAGGGTATTTCACAAAGCCGCCTCCAGACTTGTTGCATGAATGCCGTGCCTGCGGGCTGCAACGGCAGGGAAAAGTGCGTCAGCTTGCCGGATAGATAGTCTTGGAGTTGCTGCGCG
This sequence comes from Veillonellaceae bacterium, assembly GCA_012798135.1. Next base: position 3,442 of record JAAZNU010000041.1, on the reverse strand, counting down.
GCCTCTTGCAGGAGGGGTGTTTCCTGTATTGATGTAGTGGGTGCCTGTCGGTCGGTTGGGAAATACAGGCGGGCTATTTTTCCGTTCTTCTCGGCGATCCCGATGGTGCCGATGTGCGTTTCATAAAAATATGCCAGCACGCTCAACCACCTCGATTCTTTCGATGTTCATTCGGCGAATGCCCGGTTTGCGCTTTGAAGCATTTATAAAAATTAGACACGCTTTTAAACCCCGTCGTATAAATGATATCCGCGATGCTGAGGTCTTCTCGGTTTAGCAAAGTTGCCGCTTTGTCCACTCTGATTTTTGTGAGGTATTTGCTGGGAGTAAGGCCGTTATGTCGCTTAAACAGTCGAACCAAGTGGTTGCTGCTGATTCCGAGTCGCTTGGACAGAGAAGTCATATCGAGGGAGTGTTCATAATCAGCGTCAATGATCCTTTTTGCCTTGGTTACCAGGTCCCATTCCGGCTCGAAGCCTGTTTGGTCCGGGCGACACCTTTTGCAGGGGCGAAATCCGCTCGCCAGCGCATCCGCCAAGTGTTCGAAGAATATTGTGTTGGCGCGAACAGGATTCTTTGATTTGCAGGATGGCTTGCAGAAGATTTCCGTTGTTTTTACTCCATAGAAAAAAATGCCGTCATACTTTCTGTCGCAATTCACGATGGCTTGCCATTTGTCGTCATCGCTGATTTGACTGAACTCTTTCATGCGATATCCTTCCCCGTGCTTCTCGAATTGTTTCGCAGCGCATCGACCTAACTATATTTTACCGGAAACAGGGGGATAAATCTTCCCGTATTTCACCCAGCAATTATGGGGGCATGGTGATAAGCTGGAACAACCTGATCCAGTGCGCCGAAGTCTGCAAGAATGCCGAGGTTGCAATTTGTTCCGTGCCTAGACCGATAAAGCGAACTCCCGGGTGTTGTAAATCCCGGGAGTTGTTATTTTTAGCGGAAATCCTCGAGCAACTTTTCAAAAATGACTTTGTCCAGCGAAACAGCCTTGTCCGTCAGCGGACCCGGTGCGGCCTGCCGGATCAGTTTGTCGTAAGGCAACCGGTCCGTGTTCTGATAGACGAGGCCGGTGACGAGCCCTTCGTATTGCTCGACCGCGGCCAGCGCCGCTGCCTTGTCGCGCGGGTCGTAGCCGGGCAGTGAATCGAGTCGGGTCAGGTGTTCGCGGTACCAGTCGTAGGTGTTGACCTTGTTGAAGGTGACGCAGGGGCTGAAGACATTGACGAATGCAAAGCCCGGATGGCGGGCGCCCTGCTCGATCAGGGCGGTGAGGCCGGCGATGTCGGTGGATACGCCCTGGGCGACAAAGGTAGCGCCGGTGGCGATGGCCACCTGGATGACGGGCAACGGGGCTTCGATGGAGCCGGCTGGAGTGGTTTTGGTCTTGAAGCCCAGGTCGCTCCGGGGTGAGGTCTGGCCTTTGGTCAGCCCGTAGATATGGTTATCCATGACGAGGTAGGTCAGGTCGATGTTGCGCCGCATGGCCTGGATCGTGTGGTTGAGGCCGATGGCGTAGCCGTCGCCGTCGCCGCCTACCGCAAGGACGGTCAGGTCCGGGTTCGCCAGTTTCACGCCCTGGGCGATGGGCAAGGCCCGGCCGTGGATGCTGTTGATGCCGTAGGAATAGAGGTAGCCCGGCAGGCGGCTGGAGCAGCCGATGCCGGAGATCACGACCAGTTGTTCCGGTTCCAGGCCGAGAGTGGCCGCCGCCCGTTCGATGGCGGTTTGCACGGCGAAATCGCCGCAGCCCGGGCACCAGTTCGGTTTGACGCCGTTATGAAAATCTTTTGCCGTTGCCATCAGATCATCTCCTTGCATTGGCGGTAAATCTCGCCGGGTGTAAACAGCCGGCCGTCATATTTCAGGATGGATTTCAGTTCCGTGCCGCCGCTCGTCTGCATCCGGATCAACCCGGCCAGCTGGGCGGTGGCGTTGTTTTCCACGACCAGGATGTGCCGGGCTTGCCGCAGCAGCGGGGCCAGTTGCTCGGCCGGGAACGGCCAGAGCAAACGCAGGTGCGCCTGACGTACCCGCAGACCATCCTGCCGGAGTTGGCGGACGGCTTCGCGAATGGCGCCACGAGTCGAACCCATGCCAATCAAGAGGATATCCACCGCCGCGTCGTCCGGTCCGTCGGTCCAGACCGGGATTGGGAACCGGGCCGGCAGGGAGCGGGTCTTGCGCAGGCGCTTTTCCATCTGGCGCCGGCGGTTGGCTATGTCTTCGGAAGGTTTGCCGGATTCGGCGTGCTCCAGCCCCGTGACATGGTGAATGCCATATTTCATGCCGGGAATCGTCCGGGGACTGATCCCGTCTTCAGTCACTTGATAGCGGTTGAAGTAGGCCGGGCTTTCGAGGGGTGGCAGCGCGGCGGGATCGGCGAGTTTGCCGCGGCGGATGGCCACGCGGGACAGGTCATAGGGCTCGGCCGTCTGCAGGCCCAGTGCAAGCTGCAGGTCGGTGAGCAGGATCACCGGGCATTGGTACTCCTCAGCCAGATTGAAGGCTTCGGCCGCATCGTAAAAGGCTTCTTCGACGTCGCCGGGGGCCAGGACAATCTTTGGAATCTCGCCAGGCGTGCCGAACAGCATCGCCAGCAGATCGGCCTGTTCCTGTTTCGTCGGCATGCCGGTGCTCGGGCCGGCCCGCTGGGTGTCGACGATGACGAGCGGGGTTTCCGCCATGCCGGCCAGGCCGATGGCTTCGGTCTTGAGGGCGAGCCCCGGTCCGCTGGAGGCGGTCATCGCCCGGGCGCCGGCGTAGGCCGCTCCGATGGCCATGGTGCAGGCAGCGATTTCGTCTTCGGTCTGGACGGCGATGCCACCCAGTTCGGGCAGGCGTTTGATCATGTATTCCATGATTTCCGACGAGGGGGTGATCGGATAGGCGGACAGGAAACGGCAACCGCCGGCGATGGCGCCGAGGGCGACGGCTTCGTTGCCGATGCCGAAGATTCGGGTCTGTCCATCGCCCGGTTGCAGGCCAAGGGTCCGAGCGGCCGATGTCGGATTTCCCTGTATGAAGCGATACCCTGCATCAAAGGCTTGCCGGTTGTCGGCGACTACTTTGGGGCCTTGGCGTTCATACCATTTTCCCACCACGTCGAGAAACGGCTCGGGCGGCAGGCCCATAATGGCGGCGGTCGAACCGAGGGCGACGACGTTGCGCTGCAGGACGGACCCGGCGGCTTTGGCCAGTTCGGTCAGCGGGATAGCGCACAGGGGAGCGGCGGCGCCGGCGGGGAGTGTCGGCGAAAAGGCTGCATCGGCCAGGATGATGCCGGCGGCGACGACTTCGGCGGCGCTGAGGGTGAGGGTTTCTTGATCGAATGCGACCAACAGTTCGACGTTGTTGGCGACCGAATCCAGCGGCCGGACGCCGATGCGTAGGGTGTTGTCGGTATGGCCGCCGCGAATTCGGGATG
>JAAZNU010000066.1 GCA_012798135.1 Veillonellaceae bacterium | reverse complement strand
CTTCAATTTGAAACTAATTTGACTTCATCAAGGGATATAACAATTTATGCTAAGTCTTCAAATGAAAATACTTCTACAATAGAAGTTTATGAAAGAAACCAAACCCAATTGATAGCAACTTTTGAAAACATAACAAATGAATCATATTATAAGATATACTTAACAAATTTAACCAATCCTCAAGATTCTTTTGACTTAAAGATAATAAACAGCATTGACTTTGACTTTGTTATTGACCCTGTTGATTCAATTACAATAAACTACCCGACAAACACAAGCGATAATGTTGGTTCAAATATAACAATAAATGCTTCAATAACAGGAAGTTCTGTTGATTCTTGCTTTGTAAGTTTAGATAATCAAGAAAATTTTACAATGCTTCTTAATTTAGACAAAACTTTTGCAAATTATACTTATACAAACTTAGCTTCTGGTTATCACAATCTTACAGTATATTGCAATGATACTTCAAATGCATTTAATTCTGCAACTTTATTAAATTTCTTTGTAAATCTTCCTCCAAACGTTACATCTGTTATATTAACTCCTGCTACTTTAGATAAAAATCAAAACTTAATTTGTAATTTTACAATTAGTGATGATAATCCGGTTGTTGTTTGGGGAGAAAAAACTAATGTTTTTGCTGCTTTTACAATTATTTCTTTTACTTGTGATTCAGACTTTTGTTATGCAGGGGACAATATTGGTTATTTTTATAAGATAAATAAAACTTCTGGTGTGCAGATTTACAATGCAACAGAAGGTTATACAAACAGACTTTCCAATTATGGTGTTTATTCTTTATTCTGTGATTCAGACTTTTGTTATGCAGGGGATATGTCTGGTTATTTCTTAAAAATAAATAAAACTTCAGGTGTTCATATTTATAATAGAACATCAGGTTACACAAACCAATTATCTACTAACGGGATTTATTCTTTATTCTGTGATTCAGACTTTTGTTACGGGGTAGATGATTATGGTTATTTCTTAAAAATAAACAAAACTTCCGGAGTCCACATTTATAATAGAACAAGTGGTTATACGAATAGACTTACCTCAACTGCAATCGCTGACGAAATTTACTGTGATTCAGACTTTTGTTATGCAGGGGATACATTTGGTTATTTCTTAAAAATAAACAAAACTTCCGGAGTCCACATTTACAATACCACAACAGGTTATGTAAATCAACCGAGTGATTATATTAGAGGATTTACATGCGATTCGGACTTTTGTTACGGTAGGGATAGGGGGGGTTATTTCTTAAAAATAAACAAAACTTCCGGAGTCCACATTTATAATAGAACAAGTGGTTACACAAATAAAATTTCTTCTTTTGGAAGTTCTTATATGGTGGCAGTTTCATGTGACTCATACTTTTGTTACACTACAGATGATTCTTACTCTCTTTTTAAAATACGAAAAAATAGCGGAGAACCTTTATTTTTAAATATTACTTGGTATAAAAATGGAATTTTTAATAGTACTTTTCAATTAGAGGGGATATATAATGGAACTATTCAAAATACAAGTTTATCTTCAACCAATTTTACAAAAGGAGATAACTGGGTTTGTGAAGTTAAACCTTATGATACAAAGAGTTATGGAGAAGTTAAGAACAGTTCTTCTTCTTTAATTATTAATTCTGCTCCCGTAATAAACTGGCTTCAAATAAATCCCCCTTATTACCCTTCATCAGAAATTAGTGCTTATACTTCCTTTTCAGATTTAGATAATGATAATGCCACCCTTTATTTTAAATGGTATATCAATGGAACAAATGTTGAAAATGATACTCTAACTAATATTCAATCTGGATCTTTGACAACAACTTACCTAAATGCTAGCAAAAATGCGGGTGATGTGCTTAACTTAAGCGTTTATGCAGATGATGGAACAAATACTTCAGAAAGTTATAAATTGAATCGATTGGTTTGGAATACTTCTTCCAGACTTACTCCTCTTAGTGTTATCCGTTCTCTATCTTGTGATTCAGACTTTTGTTATGGTGGAGATAATGATGGTTATTTCTTAAAAATAAACAAAACTTCCGGAGTACAAGTATACAATACCACAACAGGTTATAAGACTATGTTGGGTTCAGGTTATGGCTTTAGGTTATCTTGTGATTCAGACTTTTGTTATGGTGGAGATTACAATGGTTATTTCTTAAAAATAAACAAAACTTCCGGAGTTCACATATGGAATAGAACATCAGGTTACACAAACCAATTATCTACTAACTCGATTTCTTCTTTATTCTGTGATTCAGACTTTTGTTATGGTGGAGATAATGATGGTTATTTCTTAAAAATAAACAAAACTTCCGGAGTACATATTTACAACACAACAACAGGCTACCAAAATAAATTATCTAATGCCTCTATTCTACACCTCTCTTGTGATTCAGACTTTTGTTATGGTATAGATCATAATGGTTACTTCTTAAAAATAAACAAAACCTCGGGGATACACATATACAATACCACACCTGGTTACCTTATCTGGACACTTAATCAGTCTCCTGCTTTTACTGCTTCAGGTTTATCTTGTGATTCAGACTTTTGTTATATACTTAGCACACTTCTTCTTGACAATTATAAGGTCTCTTTTTTAAGATTAAATAAAACTTCCGGAGCCATTCTAAATATATACCCTTTTTCTGATACTTCTCAGATAGGTGCAATTTCTAGCTCTCTTTTTTGTGACTCAGTATATTGTTTTGCAATAAATCTACAAGGGATGTTACTTCAAATAAATAAAAATTCTGGGGTTCAAATTCATAATTTCACTATTGGATATACTTATCAACTATCAAATAACTGGTATTATTCTTTATACTGTGATTCAGACTTTTGTTACGCAGGAGATGAGAATGGTTATATTAAAAAAGTATTAAAGCAAGATAATTTAGTTATAAAACAAGGACCAGAGATACAATTTGTTTCTCCAACAACTTTAACTGGCAATTATTCTTCAAATCAAATAACCATTAATATCACCCTAAATTTGTATGGTAGCATTTTTAAGAATCTTACTCTTAATTTATATAATGGGTCTGGATTAATCAATTCAACTAGCTGGGTTTCAGCTGGAGATTATTACTCTTACACTTTCTCAGGCTTAAGTGATGGCCATTATTCTTTTAATGCTAGTGTTGTAAATGATGAAGGAATTATCGGGCTTAGTTCAACAGAATCAATTTACTTAGATACTACTGCTCCAATAATAACCTTACTTCATCCTTTGAATAATTCAATCCAATATTCTAATTTTGTTAACATTAATGCAACCCTTTACGATTTGTATAATGTTGATCAATGTTTATTAAGTGTTGATGGAAATCAAAATTTAACTATGAGCATAAATTATTATAAAAACTTAACAAACTATTCTTATACGCAATTCTCTCATGGATATCATAATATAACAATAAGTTGTAATGATAGTTTTTCAAATAGGAGAGATTATACAGAATATAATGTGAGAGCTATACTCCCTGATTTAACTATCTCAAATGTTTCATACCCTGAATTATATTCAAACTATACTTTAATAACAATTAATGTTTCAAATAATCAACCTTCAAATGCATCTAATGTTAATGTTTCTTGTTATCTAAATGATTTATTATTTGACTCAAAGTTATTAACAATAATTAAAGGGGGCACATCTCTCCTTACTAATTGTACAAAAACTCTTGTTGCAGGATTAAATCAAAAATTTAACATTACAATAGACCCTCAAAATTTAATTATGGAATCTAATGATTCAAATAATGAAAACATAGCTTACAAAAATATTACTCAAATTGCGAATATTACATTAAATTCTCCTTCACTTGTAAATACCACAGAAATAATATCGGTTAATGGGACTATAACAGGGAATGATGGCACACTGTTACCTAATCAAAAGTTTATTATTAAAATAAATAATATCACTGTTTCAACTAACACATTTAATTATTCTGACTTTTCTTCTTTAACTGTTTTAAATGTAAACGCAAGTAATGGTCAGGCTAAATTAAACCTTTCTTTATACGGAGATCAAATTTCAAATTCTTACACTTATTATACAAACAATTATACTACAGAAAATAATGTAATTAATTATTCTAGCGAAGGATGGTATGCTCCTGCAGGAAGTTTATTCTGGTTAGATAATATGGTTTCTAGTCAGGGGAATATCATTTATAGATTTGATTCTCCTACTTTGTTTTATAATGCAAGTGCTTATATTGAAACTTACGCAAATCCCCTCAATCCCCCTGGAGCAAACACCAGTCTTTGGTATAGTTTTGATAACTCTAATTGGAATCTTCTATCTTCAACCACTTTAAATGGGGTTATAATCGGAGATACTATTCCTAACCTAAATGGTAGATCAACAGTTTATATCAAAATCAATTCAGATACTTTTTCTTTTTCAAAAGAAAATCCAGTTGTAAGATTTGAATTTAACTTTTCTAATTACGAATATCCTACTTTTGGAACTCTTTTATCTAATCCATTATATTTTCCAAGTGTGACCTATACTATCTTAAAATGGGAAAGACAACTAAATAATGGGGAAATAAAAGTTCAATTAAGGGAGAGTAATGACGGAAATTCTTGGGATGAATGGAGTATAAATTATACTGACAATTTGAATACAGAGATTTCTAACTTTTCAAAACCATATATTCAATATAAAGTTTGGTTTTTAACATCAAATCAAACTCAATCTCCCGTATTGACTGGAATTAGTATATTAGGATTTAATGCTACTACAGATTCAAATGGGAATTACACTCATAATGTTACAATCCCTGCAACTGATTTGGGTATACTTCCCTTAGAAGTAAGAATCTCTCAGTTAGCAGATGATACTCACCCAGCAGTAGTTGGTCAAATCAATAAGAATATTTCAATTTGGGCCAATACAATACCTGTTTATTCTGTGGAAAGGAATTATTCACAAATATCTAATTATTCATTAAGAGTAAATTATACAAGAATGGACACAGGAGGGTTAATTAACGGAACAATTAAAGCAGTTATATACAATTCAAGTTTTTCCTCAACAAAATATTGTGATGCTATAAACAGTTGTTATATTAGTTGGATTATCCCCACAGAACTAATGTTTGGGAACTATTCAATTAATTTGACAGGATACAATGAAAGCGCATATTACAGAAATTTAACAATTGTAAATTTTAATGATTATTTAGAAGAAAAAAATACTTCCGGAGAGATTTATATACCAAGCATTGAAATTGCGGATTATAATCCTAATTTTGAATATGTTTTTTATCTAAACTCTACGATTAATAATACTGGAAGAGCAAGTATGAGTGATATTCACGTTTGGTCTCCATCTCTTTCACTTCCAGGATCATTTGCAAACATGACCCAAACTTCTTATTGTTCTAAACTGCTTCCAGAGCAATCTTGTAACATCAGTTTGATGATTAGAATCAAATCAGGAATTTATTCAGGGAATAGATTAATAACCTGGAGAGCAAATTGGACAGATAATGATGGTGGAACTTCTGGGGGAGATGAATATATTTCTTATGAGAGTTATATCAATATATCTGAAAATTCATTGCTCAATATTTCTGGGAATAGTTTTAATCAGACAGTCTCTCATGGCCAGAATAGTTCTTTTAATTTTAGTGTTTTATCTATAGGAACAGGTACAGTTTTGGGAATAAATCTCACTCTTTTAGAGGGGGATATTCCTGAAAATTGGTTATCCTTTAATCCTAATTATATAGATAGTTTAGGAGCAGGAGAAACAAGGGAGGTCAATCTTTCTATTCATGTTCCAAAGTATACTTCTCCTGGAAATTATTCTTCTATAATAAATGTTTCCAGTTTAAATGGGGGAATTAAATCTTTTAATCTTACAATAAATGTTCCTTATGATTATTCTTGGTATTATCTCCCTTCTTCAAATTTTACTAATAATATTTCATATGCATTAAATGACCCAGGGGTAATAGCAAATTATACTTTAATTAATACAGGTAATACAAATTTAACCATTAATGTAAGTTATCTTTCAAAAGGGGATTGTATTTGTGATGGAGTTTTACCTTGTGATTATACCTGTTTTGGTAGTGATATCTTTTCTACAAATTATGGGGAATACAATCCTACTGTCATAAATATACCAAAGGGAGAAAATAGTTCCTTTTCAATTTACCAAAAAGGATATTCATTAGACCTTAATGATGTAAGGATTATTGTTAAGTTTTTTAATTCTAATGCTATACCCCAAGAAAGATATAACGAAAATGCCTTTTGGATAAATCAACTGGCTCCAAATATAACTAATATATGGTTTTACCTTGAGGGGATAAGTGGGAATAGAGCTGAAGTCAATAAAAACCTTACAATTAAAATAAGAGCAATTGACGATGTAAATTTAAATGAAAGTTCTATGAAAGTGAATATTAGTTATGGGGCTTCAACAACCACTTTAACTGCAGAGAATCTTTGCGGGGAATACGGACAGTGTGTTGGCCCTTTAGGTGCGAGAACTGTCGCCAATTTTTCTGTAAACTTTACCCCTCTTTATGCTGGAGATTATAGGGTTAAAGCTTGGGTTTATGATGCACCAACAGGTGTTCCTAAATCTTTTATAAGTCAAGACTTTTTGTTTACAAGTTATCGAGTTGTTATCTTGAATATATCTGGAAATCTTTCCTCTATTTCAACTTCTCAAATAACTAAAACAACTGGGGATTCTTTTCCAATAAACTATGTTATAAATAATACTGGAATAGTTTCTGCTTATACGCCTTCTATTAATTTTTCTAATAACAATTATATTTCCCTTAATCCAAGAGGTTATACATTTGACCCTCTTCCATATCACACTCAGTATAATCAAACTTTTCAAGTAAATATTTCTCCTTTAACTCCTCCAGGAATCTATAACCTAAATGCAACTATAAATTGGAGAAATCCTGACAATACTTTAGATTCTAGAACAACCCCTCTAACAATTAATGTTTTATCAAATAAATCTTTTTTACCCTCGCCTTCTTCTTTAGTTTATAATGTTTTTATGAATGAAACAAGTTCATTAAATTTAACATTAGAAAACACCGGGAATGATTTATTGCAATTATTCAATTTTAATTGTGTAAGCGGAGCATTATGTTCTAATTTTATTATAACACCAAATGAATCTAACTTTAATATTCCAATTAATAATTCTAAATTATTAAACCTAAATCTTACTTCTAAAGGAAATCTTGAAAGCGGAATGTATTATGGTACATTAAACATCTCAGAAAAAAATGTATCCCAATTAGTGGAAATCTCTGCGAATGTACTTCCAAACTGGGATTGGAATCTTTCTTTTTATTCAATTAATGTTACTAAATTCGGAGAAACCTCAGGTAATCTTCAGGAAGTCTTAATAACCAATTTAGGAAATGTTAATATGACTTTTGAAATCTCTTCAACAAATACCTCTCTTATAAGCACAAATGTTTCTTCATTGTATATTCCTTTAGGCCAATCTGCTAAATTTTTGATTAATTATACCGCTCCTGCAGAAGAGGGATCTTATCAAGCTAAAATAAATGTGACTAATCCTGCTTCTTCTATTCTGTATAGAGAAATTTTAGTTAACTTAACAGTTTCAAATGTTTTGATTAATGTTTTTTCACCAACAAGTCTCTCTCCCTTTGTTAATGTTAGCCCAGGAGATAATTTGGTTTTTTTAGTTAATGTCAGCTATCAAGGGAATTCTATAGATAATAACATTACTTGGGAGCCTTTAATTAATAATATTCCTTGTTCTAACTTGGACTATTTTTATAATCAAACTAATTGGGTTATTTTATGTACTGCTCCTAATCTCTCTGATGGAGGAACTTATGATTTATTACTCCAATTAGAACATCCTAATTATGGTAAATTAGAAAAATTAGAACCCTCTTTAATCATCTATAAAGACATTACTTCCCCCAAGTTTAATATTACTAGAACAAATGTTAATAAAAACCAAAATATTTCTCTTATTGCCGAGATTACAGATAATGTTTTTGTAGATAATTTTTCTGCAATTTTAATTTATCCAAACCTCTCCACCCAAGATGTCATCTTTACAAAGATTGATTCAACAACATACACAAATAATACAATTAATCTAACTTTACCCGGGGAATATTTAATCAATTATACTGCAATAGACAGTTCTGGAAACTCAAACTCTACTTTAGATTGGTTTGAAGTTTATGATTTTTACAAGTGGGATTTATCCTTCTTTGATAATAATCTTGATTCTATCCCGGGAATAATTTTGAATTTATTAAGACCAAATACTTCAACTATTTTAGTAAACGGAGAAACAGATATGTTAGGTAAAGTTTCTTTGAGTGTCAATCGTAGATTTTATGATATTCAACTTGATTTTGATAAGGATAAAGTTATTATTAAGGATGTTAATCTTTCAAATGTTTCAACTTCAAATTTAAGTTTAAATCTTTATAAAATGAATGCTAATGATCTTTCAGAACAAATTCCTTTATACAAACCTTTTATTGGATTTTCCTCTAATTCTTCTGGATTTTCTTCTAATCCTGTAACAATAATCTTTAATTATACTCCATATAATTATGAATCTTCTTATAACCTAAAAATTGTTAAATGTGAATCTTGGAATTATTCTTCAAGAACATGTACTGGTTCTTGGGAAACATTGAATAGCTATATTAACCGGAGTACTAAAGAAGTTCAGGGGAACTCTTTTGGATTTTCTTCATACTTTTTAGCAGAAAATAAATGTGGGAATGGTTTGTGTGAAAGAAATTATTTAGAAACCACTTCATCTTGTTCTTTAGATTGTAAAGAAACAGCTAATATTGTCCCTAGTTCCGGGGGAAGTGGGGGAGGTGGGGGGAGTGGAGTAAGTTTAGAACAAATTAAAAATATATTTGAAAACTTTTATGATATAGGGGGGATTAAAATTGAAACCACTTCAATATACAAAGAATTATTTGCAGGAGAAAGTGCTAGTGCAAGAGTAACTCTTGCTAATACTTTAACAACTCCTGTTTCTATGAGATTAACTGCTGAGGGGGATATCGAAGATTTTATCTTTTTTGCAGATTCTTCTTTAAATTTTGAAGGAAAAGAATCAAAAGACCTTCTGGTTAAGATAATCCTCCCACAAAAAATAGAACCTAAAACTTATGAGGGAAATTTAGTATTTAATACAAGGACTAAACAAGGGAAGATTCCAGTAACAATAAGAGTCCTAAATCCAGAAGGTAAACTTTTAGATATAAAAATATCTCCATTAATTTCTGTTGTAGAGCCTGGACAGGTCTTAAGATTACAAACTGATTTATTAAATTTAGGTCAGACTAAAAAAGTAGATGTACAATTTGACTTGAGATTAATGTCTCCTGAAACAGAAGAAATCTTTACTAGGAGTGAAGAAGCGTTTGCAGTAGAATCTTCTCTTTCTACTATCAAAAATTTAACAATACCCAAAGATATTGTTCCTGGAAAATATTTAATTAAAGCTTCAGTTTATTATAGTAATTTAGAACAGAAATCCCTACAAGCGAGTTCTATTGCATATATTTCTGTTCAATATCCTTTCTTTAAAAGAAAATTATTTGG
>JAAZNU010000194.1 GCA_012798135.1 Veillonellaceae bacterium | reverse complement strand
TTCTATAGTCTTTTCTTGTAGAAGTTTTCTAAAATCAGCAATTTGCTTCTCAACTAATTTAGTAGCTTCTTTAGAAACCTTATTTGGATAGTCATCTATTTCAGCCTGATATTTTTCTAATACTTCTAATTTAGCATTTGCTTTTGGTTCTTTTGGAAAAGGTACATTAACTGTCTCATAAGCAGTTTGTACAAATTCCTTTGTTTTAGTTAAGATAATATATTCGATTAAATTATCTTTTTCCATAAAATTAATATCTCCAATGAAAGCTTCTCTTTCATCGGTTCCAGCAGTTCTTAATAATTTTCTTAATCTAGAACTTTCTCTAATAGAGTAAACTCTAGCCCTATTCAATTCGGCATCTCCAACTAACCGAACAAAATACTTTAATGATTCCACTCCATTAGTAAAAATACTAGCTTCTTTTCCCCATTGAAACAGTTTAGTAATATCAATATCATTCTTTTCTGGTGTATACATAATTTGTTCCTTTCCTATAAAAAAAAAATAAGGGGACTCATAACATAGCAGTATTAGCTAAATGTATATGAGTCCCCTTTCGTTTAATCCCTGTCTATGACTTATTTATTATTTAGTTGAAAGTTTAACTCATCGCACCACTATACACAACACAAGTACCAGATACGGACTTGAAGTTAAATGTTTGTGAAGCGTTTTGATTAACAGTCGAAGAGTAAGAGTCTCCGGTAATGGAGATCGCATCCAAATAAATAGTTTTTGTAACAACACTAGCTTCATCTTCACAAGGATCGTAAAGAGTAACTACTAGTGGTACAGTAACTTCTGTACAACCCTCTCCTGGAGCATATTCTGTACCAGAAGCGGTTACACCATACTGTAACAAGCTGATTAATTCTGTGTCAGTATCAAGAACAGTAATAGTACCGGTTATTTCAGGAACTTGTCTCTGATAACCAACGATATGTCTATTACCCATTTCTCTAACTGGTTGTACATTCAAAGTACCATTAATAGATACCGACTGTACACGAGGAATGTCAGCAGCAGCAATTGTGATTTTTGCATCCATACCACGAATAGCTATTGGCATAGAAGCATCAGAAACATCTGCCCAGTTTGTACCAGCTGGATTTGCTTGGTATACAACAACTACTTGAGATGTTCTAGAGTCATGAGTAGTTAGGGCAGTACCAGATACTGAGTATTGTCCAGCTGCTGGAGTGCCAGATACTTCATCTAGATATTTACCGTCTAAAATAACTGATAGTAAATAATTACCATTTTTCAACTGCACAGGTGTCTGTGATAGTGTAAAAGAAGTGGTTCCAGTAGTAAAAGTATCAACTACAACATCCCTAGTAAACCAGCGTTTTTCTGAGCCAACCGCTGTATAATCTTCTGTAGATTCACCATCAACTGAATAGTTAAAAGTAAAATCTCTAATTTGCATCCTTCTTGCATGAGCTGATTTAACATAATCTGATGTTAAGTCATCTTTAACAAAAAGAATAGCATCAATTTCGCCTAATTGGCTAATATCTACACCTGCGCCTGGATATGCAGAAGCATCCTTACCAGTCATGGCGGCGAAAATTTTAATACCAACATCCATAGCACTGAAAGTTAATGTAACTTCAGGGATGTCTTTTACATCACCAACATGAGCAGCATTACCAAGTTCATCAACAGTAGTTGATGGAACATTTGTATCCATCGAAACTCTTTGAACTCTTGATGCTTTAAACTGTCCAAGAGGGCCAACAATGTGTAGTTGTATTTCCTTTGATGGAACGGCTAAACGTCTTGCCATTTATTATTACCTCCTAGAGTAATCGTCAAATTCTGTCGAAATAGAAACAACTCCTCTATAAAACATTTTTTCTACTAATTCAGGGAGAATTGCTATTGGGGTGAATTCGATTTTAAATACCAACAATGTTCCTGCTCTTGGTGGATTATCAAAACCCTGATCATAGTCATAAACTGCTATTTTTTGTTCTTCAAATAATTCTAACAATCTATAAGCAACTTCATTTCTCTGTGTTTTATTAGAAGCGTAAATTTCTATATTCCAATTTCTTAATCTTAATCTTTTTCTTGACCCCATTTCAAATTCTTTTAATTGTATTTCTTGTGGGTCTACAACAACTGAGGGAATTTTAATTTCTTCATCAGGCCATGAGTCATATACAGTTAAAAAAGGAATATCAGTGAACTCTTCTTTAACTTTTTGTACCATGGCTATTTCTTGTTTTCTAAGTCCGTCCATATCTTTCTTTCCTTCTTGTCTCCTGTATAAGTCTGATTTGTTCTCTGAGATATTTAAGGTTTTTTTCTAAATCTTTTTTTATGTACTTCAAATCAGATTCTAAAAAATTTCCTTCTTCTTGTTCATAACTTTTTAATAATTCTTTTGTTCTAATTCTAATCTGTCTTCCCTCAATGGTTGTGAAATAAAATTTATCTCCAACATATTCATGAGCAGATATTTGTAATGCTAAAAGTTTTGATTTTTCCTTTATAAGTCTCACTAAAGACTCTTCTTGCATAATGCTTTCCGTTAATAATAACATAACTTTATTATTAATATTTGTTAAGTTATATAAGTAGCTTTCTGTTTCAGAATAATCTTTTGGTTTATTTTCTAATTCCTCTAATAAATCTTTAAGAAGTTTTATTACTTTTTTTAAATTACTTATACTTCTTGTGTATCTATCTAAAGAGTCATTATAGCTTTTTTCCGCCATTTTTAATAATTCATTAAATCTATCTTCTTTAAATTCAGATTTTATTAAATCATTAATTCTCATTTCTGCTTTTTGAACAAAATTAGTTGGACCTTCTTTTGGCATTGGTGGCCCACCTTTATTAGTTGATAAATCATCAATATCATTTGAGTAATTAAGAAGTATCCAATATGGAGCTTTGTTAGCTAATGAATAAGCCTGGCTTTTAACAATATCGTTATACATTTTTCTTAGTTTAGCAGTGGTTCTTGGAAACTCAACAGTTTTTTCATCAAACTCATTTTTTCTGGATTTTCTTGGTTTATATGTTCTAGTCCAAGTCATCCCCTTTCTACCAACTAAGTATAATTTACTCCACCAGACTTTAGAGGCTATATCTCCAAACAATGCATCTCCATAACCTTTTTCTATTTTATTATCTTCGGTATCACCATAACTTACTGTGTTTCTGGTTATTTGAATCATTTGTGCTAGATCATCATTATTGCCTAGTATAGTAAAATCTAAATTAATACGTGTTATATCTTTTTCATATATTGAAAGAAATTTATATCTATCAATAAAATTAAAAAATCCGTAAGAATCAATTAAACTAATTAAATTAGATCTATATGGCTCTAAATTCAAAGATTCTTTTTTAGAAAAAGCCGACATAGCTTCCTCTTTTATTATTTGTGTAGCGGCGTCAGAAACATTGTCTAGGGCATAATACCGAGCGGTTCTATTGATTTCTTCTTCTTTAGAATTTTTAAGGTGTTTTTTTTGATAGATATTTTCTTCTAGTTCTTTTTCTTTATCTCTAATATATTTCTCTAATTTATCAAGTGATTCAAAAACGTCTCTATCAATAAATGTATTTAATTTAAATAATTCTTTTCTTGCTGCATCAATACGATCTATAGCCATTATTAAATCTCTAAATCAACTCCAAAAATAATTCTAAAAATAGCTCTTGTATAATTATTCAATGTATCAAGCAATAATTTTCTAATATAGATAAATTCATCTGATTTTTTATCTGGAATAATTTCTTCCAAACTTTGAAGTGCTATTGCTTGATACCTTTTATTCTTACTTTTTATAAACTTCATTAAGTCTAGCACATCCAAACCTTTAATAATCTGTCCGTCATCCATTATTATCCTCCAATTTTAAATCAACCAATATCCTATTTAACTGTGGAACTCCGCGTCTTGTTACTTTATTAACAGTCAATTTTTTATCGTCAACAATAACAAAATGTGAATTATTAACTAAATCTAAGTTTTCAGCGGTTAATTTTATTTGTACCCTACAATCTCCATCTATAAAAGTTCCACCTGGAACCCAGTTTGTTTGATCCTCTGTATTCCATGAAACGTGTGCTTGTACTGAAGTTCCAGAAATAGTTATAATATACCCATGTCCACTACAAGTTACACAAAAGGGATCTAGAGGATTGTTAGTAATTGGATCTAATCCACTACAAGTAGGACACTCATATTTCAACTCTGTTTGAAAAATTACATCTCTACCAATAGCATTTCTTATAGCATCAATTGTATCTTCTGTATCTGTAGGAAAAGTTATATTCATTTTATTAAACTCTTAAATAGAGAGTCCCAATCTCCGGCGACTGTTTTCCAAGAATATTTTTCATCAGTAAACTTTTGGTAGCATTTATCCGCTACTTTTTCTAGGACATCTCTGTTCTTATAAAGAAAATCTAGTTTATTTGCTAAGTCTGCTGGATCTATGATTCCTCCTACTGTCATTGAACCATCCATGATCCAGTTAGCACTCCTTTTAATTAACAACCCACAATCACCAAATAATTCTTTACAAGCACTATGATCTGGAACAATTTGGGCACACCTAGTAACGGCCTGTTCTACATTAACTAACCCGAATCCTTCCCCGAAACTGGTGTTTACACCCACATCACAAAGGTTATATATTGCATTCAATTCTTGATCTGTAACTGACTGTGGACCAATCTTATTATTTGTTAAGATAATTTTATCATCAATACCAAGTCTAATAGCTAATTTATCGACATTAATATGATTAGCATCTACATAACCCATATGTAAATATAGTTTAGCATTTGGTTTATCTTTTGCAAATTCAGCGAAAGCTAGCATTGTTAAATCAATTCTTTTTCTAGGTTGGTTTCTATTACCGTTGAAAACAATAAATAATTCATTTGGGTCAACACCAAATTTGTTTCCTAAAACTTTTGTTCGTAGGTCTTTCTTATCCAACTCATAAAAAATATTTGTACTTACACCATGTGTAATGATCTTAACTTCTTTATTCATTAAAGGCTCAGTAACTTCTTTACCAAACTCTGTATAAGTAACTACTTCATCAACAATGTCAAAGTCTTTATACCAATCGGGATCATGCCAATAAGAATCTACTGGATAGTATACAACTAGTTTAAATGTCTTTTCTATTTTACTAGTTTTAATAATTTTTAGATACTTAGCAATAATTGGTGAATCATTCAACATAAAAACAATATCTGGTTTTTCAAAGTTAATCACTTCAGTGAGTCTATTAAATCCAAATAAATCTCCAGGATTTCCTAAAGAAGCTGGATAAATCTTATATGGATATCCATGTGGATCTCCAAAATAATTTACAGCCATCCAAGAAATATCGTATTCTTCTAAATTAAAATTCCCAAAAATAGAGTGCAAAACTCTAGAAAATCCAGTAGGAACTACACCGTCACCAACAATTAATAATTTAATTTTTTCCATTCCCAAACCCTTCCTTAATATTCAGTATCTCTTTCGTATTTATTTTTTAGATATCCGGGTAGTGATCTCTTATTAACTCCAGCTAATTTTTTAGTTGGTGGAGTTATTAATGAAGTCAACTGATCCCAAATTCTTTTAACTCTATCATTTCTAATTCTACCTGATTCAAGATTACTGAAACTGACCTCAGCATCTTTCCAAGAAACAGTACTCCATGCACTACTCTCTAACGAGCCCTCTAATAGTATAAGGGATGCCATTAGTACAATGATTATTTCATCTTGAGCTAGAATAACAGGTGGTTCAGATTCTTCAAATACAGTCGTATTAGTATTTCTATACGCCTCATTAGAAGAGTCTAATAAATATTTATTATTCCACCATCTACCTAAAGATTTAACGGCTACTTGTAATGCAATTAACAGCCATTCATCCATGTATCTATATTGTGTAGAGTCTATGTCTCCAATAGATAGTCTTAGAAAAGGTATTAAGTATTCTAGACTAACAGTCATTTACAACTCCTATAGTGATTGAAGTTCAGCAAGTCTCGCTTTAATTGAATCTACTAATTTAGATGGTTTTTCTTGTTCCTCAGCCATTGTTAATAGTCTGTAAACAACCGCCTCTGATTCACACTTGCGTAAAGTTTTCTGGAAAGAAGCATATGTACCATTTAATACTTTAGAAAGCTCTTCATCAGAAAATTGTTCAATAGATTTTTCTGTAACAACTTCTTTAGCATTCTGTTGCTTAACTTCAATAATATTTCCTAATTCAAAATGTTTAGCGTTTGCTCGCTTAAAAAATACATCTTCTTTCTCAGACCATAGTTCAACTTTCGCAGTTTTATCTTTTGGCATACCAGATAGAATCATGCCCTGTGGCTTATGATCGAATGGGCTCAAGATAGTTACATAGACCTTACCAACAATTGTTTTTTGATAAACTGAGTATGGTTCTCCAGTTTGCATAGCTGAAAAAATTCTTGCATCAATATTTACTTCTGACATTTATAAATCTCCTTTGTTTCCTTTTATTTAAAAAAAGTAGGGGAGGGGAATTCCCCTCCCCTAAATTAAATCCTTAAAGTATAAAGTTTAACCTAAAGCTTACTTTATGAAACTTTTAGAACGCCAATACCCTCAGCATTGTCAATAATCATACCAAACATCTGGACTAAGTCCAGGTGCCAGTATGGGGGAGTGGGTTCATTATCAGTCCATTCTTTCATTCTTTCAGGGCCATAAGTGATAAACTCACCAACGCCTTCACCAATAACCAATACTTTATCTTCTGGTAGAAGAGCAGTATGATCTTGTGGATTATCATAGATCTGATTTAGAGCAATTAGTGGAACGCCCATATAGCGACCCAACCAACCAGTTCTCATAACTTCTTCAATCTGAGAAGGAACTTCAGCAGTATTAGTACCATCACTCCAGAAAGCACCAAATTCAGTGATAGGAGTTAGAGCTGATCTAACACCAACAATAGCTTTGGCACCAGAAGTGGTCTGGTTAATACGATTGATCATGTTCTTCAAAGCAGTAGCAGTAATATCACCACCGCAATCAGTATAGTTGTTAGGGGTATTGGAGGCTGTCCAAACAGTAGATAGAGCAGTAAAGACTTTGTTCATGTAGTAATCTTTCAAAGCTAATCTAGCTTCATTACGAATAGATTCTACAGTGCCAATCTCTCCACTTTCTAGTTCCCATTCATTAGCCAATAGACTAACAATACCTGCATCCAAAACATAATTGATTCTATCAGTTACAGTGATTTCTTCTTTCAAAGAAATAGAGCCGGGCACCCACGTTCTCACGCTAGCACCTTTTCTAACTTTCTTTACTAGAGCATCATTTGGACTTAAATTTCTAGTATTCATAATTAGACCGATAAAATCGGTAGTAATATGATTTGGATTAACATATTCTACAATTAGTTGAGCTAGAGCCTCTCGCTGGCCTTTTTCCTTCATTAATCCAGCGATAGCTTCCTTCATTTTTAGTTCTTCTGCCATTTTTAAATTAATCCTCCATTAATGGATTATAGTGTTCTAACTTGGAGAGCACCAGTGGAAGTGTCATAATGTTCAACAGTACCCACAACTCTCTCATCCATAGTAGATTGGTATTTCAATTTACCAGCATCAGTAGTATCTTCAGCAGTGTTAGCAACGATTACTGGATTACCAACAATTTTGATGTCATCGCTGTCAATATAGCAGCCGGAAGGTACAGTAAATACACCATGTCCAAAAGCTAGTGATTTAGTACCAGAGGGGATTGTTAATCCTTCGGTCATGCTAGGATTGGTTAGATACATAGTACCGGCAAATGGAGTACCTGTTGCATCATTACCGAAGCCCTGTCTCAATTGGAATTGAGAATAGGGTAGTGGTCGAATCATTGGATATTCTCTGTTATCTACTGACCAAGTAATAACAAAACGAGCTCTTTTAGCTTCCTCAGCAGTAGCTGGAACTTTGAACCCAGGTAAATCAGTATCACTACCGAAGTTACTGGAAAAGCTGTGGGAAGTTAATAGGCCAAATCTACCTTCTACAACATCTGCGATTGGCATAACGCCAACAATTTCTTT
Source organism: Veillonellaceae bacterium (assembly GCA_012798135.1). The sequence continues at coordinate 474 of JAAZNU010000194.1, read as the reverse complement.
ATAAAGATTAATCTTCAACGCTTAATCCTCCTATTATTCTCTTTTATTTCTGAGGTAGTTTACCATATCAGAAACGGAAACTTCACCTGTTGATTTAGAAACTAAATCAGGAACTACAGGTTTCTTTTCAAAAGTCTGTTTACTAGCAGTAGCACTAGCAAAACTAGCCAACTCTTGAATCATAAAATCTAATACTGAACTATCGGCATTCAATAGTTTGTCTTTATTATCAACAAAGTATTGCTCGTCTTTTTCGATTCCAGCTTCAACGAATTTAGACTTAATTTCTTCTAGTTTTTGTTTTTCACGTTCTTCTTGTTCAATTGAGGACTTAAATTCTCTCAATTGGGCAAGCTCCGATTCATATTGATCAAGTTTAGACTGTAAATCTTCAACCAGAGAGGCTTTCTCTTCAAGCTGGGCATTTACAGTTTCTAGCTGATCTTTTAGTTCTTTAATTTCGTCCAATTTTTC
>JAAZNU010000357.1 GCA_012798135.1 Veillonellaceae bacterium | reverse complement strand
TGGAGGCAAAATCACGACGGAAGTACGCCACTTTGGGGAACTCCAGACGGTCAATGCCGTACAGGGCCCCCTGTCCGCGCTCGGTCCCCACGGTCACGCGCGCCTTGTAGACCCCCACTCGGGTGGCTGCCTCGACCCCATCCGCCTTCAGATGCTCAGAGACCGGCACGAAGACCCACCCCTCGCTCTCAGAGCCAGCGAGCGCGGGGATATCCGACTCTTGCTGCTGCTCCTCCTCGGGAGGCTGCCCGATCTCTGTCAACAGATAGTCGGCACCGTGCCGGTAGTACATCCGGTCGATCAGACTCTGGTCGAGCGTGCGCGCCATAGAAGCCGTGAACGCCGCCAGACTCACCGTCAGGATGAGCAACAGGAGCGCCCCGGTGTACTGGCGCGAGACGCGTGCCAGCTGGCGAAAGGCCAGCACCACTGACACGGACTGGACGAGTACACCGGTCAAACGCGCGAGCCCCTCCATAATCAGAGGGAACAGGCGTATCAGCAGCATCGAGACGGCAAAAACCGTGAGCGCCGGCGCGAGAAACAGCAGCGGATCCTGAAAGGGATCACCCGTGCCCGCACCCAGATAGTTGAGCGTGCCGCGGTTTTGCAGCACATAGTAGCCATAGCCTGCAAGCGCCAGGAGCAGGAAATCCAGTCCGAATCGCTGCCAGGCGGGGCGCCCGGTTGCCCGCGCACGTCCCTGGTGATAGGTCACCAGAGACATTTGCGCGGCCCTCAGGGCCGGCACCAAGCTGGCCAGCACCGCCACCACCACACCAGCTACCGCCAAGCGCGTCGCTCTCGGTGTGATCACCACAGGCAAAGGCTCGCGCATTCCAAGGTTGAGGAACGACACGGTATTACCCATGAGCATGGCCAACTGCCGCCCCAGGGGCAGCCCCAGAGCCAGAGCCACCAGGCCGATCAGCACACCCTCAAGGGTGTAGATGCCCAGCACCTGCAGCACGCCGGCGCCCCGGCTCTTGAGGATCGCAATCTCCCCCTCCTGCCGGGCCACGACCAACCCGGAGATGAGCCCCACAAAGAAGAGTACGAGAGCCAGGATGGGGATCGAGAACACGTACAGCATGATCGTCATGATGTACGTGGTGCGCTGATAGTTCTGCATCGCGGCCACCGGTGAGATGTCCAGGGAGACATTGTTCAGCAGGTTGGCGGCGTGCGTGCTCACCTGGGCGATCCGAGCCAACAACGCGGGGATGTCATCGGTGCGCACCGCTTCTCCATCAAACACCAGGTACCAGATGGCAGCATAGACTTCATCGGTCATCGCCGGGGCGATGCGCTGCCCAAAGGTCTCGGCGGGCACCATCAGGCCGTTTTCGAGCGACCGCGGCGTGTAGAACCAGAACGGCTCCTCCGGGTCGACGGGCTCCCAGATCCCGCTGACTCGCACCTCAAACTGGCTTTGACGCAGCGCGTCTCCGGCCTCCGCCTGGCTGCCACGCATGAACACGACAAAGTCCTCGCCCACTTGCAGGCCAGTCTCATCCGCAAACGGCCGGCTCACAAGCACCTCGATTCGCTCGGCGTCCGCGGCGGCGATCGTGGGAAAAGTCCCCTCGTAGAGCGTGACGTGATCGTTCAGCCCTTCGATGTACGCAAAGTTGACCCAGCCGAGGGGCTGCCGGAGACCCGCATAGACGGCCTCCGAGGCGGGGAACAGGGAAAAGTCATCGGTCTTGATATAGCGCGTGGTGAGCGTCACCGGCAGATCGATGATGCCCGGCGCGTACTGCGTCAGGTAATCGTTAACCGCCCGGTACTCTTCCAGTTCGATCGGCTCGTTCCACGCGCCAATATAGCGATACATAAAGGCAAAGGGAGGGCGATTGCGCGTCTCTTGTGCCTGTTCCAGCTCTTGCTCGAGCACGGTCAGGTTGGCCGCATCGGTGTACAGCGGGATGCAACTGATCAGCGCCACGGCCATGGTCAGGCCAAACACCGAGCAGAACGTCAGCCCCTTATTGCTCCACAGACGCTTTAGTGCGACCGCGACGACCGCAAACGATCTCATGCCGGACGCAGACCCCCAGTGCTTACTGGCCGACGACGACCTGGCCCTCTTCGAGGCCTTCCAGGATCTCTACCCGGTCAAGCCCCTGTATGCCGATAGTTACATCGACCCGCCGTTCGGTGTCACCGTCCTGAACGACCACAAAGCTGCGTCCCGAATAGGTACGAATCGCCGCGGGCGGAAGCCAGAGGGCGTCAGCTGCCTCTGCCACCGTCACATCAACCTTGACCAGGTCGCCCGGCTTGAGATCCAGGTCCCCCGGCTCGAAGGAAATGCGTGTCTTTTTGTCCACATCCTGCAGGTCCGAGCCACCGCCGCCGCCGTAGGGGTAAGGCAGTTGATAGATCGTCCCCGTGAGCACCTGGCCGGGATACTGTGAGAGCACTATCTGAGCAGTCATCCCCTCCGCCATCTTGTCCAG
>JAAZNU010000112.1 GCA_012798135.1 Veillonellaceae bacterium | reverse complement strand
GGGAGCAGACGAGCGACGTGCAGGCACACGGACAGACACACAGACACTCGCAGGCACCCACGCCACGGGAGACAGCCGGCCGGCGCAAGCGCGGCAGCCAGGGCCACAGCCATAGCACCCGTGGGAGGCCGGGGGTCAGGAGAGACAGAGACAGAAAGAGATGAAGGTTCAGAGACACACTCCCAAGACGGCGCGAGGCAGATGCAGACAGAGACAGACAGACAGACAGACACGAGCGCGCAGGCACACACGGGGAGGGAGAGACAGAGAGAGGGAGACACCGAGCGACTGACAGAGAGACGGAGAGCGGGAGACGGACAGGGGACAGGGGATGGCATCCGCTCCGAGATAGACACACTGGCACAGACCGTGACACACCTCAGAGAGAGGCCGTGCGGCAGAAGCAGCTTCCCTAAGGGAGGGGGCGTCAGCCTTGGGCCGGCGGGCCCCGGCTGGACGCAGTGCCCTGGGGCTGGCAATCACCCGTGGGGACCCCCGGACTTCCTCGCATCCGAGGTCTCAAAGGTCCCCTTCGGCTTGGCCACCTACGGCGAGACCCAGCCCCCGCCCCCAGGCCAGAGGGTGAGTGCGGGAGAGTGTGCGTGTGAGTGTGTCGGTGGGCGACGGTGGGGTCTGGTCGACTGGGGGCCGGGGGGAACCCAGAATGGAGGGGACAGGGTGTGGCGGCCGGGGGTTTGGAAGTCTGTGTGGTCCTCTTGCTGTCTGTCTCTCTCTCTCCCTCTTTCTCCGTCTCCCTTACCTGTGGTCTCCGGCTCTTGACCTTTCTCGGCGGCGGTGGGGTTGTGTGTGTGTGTGTGCGTGACTGTTTTGTGTGTGTGTGTGTGTGAGTGTTGTGCGCGCGCGCCTGCGGGAGACCCAGCGGTTGCCTGCGAGGATGCGTCGAGGGGTGGGGCTGGGGACGGGCCGGGGGCTGCGGCTGCGGCGGGGGCTGGGGCCGGGGCCCCGCCCAGAAGTGCCTGAGGCCTGCCAAGGGAGCCCCAGACAGAGAGCACCCCCTCCACCCCCGCCCTCGCCGGTCCTCTGGTTTCCTGGAAGCCGAATGCGGAGGGGCTCGCGGGCCGCCCGGAGGCAACCCAGGTCTGCAGCGGGAGTCGGGGCCCCGGCCACCCACCCCGGGAGGGGCTGGAAGGCAGGCGACCGCTCTGAGCGCGGTGGGGTGCGAGGGGCCAGCGGCAGGTGGGGCTTGCGGGGGTGGGGGGCGGGCGCTAAAGGAGAGGGGAGGCAAAAAAAAAAAAAAGAAAAAGAAAAGAAAAGAAAAGCCTACAGCACCCGGTATTCCCAGGCGGTCTCCCATCCAAGTACTAACCAGGCCCGACCCTGCTTAGCTTCCGAGATCAGACGAGATCGGGCGCGTTCAGGGTGGTATGGCCGTAGACGGGGGCGGCTGCCGCCGGGCGCCCTAAGAGCCCTGCGCTGCGCCTGCCTTTCGCTCCGACCTGCCGCTCGGCCCAGCCGGCCGCAGCTCTCCACGGAGCGCGCGCTGCACTTGAGCTGCACGACCCGCGACCGGAGTCCCGGCGGCCGTGTGGCCGGCCGACGCCGCTCCGCCCCCCGCACACCGCCACACCCGGCCAGCACCCGCCTGGCCCGGCCCGGGGGACCACGGGGCTTCCGGGACCCGGGACCCTGGACCCGGAGCAGCCGGCC
>JAAZNU010000040.1 GCA_012798135.1 Veillonellaceae bacterium | reverse complement strand
GCGCAAATGGACGGGACGGATACAGAACTGGGGACAAATCCTGTTGCAGCTGTCGATTTTCTTTCCGGATAAAGTGAAGGCCTACCTCAAATAGCCGGTTTCAATTTACAGGGCAAAAGCACAAATTCCTTGACAGACCCAGTTTCCTGCATAGGCATTATCAGAGTTTGTAAGTTTGTAGCAAGCTGTTCGTTGTTGCCTGGACTAGGAAAATATCATCGCCCATCTATTGTTAAATAATAATCATTATAATATAATATCTTTAGATCAAGATTTTCGTAAAAGGAACGCGTGGGACATGGACCGTCATTCCGCACAAGACAACCGACAGGCGATGCGCCTCTACATTGCATTGACGAGAACCTACAAGGCCGTGCTGGAAAGGGATCAGCGCAATATCCGGGGTTATGGGCTCAACGCGTCGGAATTTGGTGTGTTGGAACTCTTATATAATAAGGGCCCGCTTCCGTTGCAGCAGATCGGCGGCAAAATCCTGATTACCAGCGGAACCATCACGTATGTTATCGACAAGTTGACGAAAAAGGGCCTGCTCATCCGGCGACCCTGCGACATGGACCGCCGCATTATATATGCGGAATTGACCGCAGCCGGCAAGGAACGGATGTCCGAGATCCTGCCCAATCATTACAAAACACTGGCGGAATCTTTTGCCAGCCTAAGTCCCGAGGAAAAGGAACAGGCGATTGGGCTGCTGAAAAAAATCAGTTTTTCTTTGACTCAATGATCTTTTTTTACACTGATGTCTTCAAATCAAGAATCTTAATATTAAACGGAGGGATCGTCAATGAACAAGTTGGTGAATAAATTGGCCGATCTGGGGAAATATAAGGACGAAGCGCTGCTGTTCGTTCGACTGGGGCTGTTCTTCATGTTTGTCGTGGTGCACGGCGGACCGAAAATTTTCGGCGGGCCCGCAAAGTGGCTGGAGGTCGGTTCTATGCTCAAGGTGCTTGGCGTGACGATGATGCCGACGCTACTTGGGTTCATCGCGGCAGTTTGTGAGTTTTTTGGCGGGGTCTTCATTGGCCTGGGGCTATTCACCCGACTGGGGGCGGCGATGATTCTGTCCACCCTAGTGATCGCCTCGGCGGTCATGCTGTCGATGAAAGGCCTGTTTGCGGCAGCGCCCGCCATCGAAGACAGCCTGTTTATGATTGTGCTCATGGTGGTTGGTGCGGGAAAATATAGTTTGGATTACAAGTGGTTTAAGCAACCCTAATCCAGGCAGAACGAGGATCTGCTAAAAATAAAGGAGGGAGAAATATTATGGCAACCAAAAAAATCGGCGTTCTCGTGGGGAGTCTGCGCAAAGAATCCTTCAATCGGAAGATTGCCAAGGAGTTGATGGCGGTAGCGCCAGCGAATCTGGCGCTGGAGGAAGTGGCGATCAGTGCGTTGCCCATCTTTAACCAGGATTTCGATGATGAAGGAACCGCGCCGGCAGAATGGGTCGCGTTCCGGGAAACGCTGAAGCGGTATGACGCGTTTCTCTTTGTAACCCCTGAATATAACCGGTCGGTGCCGGCTGTTCTCAAGAACGCCCTCGACGTCGGTTCCCGACCTTATGGGAAAAATTTGTGGGACGGCAAGCCCGGCGCGGTGGTAAGCGTATCGATCGGCGGCATCAGCGGCTTCGGTGCGAATCATCATTTGCGGCAAACTCTGGTGTTCCTGAATGTTCCGACCATGCCGCAGCCCGAGGCTTACATCGGCAATGCGGCGGCACTGTTTGACGCCAATGGCGCTTTGATAAATGAAGGTACTCGGGAATTTCTGAAAAATTTCATGAGTGCTTTTGCGACCTGGGTCGCGAAAATTTCTAAATAAACGCGGCGTGGCGAAGAAGAGGGCCTAAGTATTGTTTCAGGCAGGCGATGAACATGGGTAACATGCACAAAATGCCAGTGTTGTTTGTCGGGCATGGTTCCCCGATGAATGCCATTGAGGAGAATGCGTATACCCGGGGATGGCAGGAAATAGCCGCGAAAATTCCCAAACCGGCGGCGATTCTGGCCATCTCCGCCCACTGGTATACAGACGGCAGCCGGCTTGCCGATTCGGCAAAGCCCCGGACCATTTACGACATGTACGGTTTTCCGGACGAACTCTATCAAGTAAAGTATAGCGCGCCCGGCGCGCCGGAGTTGGCCCGGGAAACGCAGAAAATGATCAACAGGGATGTTCAGATGGATAACACCTGGGGCATCGATCACGGCGCCTGGTCGGTACTGCGTCGGATGTACCCGGCAGCGGACGTTCCTGTTTATCAGCTCAGTGTGGACCGCCGCGCCGATGCCGAAACTCATTTTCGACTCGGCCACGAAATTGACCACCTGCGGGAAAAAGGGGTATTGATCTTTGGCAGCGGAAATGTCGTGCACAACCTGGCCAAAATAAGCTGGAGCATGGCTGGCGGGTATCTCTGGGCCGATGAATTTGATAGCTATATTAAGAAACAGATCACTGAACGCGAATTCGCTAATGTAATCAACTATAGGTCAGCGGGCAAATCGGCTGAGTTGGCATTTTTCACTCCCGAACATTTTTATCCGCTCCTTTATGTGTTAGGCGCTGCCAGGCCGAACGACAAGCTGACCGTGTTTAATGACTCCTGCACATTGGGGTCGATATCCATGACCGGTTATTTGTTTGAATGAGCACTGACTGTCTGTCCCCAATCTTGATTTAATGACTGCGAATCAACCGTTGCCCCGTTAACCGCCCGGCAACGGTTGATTTTTATTTTCCTCGCAATTAATATCTTTTAGCGGTCAGGCCCGTAATGAAGGAGAAGTGGCGCTGGAACCGAAAGTAACATAGTGCTGACTAACATGGCGCCAACGGTCAAACAAAAAGCAAGGAGAGGGTTGTTGTGAATTTGAGCGTATTGTCAAAACGTGGCCGCAGTTTATCGGTATTGGTGGCATTATTTGTTATACTGACAGTATCGGTTCCGGCGCTGGCTGCAACCGATACTGCGCTGCTCGAACGGGCCCAGGGCGCGGAAGCGCTGGTCCTGACAGAACTGGAGCAACTGGTCAATATTGATTCGCCGGCTGACCATGCGGCGGGCCTGAATCAGATTCAGGGCATCCTGTCGACAAAGTTGAAGTCGATGGGCGCCGAAATCAGGACCGTGCCCTCTCCGCGCGGGTCCTACAACATTGTGGCGACATTTACCGGGACGGGCACCGGCAAGCTCTTGCTGATGGCGCACGTTGATACCGTGTTTAAAGTGGGAGCAGCGCAGGAACGGCCTTTTCGTATACAAGGCGACCGGGCCTACGGGCCGGGCGTGTCTGACGACAAAGGTCCCGTGCTCACCGGACTTTATGCGATCAAACTTCTCCAGGACAGCGGCTTCAAAGACTATGCCAAGATCACTTATCTGCTCAACGTTGACGAGGAGATCGGTTCGCCGAGTTCCAAGGAACTGATCAAGGAGTTGGCGCAGCAACATGATTATGCCATCTGCCTCGAAGGCGGTCGCTCCAACGACGGCGTCGTCTCGTTCCGCAAGGGAATCTCTTATCTGCAGATCGAGGCGAAAGGCCGTGCATCCCACGCTGGCAATGCGCCGGAAAAAGGCGTCAATGCGTTGTTGGAACTGGTTGAGCAAATACCGGCGTTAGCTCGGCTCGCTGATCCGGACAAGGGAACGACGGTCAGCTTCACGGTGTTCCAATCCGGTGACAAGACCAATGTGATACCGGACAAGGCGCTGGCAAAGGCGGACATTCGGGTCCTGCTGCCGGAAGAAATGGACAGGCTGGAAAAAGAAGCAGCCGAAGTCGTCACCAATAAACTGTTGCCGGAGTCGCAGATCAAACTGACCATTACCCGCGGACGTCCGCCATTTCCGCAAAACGCAGCGACCGACGCGTTAATTGAAAAAGCTCAGGTCGTATATCAGGAAATCGGCAAAACATTGAGTGTTGCGGGCAGTGGTGGCGGATCGGATGGGAATTACACGGCATCCGTTGGCACACCTACCTTGGATTCTCTGGGATTTGTCGGCGGCGGCGCTCATGGCGTCAATGAGTACATGGAAATCAAGAGTATCGCACCACGGCTGTATCTCTTGTCACGCTTGTTGATGGATTTGGGCTCTGGGAAATAGGAAACATTGTGTCGGAGGTCTGTCATGCGGCGGCGAAGCTGTTGGATTTGTGGACTGGCAGTACTGATGTTTCTGGCGGGCTTCTTTCTGGCGGCTTATTTCGCGCCGGCGCGGCCCCGCTCGGCCATGCGCCGGTCCGCCAAACCGCCGACTACGGCAACGGCTGCGCCAACGACCATCCCGCCAGCCCCGCCGGTCTGCCCCTTTGCCAACGGCTTCAAAGGGTATGTGGGGATCTATGCAAAGAACCTGGAAACAGGCCGGACCTACGCGCTGAATGCAGATCAGGTCTTTGCCGCCGCTTCGACGATCAAAGTACCGGTTTCCGTTGTAATGTACCGACAATTTTATGACCAGGCGGACTTCTGGGACCAGGTCGCCTACGATGTCGGCGTCGAGCTGATGATGCTCATTAGCGACAACGAGTATTTTGCGGTTTTTTTGGATGAAATCGAAGAAAAGATCGGTGCGGGAAAAATTCGCGCTCTGTTTGCCGAACTCGGCATGACCAGCACCACGATCCGCGATGCGAAAGCCCGTGAACTGTATGGATACTCCAACATCACCACCGCGCGGGACATGGCGATTCTGTTCGAACGACTGTACCGGGGCAGTCTGATCCGTCCTGACAAGAGGGACTTCATGCTGGACGCGATGGCGCACAGCATCTTTCCGGACGAAATGGCCCGGTACCTGCAGGATCGCCGGGTCATGCACAAAATCGGCGACCTGGACGATGTGCTGGCGGACGTCGGTATTGTCGAGGGCCCCGGCGGCCCAGTACTCATCAGCATTTTTACCGAGACCCGGCTGGAGCAGGACTATGCCAGCGATTATATCGCGGCGATTTCGGCCTGCCTGTATACCGCTCTGAGCGGCAATGCAACCAGTTGGAGCGGCGAGTTTCATTCCCTACATGATCCGGATTTGCCAAAGCCCTAAACATTGCGGGGTTGGTCACGAGATTTTTTAGCGTTGCATGCTCGGGAAGGAGGATTTATGACGGACGAAGCGCAGAAACTGCAACAAGCCGTGGCTGAGGGGATTATTACCCCGGATCAGGCCAACCAGCTCCTGGACTTATGGCGACGAGACGCCGCCCATGAACCGGCCCCGGAGCGGGAAGAAGAACGCAGCACGCCCATGAGCAAGTTCCTCTATTATCTGGGGGCGCTGATTGTCATTGGGGCCATGAGTTGGCTGATGAACCGGGCCTGGGACTCTTTCCGGGGGTTGGGGCTGTTCGGTATCGCCGCCGGCTATGCCGCCGTTTTCTGCGGAATGTCCCGCTATTTTCGCCGAAAATCGACCGTGCTCAGCGGCCTGTTCGTGGTCATGGCGGTCTGCATGACACCGCTGGCGGTGTTCGGCCTGCAGGCCGGCCTGAATGTGTGGCCCTATGAATATCCCGGCGGCTATACCAGCTTTTATCGCTATATCCGGGGCGGCTGGTTCGCCATGGAGGTCGCCACCATCACCGCCGGCATCGTCTCGTTGCGCTACAGCCGGATTCCTTTCGCGATGCTGCCGATTGCCTTCACCCTTTGGTACGTGTCCATGGATATCACTCCGATCCTGACGGGAGGCGATCTTTACTGGACGGCGCGCAAACAGGTTTCGATCCTGTTCGGGCTGGCGATGATCGCCGGCGCTCTGGCGGTCGAGCGGCGACAAAAGATCGATTATGCGAAATGGCTGTATATTTTCGGTGCGATCACCTTTTGGAGCGGCCTGTCGTTGCTCCGGTCGGCTTCGGAGTTGTCGAAGTTCGTCTATTGCCTGATCAACGTCACTATGATGCTGGTCGGTGTGCTGCTGGACCGCAAAGTGTTCCTGGTTTTCGGCGGCATCGGCTTTTTCGGCTATCTGGGCTATCTGTCCTGGAATGTGTTCAGAAATTCGTTGGCGTTCCCGTTTGCGCTGACGGCCCTCGGACTGGCCATTGTTTTTCTGGGCTGGGCTTACCACCGTCATTATGACGCGATCCAACGTCAAGTCCGGCAGTTTACGCCGGAGTTCCTCCGGGAGCTGCTGCCGCCGTCGCGGCGGAACCACGGCTGAAATCAACTCGGACGATGAATCGAAAGGAATTGCCGTTTCCGAAGAGAATAGACATACTAGTGTCAGAAAATGACGAACGACAAATTTTTCGGCGAAACGGAAGGACTATGAAGCGAACAGGCTTTTGGATTGTCTGCGTACTGGTGCTGCTGTTGAGCTGCGCGGGATGCAGCTCTTTTATGAACCAGGGCAGGTATATTGATTTTACGAAAGTGGAAACGCCGCCGGACCGGTCTGACGTCAACGCGGACTCCCATGCGTTGCGGGTGGCGATCTCCTCCGTACTGCTACCGCAGGAGACCGTGGTGCATTCACGGGCCATCGCCAATTTTCTCGGCCGGCAACTGGACCGGCCGGTGATTCTGATTCAGCGGAAAAGCTACGCCGAAATTGCGTTGCTGCTGTTGAACGGCGGCGCGGATATTGCGTTTTTTTCCTCCGGCGAATATGCCAACTACAGCGGTTTCCCCGAGATCGAGATGTTGGCGGGGCAGCAGCGGATGGGGCTGCCTTATCACCAGGGGTATGTCGTCGTGGCCAAGGATAGCGATATCCAGGAAATCGCCGACCTGAAAGGCAAAACGGTCGCGTTTACCGACCCGCTCAGCTTTTCCGGATACACCATTCTGGTTCATATGCTGAAACAAATCAATCAGACGCCCGAGACCTTCTTTGCCCGCTACATTTACACATACAGCCATGATAAGTCCCTGCTGGCGGTGGCGAACCAAGTGGTGGACGCCGCTCCCGTCACCAAACTGGTGTATGATCGGGCGTTGCAAAAGCATCCGGAAGTGGCGGCGGCGGTCCGGATCATCGCGGTGTCGCCGCCGGCCGGCACCGGGCCGGTGGTCGCGGGCAAAAGCATCAGTCCGCGGCAACGGGAAATCTTGCGACGGGCGCTCCTCACCATGCATGAATTTGCCAACATGCGACCGGCCCTGCAGGGATTGTCGATCGACCGGTTTGTGCCGGCGCAGCCGGAGCTGTACGAGCCGATCCGCCAGATGTTGCGGGAAAGCCGGGGACGGTTATGAAGCGGCCGTTGCTGTCGATTTATCACCGAATTTTGGCGATGGCCCTGGGAATCATCCTAGTGCTGAGTCTTGCCACGGGACTGATCGTCTGGGATTCGCTGGACGATATCTTGTCACAGCAACTCCAGAAGCGCGGCGTCGAGCTGGCGACCCACGTAGCCCTGGCCGGCGGCAATTATATCCTGATGGAGGATCTTTACGCGCTTTACGAGCTGGCGGCGCAGACTGTCGCCAGCAGCGAGGATGTGCGGTACATCATGATCGTCGACAGCAATAAACGGCTGTTGGCTCATACTTTCCACGGCGGCATTCCCAGGGGACTGCTGGCGGATTTGTCGACGTTTACGCAGCAGCAAGCCGAGGTCTTCAATTCGAACGAGGGCCTGATCCACGATATTGTGGTTCCTGTCGAAAACGGCGCGGTCGGCTATGTCCGGGTCGGCATGACCGAAGAACACGCGCGCGGCCGAATGAACCAGTATATCCGGGATGCACTGATCACGGTCCTCGTCATTTGCGTTCTGGCCGTGTTCCTGTCCAGCCGCATCTCGACGCTGATTACCCGACCGGTCCGCAACCTGGCGGAAGTCGCGGAATCCATCACCCGGGGCAACTTGGCGATTAGGGCCAATATCCGGGATCAGGGCGAGGTGGGCCGGCTGGGCACGGCTTTCAATGAAATGACCGCCAGTCTGATCAAGGCCAGCGAGGACAAGGAAGTGCTGCTCGCTGAGCTGCGCGACCGGGAACAACTGCGCGACACCTTGATCACAAAACTGATGACCGCGCAGGAAGACGAGCGCAAACGGATTTCCCGGGAACTGCACGATGAGACCAGCCAGGCCCTGACATCGTTGATGCTGACCATGCGGGTTTTGTCGGAGGACGCGCCGAATCAGGAGCAAAAAGAGGCGCTTCTGGTAGCGCGCGACGTGGCCGCCGATATTTTGCAGGAAGTCCGCCATCTGGCCATCGAGCTGCGGCCGCCGGTACTGGATGATCTCGGCCTGGCCGCCGCGATCGAACGCTACAGCGAGAATTTCGCGGCGCGGCACGGGCTGGACATCGATCTGGACACGTCGGGTGAACAGACCGTGGTGGATGATCGGATTGCGGTGGCCTTGTACCGGATTGTCCAGGAAAGCCTGAGCAATGTGGTCAAACATGCCGGCGCCAGCATAGTGACCATCGCGATCGCTTTCGACCCCGAAGCGATCCGGGTTACCATCGCCGACAACGGCAAGGGAATTTCCGATGCCGATCTGGTCCGCGCCCGGCAGGAAAGCCGCCTGGGCCTTTATGGCATGCGGGAGCGGGTCGAATTGTTGCGAGGTACTCTGTCCACAGGCAAGTCCGTCCTCGGCGGGCTGGAACTGCGGATCGTGATTCCCCAGCCGCCGCTGGGTAAAGGAGAAACGGTGTGAAACAAAAATTAAAAGTGTTGCTGGCGGATGACCACAAACTGCTGCGCGCGGGGCTGAAGCTGCTGCTGCAGCGAAATCCGGACTTGTCGGTAGTCGGCGAGGCGGCGGACGGCGAGCAGACCCTGCAATTGTTCCGGCAGCTGGAACCGGATCTGTTGTTGCTGGACCTGTCCATGCCGAATATGGACGGCCTGGAGTGCCTTCGCGAGATCAAAAGCCGCAATCCGGCGGCCAAGGTGATCGTGCTGACCATGCACGAGGACGAGAATTACATCAAGCAGGCCATGCAGGCCGGCGCCGCCGCCTACGTCCATAAAAGCGCCGCCGACACCGATTTGTTCAAGGCAATCGAGGCTGTGCGGGCCGGCGAGATTTATCTCAGTCAACAGGACTCCAAACTGCTGTTGCAGGTGCTGCTGAACCAGGAGCCGGACACGGTCGACAAACAGGCGCCCTATGTTTTGCTCAGTCCCCGGGAACGGGAGGTCCTGCGCCTGATCGCCCATGGTTATTCGATGGCCGAGGTGGCGGAGAAATTGTCGCTGAGCATTAAAACAGTAGACACGTATAAAGTGCGGCTGATGGAGAAACTGGCGGTGACGAAGAAGAGTGAGTTGGTCAGTTATGCCCTGAAATATGGTTTATTAGTCAATGAATAGTTTGTCGGGAATTTTCCCGACAGGGAATTCGGGCTTTTTTCCGATACAGTTCGGTCGTTCATTGTGTGATAATTTAGACAAAGCGCCGGGAAAGTGTTGTCGGTTTATTATGGCCTGATTCATAACAGAAAGCGAAGGGGGACAGTGGGTGTTAGAAACGAACTAAATGAAAACAAGGGGGAGTAAGGGAAAATGAGTAAGAAAAGCAGTCTATTGATGGTCATCCTGATGCTGGTCGGCATCCTGCTCACAGGTTGCGGCGGTGGCGACAAGAAAGCGGCCGCACCGGGCGCACCGGCAGGCGGTAAGAAACTCATCATCTACACGTCCATGAAGGAATCGCTGATCGGCGGTATCGTCGAAGGCTTCAAAAAGAAAAACCCCGGCATCGAAGTGGACTACCAGTCCGCCGGCGCCGGCAAACTGATGGCTAAAATCGCCGCCGAACGGCAAAGCGGCAAGATCCTGGCCGACATCATCTGGACCAGCGAAGTGCCCGACTTCTACAACATGAAAAAGGAAGGCATGCTGGAACAGTATAAAACGCCGCTGCTCAAGGAAATCCTGAATCCGTTCACCGACTACGACGGCTACTTCACCGCCGCCCGTCTGGGAACTCTGGGCATCGCCATCAACACCGACAAGATCAAAACGCCGCCGGCGAAATGGGAAGACCTGCTGAAGCCGGAATACAAGGGCGCCTTCGGCATCGCCGACCCGGCGCTGTCCGGGACGGCCTACATGAGCGTGGCGTTGCTGGAAAAACAATTCGGTTGGTCGTTCTTTGATAAATTGCACGCCAATGGCGCCCGGATCGGCAAAGGATCGGGCCAGGTAGTCGACGATACGGCCTCGGGTGAACTGGCTGCCAGCCTGGCGGTGGACTACATCACCTACGACAAGATCAAGAAAGGCGCGCACATCGCGCTGTACTATCCTCCGGAACTGCTGATCGCGCCGAGCCCGGTGGCGATCTTCAAGGGGAGCAAAAACCTCGACGCGGCTAAGAAGTTCGTGGATTACCTGCTGAGCAAAGAAGCGCAGACGCTGATCGCCGCCGAAGGTACGCTGTCGGTACGTCCGGACGTGCCGTCACCGGACAAACTGAAACTGCCGCCGGCCGCGGACGCCTTGAAACGGTCGATCAAGATCGACTACGTGAAGATGCAGGACGCGAAGAAGGAGACCATCAAGAAATTCACCGACATACTGCAGGGCAAGAAGTAATCATCACTCGCCATCCTGCTGGCTGCGGCGGGACGGATTGTTCCGTTCCGCCGTTTTTATGACATAAGTCTGATGATTAAGTGAGGGTCGAGTATGGAAATCATCCGGATAGAAGGCGTCGCCAAGAGTTATGGCAGCCACCAGGTCCACAGGGACCTCACGCTCTCGATTGAAAAGGGCGAATGTTTTACCCTGCTGGGGCCGTCGGGTTGCGGCAAGACAGTGTTGCTGCGCCTGATCGCCGGCTTCGAGACTCCCGAGGCTGGCAGAATATCCATCGACAATACCGTAGTGTCGGATCCGGCGGCGGGAATCTACATTCCGCCCGATGAGCGCGGACTGGGCGTGGTCTTCCAGGATTACGCGGTCTGGCCGCATATGAGTGTTTTCGACAATGTGGCCTATCCGTTGAAAATCAGCAAGCGGCCCAAAGAGGAGATCCGGAACCGGGTGATGGAAACCATCGAACTGGTCGGCATGAGCGGACTGGAGCGCCGGCTGCCGTCGGAACTGTCCGGCGGACAGCAGCAACGGGTGGCGCTGGCCCGGGCGCTGGTCGCCAATTCGTCGCTGATGCTTCTGGACGAGCCACTGACCAACCTGGATGCCAACCTGCGCGAGGAAATGCGGTTTGAGATCAAGGAACTGCAGCGCAAACTGAACATTACCGTTATGTATGTCACGCACGACCAGGAGATCGCTCTGGCCATTTCTGACCGCCTGGCCATCATGGACGATCAGGGGCGGATCCGTCAGACAGGAAATCCCTGGGAAATTTTCGAACGACCGGTTGATCCGTTCATTTTCAACTTTATGGGCATTGCGAACTTTATGCCGGTGCGCCGCTCAGGCGAGGCGTATCTCGTCGGCTCCGGCGAACAGCCCATTCCCTGGCGGGCCCCCGAGGGCGACGCCGCCGAATGGGTTGCGGGCTTCCGTCCCTCCGACGTACAGATCGCCCCGCAGGGAACCGGACTGCGCGGCACCGTGAAACGCGCCAGCTTCCTGGGCGCCATGGTCGACTATCTGATCGAGGTCGACGGCGCACACCTGCGCACCAGTATCGAAACCCACGAGGCCGTGTCCAAAGGGCTGTTGTTCAAGGAAGAAGACACTTGCGTGATTAGCTTCCGGGACCTCCTGTGGTTCAATGCCCAAAGCTTGAAGGAGGTCGTGAAGCAATGAGCGGAATCACGAAAAAAAGCAAATTCGGCGTGGCCCAGATCATTCTGTTCTTTTCCATCGCCATTCTGGTCATCGTGGTGGCGGTGCCGGTCCTGCTGATTTTATTCAACGCATTCTGGGTGAATGGCGAATTCAATATCACCGACGTCGTCAATATCATCAGGGAGCCGGAAACCTACAAAGCACTGACCAACTCGTTGATCATCGCCAGCGGCACCACCATCGGCAGCACCATCGTCGGCACCTTCTTCGCCTGGCTGGTCACCCGCACCGACCTACCCTACAAGACCTTCATGAAAGCGATGTTTCTGGTGCCCTTCATGCTGCCGTCGTTTATCGGCGCCCTGGCCTGGAAGATGCTTCTGTCGCCGAATGCCGGCTTCATCAATAAGTTTTTCATCAACAACTTCGGCTTTGAGGGACCAATCTTCAACATCTACAGCTATCTGGGGATTGTCCTGGTCGAAGTCATGTACCTGTTCCCGTTCGTGTTCATTCAGGTGTGCGGCGCGCTGGAGCGCATGGATCCGACCCTGGAGGAATCGGCCCGCATCTCCGGGGCGGGACTGTTCACCATCACCCGCAAGATCACCATCCCGCTGGTGCTGCCTAGCATCCTGTCCGGTTCGCTGCTGATCATGCTTTATTCCATGGCGCATTTCGGTACAGTCGCCGTGCTCGGCATCGAAAATGGCATCTTCAACATCCCAACCCTGATTTACCAGCGTATTCACCAAAGCGCGGGCAGCTTTGACTCGATCCGCACCGGCACCGTCTTGGCCACTGTCCTGGTGGTTACGGCGGCGTTCATCATCTGGCTGCAGGGCAAGATCCTGAGCAAAGGGCATTACCAGATCATCGGTGGCAAGAGCTTCCGGCCGATGGAACTGAAACTGCGCGCTCTGCGGATTCCATTGCTGCTGTTCTGCCTGGCCTATATCGCCTTCACCATCGTCCTGCCGACCGTGGTCATCTTCCTGGTCGGCGGCCTCAAGACCTATGGCTTGCCCTTCACGATGCAGAATCTGTCGCTGGACAACTACAAATTCATCCTGTTCGACTACAAAGTGACCAGGGACGCCATCTGGAACAGCGTCACGCTGGGCTTGAGCGCCGCACTCATCACCATGTTCGCCGGCGTGATGATCTCCTACGTCATCGTCAAGATGAAGGTGCGGGGCAAAGGCATCCTGGAGTTCCTGGGCATGCTGCCGTTCTCGGTTCCCGGCTCGGTCATCGCCCTCGGCGTGATTCTGGCCTGGAGCGGCCAGTTCGGCATCAACCTCTATAATACCGTCTGGATCATCTTGGTCGCCTACATCGCCCGTTACATGGGCTTTTCCCTCAAGGCCAACTCGGCGGCCCTGGAGCAGGTCCATGACTCGCTGGTCGAAGCGGCCCGTTCCTGCGGTGCGACCATGTGGCAGGCGCTCAAGGACATCGTGCTGCCGCTGGTTCGTCCCGGCATGCTGGCTTCCTTCTTCCTGATCTTCCTCCCCTCGCTGCGGGAACTGACCGTGTCCATCATGCTCTACGCGCCCACCACCCGGACCATCGGCGTGGCGATCTACACGCTGAACGAGGACGGGGAAACCGTGGTGTCGGCGGCGCTGGCCGGCATCGCCCTGATTCTGATCATCGTGGGGCAGACGCTGATCAACCGCTTCACGAGAAAGGTAGGTGCGTAAGCGATCATGTCGTATGTAAGACTGGTGAATGTCACAAAAAGATTCGGCGCCGTCACCGCCGTCAACTCATTGAATCTGGAAATCGGCAAGGGCGAGTGCTTTTCCATGTTGGGGCCGTCGGGCTGCGGAAAAACGACGACGCTCCGGATGGTGGCGGGTTTCGAGGACTTGTCCGACGGCGAAGTGTATGTCGGCGACCGCCTGATTTCATCGCCGGCGCGCAATTACTATCTGCCGCCGGAAAAACGCAACTTTGGCATGGTGTTCCAGGCCTTCGCCGTCTGGCCGCACCTGTCGGTGTATGAAAACGTTGCCTTCCCGCTGCGCATCCGCAACGTGCCGGCCGCTGAAATCGAAAAACGCACGAAAGACGCCCTGCGCTCCACCAACCTGCTCAATGTTGCCGACGGTAGCCCGGCGGACCTGTCGGGCGGCGGCAAGCAACGGGTGGCGCTGGCCCGGGCGCTGGCTATCAACCCGGACGTCATGCTGCTGGACGAGCCGTTGTCCAGCCTGGACCCGCATCTGCGGGAGGAAATGCGGTTTGAAATCAAGGACCTTCAGCGCAAATACGGCTTCTCCATCATCTATGTAACGCACGACCAGGCTGAAGCCATGGCGTTGTCCGACCGCATCCTGGTCATGAAACTGGGCGTTGTGCAGCAGATCGATACGCCCTTCAATGTCTACAACAAGCCGGCCAACAAGTTCGTGTTCAGCTTCATCGGCCTGTCGAACTTTCTGGATGTCGTCTGGAACGACGGCCGTGCCTTCGCGCGCGGCGCCAGCTCTGCACTGCCGACCAGCCTGACTCCGCCCGAGGCCATGCGCGGCAAAGCCCCATTGTCCCTGGCCAGCCGCCCGTCCGAACTCGATTTTGTCGACGATGGCGACGAGTGCGGACTGCGCGGCGTCGTCAGCCGTAAATCGTTTCTCGGCGAGATCATCGACTATCAGGTGAAAATCGGCGATCAGGAAGTGCGCGTCCAAAAAGGCCGCCGCGACCCCGGTCCCGAAGCGGGCGAGGCCTGCTGCCTGAAGTTGGCGCGGCCGTTCTGGTACGCCGGCGAGGAATGAACAAGCGAAACTAGGCAGAAGCAACGAAGCCGGCGGGCCGATCCCGCCGGCTTCGTTGTCCTTGAAAACGTGGAAGCAATGAGTGACATGGAAATATTATTGAAATATTCAAAATAATTTTCGGAATAGGAAGAAACTTACTGGAATTTTTCAATTTGAAGTAATAGAATATCAGTGACAAGAATTAGCCAATGTGGACAAGAACGGGTACTGTTGGGCAAACTCGCCCAAAGGCGGGGACGCAAAGCCGTGGGTCTAAGGGCCACGGATACGTGGCTCATGACTGCCAGGTTGCACCGAATTTATTCGGCTGTACTGGCAGTTTTATTTTTGCCTGTCTTAAATTGGCCATAACTCGTTGGCTCGGGCGGCGCATTTCTGTCGCAGCTCGCGTTCGCTCTGCAGCGGAGGGTAGTTTCGACCTCAAGAAGGAGGCGGGAAAATGGCGGACGTGAAAATCACTGACAATGAATTGTCGATGAAGCGGACACTGATGTCGTCGGAACGGACATTGTTGTCGTGGGTGAGAACGTCCCTGTCTTTTATCAGTTTTGGCTTCACCATGTATAAAGTATTGGAATCCATAGCCACAAAGTTATCCATGAGCATTGAAGTACTGCAGCCGCGACATCTGGGCCTTTTGTTCATGGCTGCCGGAACAATCCCGCTGGCAGTTGGAATGTACCAATATTATTCCCTGGTTGCCGACTTGGGGAAAACCGTTAAAGAAGCGATCTTCAACCCGAGTTTTTTCCTGGCGTTTATGGTTCTGTTGCTCGGAATCACGCTGTTCTTTGATATCATCTTTCGCTGGCATCTGCTGTAAAAGGAACGTGGTACGTGTGTTTCACCATTGGGACACATTTGTTGTCGCAGTTGGGCTGGCAACCTTCCTGTTGTTGGCGGGGCACCTCTCCCTGGCGGAAACGACCGGCAGACGGAACGCCCTGTCGGCTGCGGCAGGCGGATCGATCGCCTATGTTTTCATTAGCCTGCTGCCGGAGATCGAAACAGCCACAGTGCTTTTCCGTCAGGCAACTCACGCGTTCATGCCATTTGAGGGTATTCATGGGGTGAATCTGGCCATGTTGGCCGGCTTTCTCAGTTTCTATGCCCTGGCAGGCATCGTGCCGGCAGAACGCGACTCCGGGAAGGCCTCGCAGAATTTGGCTTTTTGGGCGCAAATCCTGGGATATGGCGGATATATCGCTTTGATCGGCTATCTTCTTGTAAGGTCTTTGACCGCAGTGGAGCAGTCGTTGCTGTTTTATGCAATCTCGATGAGCTTTCATTTTCTGTTGGTGGGGTTTGGACTGCGATGATTTTATGCTGTAAATCAAAATTCGTGTCGTGATGCATTTGGGAAACTCCTTTCAAGCCAGTGGCCGATTGCTTCCAAGATAGCAACTTTCGCGCGCCCTCTGCGTGAGCTCTGACGTTATCGTCGATTCCGGTTTCTGTTTTCGCGTTTTCGGCTCGCGTGGCTCGATCCACTCAAGATAGTGCCTATCTCGACCGAGGAATGTGCTGGCCATCTTTATAAATCTCGACTCTGTATCCGCTTCTCGGTGATATTCAGCGAAGTGTCGTGCGGCCGTGATCATCGCTTCTGCGCTGTTCCCTTCCTTGAGCCTGATTTTCCAGCAACGCCACGCCGCTGCTTTGCTTTCCCTCCGCGGGAATACGGTCCAAAATTCCATAAAATCGGGTGAGTATATAAGTTCTTTAGTTCTTTGTTTTTTATTAGTGGTTAATGGCTGGCGTCACGCCGTCAGGAACCAAGATCAGCTGGAAGAGCGTCACTTCGTCCCGAGTTGACACTGCTCGGTTAAAACGCGAGGAGCCCGCGATATTCGAGAAGGTCTGCCAACCAATCTCGACACGCAGGCTCCTGATAGCTTCCTGACATAGTTAAGTTTCGTCAGCATCAGTATAGCAAAGATATTGTGAAGGAGGAAGGGGCAGGCTGTGATTGCTAGTCTGCCCCGCTTTTTATGAACAGGAGTACTTCCCTGCTTAAAGATGCGTTGAAGTTTTACCGTGCGGCCAAAGAGCATCCGTGCGGCCCGGCCTACATAATAGCGATGCTGTACGGGCTTCGCCGCGGTGAAGTATTGGGTCTCCGCTGGGACAAAGTATTGCTCGACAATGACGAGCTGCAGATTCATCACTCGTTATCACGAACGCGCAGCGGTGGTTTGCTTCTTGGCCCGACCAAAACCAAAAACGGCAGAAGGGAATTGCCGATCATCAAGCGGGCAAGAGCTGCATTATTGCGAGCCAAATCAAATCTGGAGAGCATGCGCGAAAAATACGGCAGTGATTTCAATAAAGAAGACTACGTGTTTTTCACCGTTTCCGGCAATCCTCACGATCCGAAGAATTTTGTCCGTGACTATCAGAAATTTCTTGCGAAACTCGGCATCGAAAAAATCTGCTTTCATGAACTTCGGCATACTACAAGCAGCCTGCTTGAGTATTTTGGCGTATCGATGCGTGCGCGCATGGCAATCCTCGGACACGGCGACTTCCGAACGAACATGAATTATACACATGTTCTTTCCGGAACACTTAAGGCCGACCTGGAAAAAATGGACTGTTTTTTTGCCGACGAGGACGAAACAGCAACAGGTGTCGATCTGGAAGATGAGACTGCCGAGCCAACTGTCGTAAAACTGTCGTAAATCCGACCTTTTGACGCAAAAAGGGTTCCGGCCAAAATGGCTGGAACCCTTGATTTACCTTGGTGGGGCATACTGGTTTCGAACCAGTGACCTCTTGAATGTGAGAGATATCTGGGCATTTTTGAGGGAAAAACCGGCAGCAGAGTAATGGTGAGAGAAAGTGGAGGTGATGTCAGTAAAATCAAACTTTCTGACAAGTTAAACTGTGTTGTTTGACTACTGCTGAAAATCGACTGTCACAACAAAAGTAGTCAAAGGAGTAGTCAAAATCGTCGGGATTGGATAAGCCCAGGAAGATTCTTCGGAATCGCCGCGACCCTGGGCAAATTCATCCCGGTTTTTTATACTCATCTTTTGTGACAAGACAAGTGTTTTGGGAATACTCAAATACGCTTGAATGTGAGTTGCCCAATATTATGAAGATGTGTGAGGACTTTTCAGTAATAGCAGGCATTCTCGCGATTTAGGGCAAGATGCATTCGGATGATTCCGGAACCCATTTTTAGAAAAATTTTTAGAAAATTTTTGCACACTTTCGCATCATCACACATCTGATATTTTATATCCGGTCCGGATAGCGCCACCACACAAAAAAACTATAACTGCAGTTCTGCTACTCATATTCCCGCCAAAAGGTTTTAAACCGTTTGCTGCTTATTTTGGATTTACCGAACGCCGAATATACAAGGCGAAGAGTATCGTTTTTTCCAGTATCTTTTAGGCCCATAAAATCAATTAGGACTTGAAGGATTTGAAAAGACATTGCACTAAGGCCGGTAACGTCCTTGGAACGATGGAAAACTTCCCCTAAATTAACTTGACATGTTGACCAAAGCCCATTATTCGCCACTGCTTGAATCAACATAGCGATTTCGACCCCATAGTTTGTCGGAATTCGCATTTTTAGCAGTTCGTCACGATAAATGGCGACGGTTCCTGCCAATGGTTGAATAAACCCAGACAATTGCGGCAAAAATGAATTAATCCAAGGGCGAACGAATATTTCCGTCACGCGGCCACCACCAAGTTCCATGCCTGATGCTTCAACTCGCACTGGTCTGGAAAAATACCCTTTGCAGAACTTGATTTCCGGATTAGTCAGCATGGGTCCCAACAAACCATAGAAAAACCCAGGTGTAATACTTTCAATATCTGTATCTACCCACGCTACTATATCGGCATCGGTAACAAAAGCGCTTTTATACATTGCTTCGCCTTTGCCAATATAAGTGCCGCGTTGTGTTTGGACTTCAGGGTGTTGGTAAATAGGAATGCCAAAGGATTCTGCAATGGCAACAGTCTTATCCGTAGATTGAGAATCAATTAATATCACTTCGTCAATAATGCCAGCCAGTTTTACTTCCAATGCGGCCTTTATAACATTAGCGACGGTACGCTCCTCATTGAGGCTTGGAAGTATAATCGCAATCTTTTTGCCCAGGTTCTTTTTGTGATTTCGCAAGACCGCTGGTAAGGAAAAATCGCTTGCATCATACGTCCGTTGACGCACCCATTTATATATTTCATCACTTTCATCGAATTCAATGTCAACCACAGGAGCTTTTACAATTGTGACACTACCTTCATAGCAAGCTTTTACTTCTTGATAGAACGGCAATATTTCTGAAGTTGCGAGTGGCGCACCAAAAAAAAGCATTTCATATTGTGAACCGATTTTCATCAATAAATCCTGCAGAGTTGATTCTCGGCGCCAGTTTATTTCAACAGTATCAAACAATTCATGGACAGGAACCACGACGGAAGACAAAAAGACATCTTCCATGTATGAAAATTTTTCTTCCATATGAAATATGTGGATTTCTTTAAAACCTGAATGCATAAGTACGTCTAGTACTGCTCTAGCATTTATGCCACCTCTTAGGACTGCGGCAACTTTTCCATCTTGCCATCCTTCTGAATAAATCACCGTTTTATCTCGAGGCGGCTCTTCTCCATTGACGATCATGTCGAAACCCAGCACTGCCAATTGGGCATTACTCTCGTATATGCTATCGATCCATGGCCAGTTATTTTTGCTGTCTAACATCGCAAATTATTGTCCTCCATTTCTGCGTTTTCATTAACTGGTTAATCTCTATTTTGCCTACATGTCTTATAGTCAGGACATCTATCGCAGTTGACAATTTGGTTGCTTATGAGCGGCGCATCGCAGCCTGGATGCGCATCTTTCTATATAGCGAGAATACACTTAATTATGATCTGTTTAAGCAGCGGTTCCCTTAGCGAGAAAAATGAACGTCATTATGATTGCGGATTGGTCCCTGTCCGCGTTTTGTTTTTTTATTCTCATACATTTCTTTGTCCGCAGCTTCTATCAGTTCATCCAGGGTGGCCCGACTGTCTCTGGTTGAACGCGAAGACCCGATGCTAAAAGAAATGGGGTATTGCACCGTCCGCTGCTCATTGATCTGAGTCAGTTTATCCGCCAGTCTGCCGAAGATAGAGTCGACGTCCTGAGAAGATTCCCGCAAGGCCAGTACCGCGAATTCGTCGCCACCGACCCGGCCAATCACATCCGTGCGGCGAAAAACATCCTGCAAGATGCGAGAAATTTCTTTCAGCAAAAAATCTCCCTCCTGATGACCAAAGTTGTCATTAATCCACTTCATATGGTCCGCATCCAGAAAAAACAAATTCGCTTCCGTTCCCAGTCTTTCTGACAGCGCCAACGTCTGTTCGGCGCGAAGCAAAAAACCTTGACGATTATATATCCCGGTAAGCTCGTCCACCATCGATAATTCATGAATTTGCCTTCGCATGCGGTGTCTCTCCGCCGCATTGCGAACTGCCTTCAACAATGTTTTGACTGAAAGCTCCGGCAAGGACAGCACTTCCTGCACGCCCAGCGAAAAACAATCCGATTCAATTTCCACCGTAACAGTTCCATCATGCAATAGCAACAGGGGAAAATCCAGAGCGTGAGACCGGATGTTTTCGGCAAAATCATTTTTCACCGTGTATTTCGTGCTGATCATTGCGATGATGCGCTCTTGGGGCTTTTGCATCGCCAGCAGCCCTTCTTGCCAGTTTGAATAGCAATGCAAACGTTCCTTTGCATAGCCGCCTTTGCGCAGCATCGCTTCCACAAGCCGCAAACTCGTTTCATCATCCGTGAGCAGCAGCACGTCCATTGTCGTATGCAAAAAAAATCCCGCCCTTCATCATAATCT
Source organism: Veillonellaceae bacterium (assembly GCA_012798135.1). The sequence continues at coordinate 22,217 of JAAZNU010000040.1, read as the reverse complement.
CAATCCCCAGTTCAAAACAGCCGCAAGTCCAGCTTCTTTACGTGGCAATAGCCGATTTCAAACATTTCTTCTGCTTTGCTGGTGTCAAAAATATTGTATCCGGCCAATTCTTCCAACCGAATAATCAGGGAACACATTTTTTGTCGTTCTTCTAAAAAGCACCCCACACTCATTTGAAAGGTCCGTGCGATGGTTTCTTGCAACCCATGAACCGCATTGACCTTTTCCACCGGCAAAACATCCACGGCGATGATTTTTTCGCATTGTCCAAGCAAGGGCTTCACCGGTACATTGTCAAGCAGCCCTCCGTCAACAAAAAGTTGGTCATTGATTTCAACCGGTGAAAACAAAATGGGGATGGAAGCGGACGCCTGCACCGCTTTGGCAACATTTCCCGTCGCAAGATATTCCGCTTCGCCGGTCAAAAGGTTGGCAACCGTTACGAAAAGCGGCCGATGCATTTGATCAAAACTTGCCCCGCCCAAAAAACCATCCAGTTGTTCTCTTAGCTGATCCAGCGCCAAAAATCCGTTATGCGGCACTTTTATATTAATATAATCAGTAATCTTACTTTGCTTCATCATCGCAAAAATCTCATCCGGCGATTTGCCTGCAGCCAGCAACGCACTGACAATGGCGCCGGAGCTGGTTCCTGCAAACACCGCCGGAACAACGCCCTGTTCGCCAAGCGCTTTAATCACTCCCAAGTGGGCGAATCCGCGGCTGCCTCCCCCGCCCAAGGCAATCCCCACACGCATCAAGGTGTTTTGTCCAGTGCTTTATCCGTCTTTTCGCCAGTACTCTCCATCCCTGCCGGCAGCTTCTCCGGAACCACGTCCGTAACCACGTCCGCCACCGCGTTCTGTTCCAACAAGCGAATCTGTTGTTTTGCCTTGTACAGCTGGAACCGAAGCTTGATCTGCATGATGATCCCGAGGAACAGCGCGGTCAAAAACCCTAACAGCGCCGAGCCCAGAATAACCAAAACCAAAGAGGTTTCAAATTTCCAGCCAATGAAACCCACGCGAACGATTTCACTGTTTTGCAAAGCGAATAGTGCGACAAGAAATGCAAAGACGGCTGCGGCAATCAAAAGAACATGAGTCATACAATTCCCTCCCGCTGTGTTATTTCTGTTTTACTTGATTCCGCTTACACATAGGCATCTTCCATGCCGGAGTCCCGGACAAACAAAATCGTACCGGGGAAATCGGCGGCAAAAGCAACCATTTGTGGATACTCCCGAGGCATCCCCATAATCGTGATGTCTGCCCGCAGGCTTTGCATATGAGTACAGTAGTCGCCGATCAACACGCGCACCGCAGTATCGACCGGCAATCGGGCTTGTTCTATAAACAATTCCAGATCCGCTGTTACAGATTCGACCAAAGCGTCTTCCTCGACCACCCGCAGGATGGTCAGGCGGGCTTCCCAGTTGCGGGTTAGCTGCAGCGCCGCCAGCACAGCCAAATTCATATTGGGGCTCTTATCCCGCAACCAGAGGTTGACCCGGCGCTCCTGTCCAAAGCCAATCTTCGGATGAATATGTAAAAACAGCAAACCGGTATTGAGTGATCGCATCGTATGGTATATGCGTTCCATTTGCGTTTGTTTTGCCGCATCGTCGCTGAGCGTGAACAATATGGTGTTCGGTGGCAAAAAAGCGTTGAGCAACACTTGGGTCAATGGATACAAGCCGGATTCAAAAGAAACGGCCGGGGTATGAATCAACGTTTTACGCATGAAAATCTTTTTGTCCAAAATCGGCTTCAACACTTCGTCATATCGGGCATTCAGCCCGGCATCACCGTGCGGCGTATCGGTAAGTGAAAGGATATACAGCCTGCCAGCTGGATATAAAAAACTGTCAACAAACCGGCTGACACGGGCAAAGTCTTCCGGCTGCTCGACCGGTACCAACAGCGACGGTTTCCAGATCCGCGGGTGATATTCCATCGCAATCGCTTTTTGCGCCGCCCACTCGGTAACCGTGGTAAATATGCCGCCGCGCACGTCGCCCCAGGGCGATTCCAGCTTTCGCTCCCGTCGGCTGAGAATGCTATAGATAATCATAATGACGACGATCGTTGTAAGGGTAAACAGTTTGTCGATCAGCAGCATGGTGAAGATGCAGCCGACGAACCCGATCAGCGGCACTAGAATAGAGACTTTCAGCCGGGGACGAAAACTGATGATGCCGCTACCTTGTTCAATGAGGACCACCAGATTGATCGCGCCATAGGTTGTCAGGAAGAACATGGTGAGCAGCTGTGCCAACTGGTCGAGGTTTCCCGCGACAATCACCAGCAGCGAAAATAGCGAAGAGACAAAGATGGCGTTGCGCGGTTCCTGGTCGTCGGCTCTGCGTCCGAGAAAACCCGCAAACGGCACCAGTCGGTTGACAGCCAGCGCCGCCAAGGTTCTGGGCGCGCCCACTAGCGTCGAGAGCGCCGAAGACAGTGTCGCACCGACGATGCCGGCTACAATGGCCGGTCGCCAAAACGCCAGATCCAAAATGATTGTCGGATTGGCCAAAAGCGCCTCGGCCGTTGCCTGTCTGGCAAACCAGTACGCCAGCGCGAGGTAAACTAGCAATCCGGTAAAGATGGCCGTCAATGTTCCGACGATAATGCTGCGGCGCGGCGTTTTTAGCTCGCCGGACATGCTGACTCCTGCCAGTATCCCGGTTACGGCGGGGAAGAATATCGCGAAGGTTTCCCAAAAGCCGACCTTGCCGACGCTGCTTAACCAGACGACTTCACCGGGGTTTTGCGACGGCCCGGCCAAGAACGCAGCGATGGAAACGACGATCGCCGCCAACACGAAATACTGCACGCGAAACGCCAACTGGGCGCTTTTCATAGAAATCGCCGTCAATACGGCCCAAGTGACGACGCCGATAAAGAGACCAGAGTGAGTAGGAAAATAACTCTGCCACAGTTCAACAAAACCAATGATGTAAAAGGCGACGGAAAATGCCTGGGAAAAGTACAGCGGAATCCCAATGGCTCCGCCGATTTCAAACCCCAGGGAACGCGAAATGATTGCATATGCGCCGCCAGCGCCGATTTCGATGTTGGATACCATGGAAGCCATAGAAAGCGCCGTGCAAATGGTGATCGAATGGGCCAGCAGAATAATGATGATCGTTTCGATCAGGCCGACATTGCCAACTACCCAACCCAGGCGCAAATACATGACAACGCCAAGAATCGTTAGAATGGTTGGAGTAAAGACTCCTTCCAGCGTGCCCAGTCCCTTTTTCTCCGTTTCCTGCTCCATGTTGTCAGACCGCCCTTTACTTTGTTTTATAATGTAGATTACCACTTTTTTCAAAGTATTCTCCACAGTCGCTACAATCTCCTTGTGATCAAATCCATTCAAGTCCGGGAATAACACTCAGAATGTTTTCAACCGGCCTTAAAACCGATCCTGTGTCAACGCTTCGATCCGGTCCGTATAGTCCGCATAGATGTTTCGCGCCAGCCGGGAAAACCGCAGATACTTCCGATAGTCCGGCGGCACACAGACCAACCCCCGGCATTTTGCCTCCGCCTGCCAGATCGCTTCGCCGGTTTTCACCCCGGCCGCCTTGGCCAGCTGATTTTTCGCCAAAATGATGCCATGCCGGTTTTCGACATCCCCGCTGACCGCCACCGGTTTGCCGCGCAGCTCCGGACGGTAGAGACATTCGACGCTGGCGTAAAAATTATTGAGGTCACAGTGCAGAATCGTGCGCAAAATTTCATCACCCGCTTGCCGCCACAACCATCGAACATTTGTTTGCATTTGTAGTATAGCCGATGAAAACGCGCCTGTAAAGCGAACAAATTGTGAACTTTTTTCCGGTGGCGAAAAAGCAGCAAAAAACCGGTCCAAATGCCCCGGTACAACACCATTCGGACGCTATTCAACAGGCCTTAAAACCGATCCTGGAGCGTTTCGTTTTTGTCAAATTCAGCGGATTTTCTCCCGATTTTGCGGCGCCACGAAAAAAACGGCGGAGCTGCCGCCACCGGACAGATCCGCCGCCCAAAATCGCCGATTATCTCGAAATTTCCGTTACGGAACTGTTTCCAGAAAAAAAAGAACCCCCGGCCGATAATGACCTGGCGGTTCTTGCCAAAAAATATGAATCTGTAATTCGGGCCTTGGACTCGATGCGTCCGGAGTTGGTCGCGGAACTATCGGAGCGAATCGAGGCTGCAGCCGGCCTGTTCCCCCGGATGGATGCAACCGAGAAACAGAGCCAGGACGGTGCATCCTATTTGCGCAAGAAAAAACCTGGCTAAAGTGGCTCTTTCACGTGGAGGATGGCGACGCGGATTCAACGGGGAGCATCCGCCTGTGAAAGAGCGAGGAGGTACTCATGGCAAAAAAACCAAAACCGCGAGCCGATGGCCGTTATCAGATCAAGCGGATTGTTGACGGCAAGGCAAAATTCTTCTACGGCGCCACGTACGACGAGGCGGAAGCCAGCGCCCGGGCCGCCGGGCAACACTCCATCACCAAAAACGACACGCTGGCGACCTGGCTCAAGTACTGGCTGGGAAATGTGGTCAAAGCAAACGTCACCGCGGGAACCCTGTCCAATTATACGACCCTGATCGACAAACACATCACCAATGAAGACCTTGGCCGATCCCGTCTCCGGGACATCACCACCCAGAAGGTTCGCCAGTTTCTGGCGGCCAAGCTGGAAACCCGCTCGCCCCGGACCGTGCTGATGCTGCACCACTTCCTGAAATCCAGTTTGCAGCAGGCGGTCTACGATGCGGTCCTGTTCCGGAACCCGGCCGAACCGGTCAAGCGTCCCAAAACCCCGGCCAAAACGGATAAGTATTTGGCGACGGAAGTCGTCCGGAAACTGATCGACGCCGCCAAGGAACCCCGCAAAACGCTGCTGCTGGTGGCCTGGACTTCCGGGCTGCGGCGCGAAGAAATCCTGGGGTTGTGCTGGTCGGACTACAAGGCGGGATCGCTCATTGTCCGGCGATCGGTGAAAAAGGGCAGGGAGTTGTCCACGGAATTAAAAACACCGTCCGCGTATCGGACGGTGCCCCTGCCGCAGGAAACGATCAAGGCCCTCAACAAGCTGGCGGGAGAACGGCCGAAAGTAGTCAATTTGACTACTCCGGATCTGATCTTCCCGGCCGCCGACCGCAAGCCGATCGAACCCATGGTCCTGACACGGTATTTTTCCCGACTCTGCGAGCGGTACAAAATCGAGGCAACATTTCACGACTTGCGCCACACCTACGCAACGAACCTCGCGGTCGCCGGCGTCCATCCCGCCAGGACCCAGTACCTGATGGGGCACTCCAAAGCCCAGATGACCCTCGATTGCTATACTCACATTCGAGGCGGCGACATGGCGGACATCGCCCAAATCGTCGAAAAAACGATGGTAGTCAAGGCGGTAGTCAAATGACCGCTTGAACGGTGCCTTCGCCAAAAAAAGAAAAACGCCACAATGACTGTGGCGTCTCGCTTTTGAGTTGGTGGGGCATACTGGTTTCGAACCAGTGACCTCTTGAATGTGAGTCAAGCGCTCTCCCGCTGAGCTAATGCCCCGTTCTGTTGTGCCTGATTGTTCAAGCCCTGTGCAATATTTTCTTTGTTCTCAAAGCGAGTGCTCGACATTGCGTCAAACACTGCTGACTTTCATATTATAACCGCAAATGCCTGTTGAAACAAGGGAGGGGCGAATTTTTTTTGTATTAGTCGATTTGCTTGGGCGGAAAAACGTGACAGACGGTTCCGCTGAAGGAGAAACACTTGTTGCAGGAAATGCAGCGGGCTTTGTCGGGTTCGCCCCGCAGCCAGCGCTGAACCAGATCCGGCTCGGCGAGAAACGGCCGGCACATGGCGAAGAATTGGATTTTATTGGCCCACTGTTCCATAACGGCCAGCGACCGATTGCCGCCGTTCAGGATAACGGGGATGGGGAGTTTGGCGGCGATTTTAGCGGCGTACTCCGCGAAGTAGGATTCCTGATCCGGCGCGGCAATGTTGGTGCGGACGGACGTTGTATCCCGGACGGCGGCGATCCCGCCGGTGATTTCGAGGGCGTCGACGCCCAGGGCGGCCAGCTGTTCGCATACGATCAGACTGTCGTCGAAACAGAGTCCGTCGTCGATGAAGTCGGCGCAGTTGATTTTGACGAGAAGGGCCGGCTCGGCGCCGATAGCCTGGCGCACCCCGGCGCAGATTTCCCGCAGCAGGCGGGATCTGTTTTCGAGACTGCCGCCGTATTCGTCGGTGCGGCGGTTGTAATAGGGGGTCAGAAACTGGCTCAGCAGAAAACCGGCGGAGGAATGGATTTCCACCCCGTCAAAGCCGGCCGTGATCGCCCGCTGCGCGGCGGCAATAAACGCCGTTTTCAGTTGCCGGATGTCTTCCGGGGTCATGGCTTTGCCGGAGCGTTTGGTCAGTTTGTCGGGAATGCCGGCCGGGCTGTATACATCGGGCACGTCGATAAATCCCTGCGTTCCGCAGAAAATGAGTTGCAGGATGACTTTGCCGCTTTGTTGGTGCACTTGGTCGGCAAGTCGCTTGTAGTCGTCCAGCAACCGATCGTCATGGAGGCTCAACATGCCGGGCAGACCTTTGCCGGTGGGCAGGACCGCCGCGGCGCCGGTGATGATCAAACCGATTTGCGAGGCCGCCAGATTCGTGTACAGGTCCGTCAGCGCCGGCGTGATTTCGCCGTCAGGGCCGGCCATGCCTTCATAGGTGGCGCTGCGGACAATATGGTTGGCCAGGGATAATTTGCCGAGGGTGGTCGGTTTCAGTAATGCGTTCATTCGAATCGCTCCTTTGTCTGATAAGATTTTGCGTTACGGGCTGATAGCGATGGATTACGGCGACATGGGAAATTCACCCGCCTTTCCGCTGCTTATGGAAGCAAGAGAATATTTTGGACCGAATGTTCCCGAAATGACGGATTTATTGTGAAACGAAAGGTAGAGATGTATATTTTGAACCGAACGGTCCCGAATAGATAAAAAACGAAGGCTGTTAGTCGAGAACGGACAGCCCCGTTTTAACGATGGCGGCCAAGGTTTCGCGATCGGCATTGATCCGGGCCATGACGCTGACGCCCCGCGTCAGGCTCACGAAGTACTGGGCCAAGGCCTGAACATCTTTGTCGGGGGCGAGTTCTCCATTTTTTTGCCCTTGCAACAGAAACTGATAAAAATCCGACTCCATTTTTTCCGATCCGCGCCGTATCACCTCGTGGATCCGCTGATCCAGCGTTCCCAGGGCGGTGGCGGTGTTGGTGTAGAAACAGCCGCCGGGATTCGCCGGGTCCAGGACAAACCGGAGAACGCCGTCGAAAAATGCGGCCATGCCTTCTTTTGCCGAAGTGGCCTGTGCAAGGACGCGGCCCCGTTTGCGGTCCGTAAACTCCAGATACAGCTCGATGGCTTCCAGAAACAGATCCTGTTTACTGCCGAAAGACTGATACAGGCTGGACTTGCTAATGTCCATGGCGGCGATCAGGTCGTCGACGCTCGTGCCTTCATAGCCTTTGGTCCAAAAAACCTGCATCGCTTTTTGCAGCGCGATATCCCGGTCGAATTCCTTGGGGCGTGCGATGGCAATCACCTCGTGGATAGAATAACATAATTGGAACGTTTAGTCCAGAAAAATAATCGATGATTTTTATACTTCTGATGATAACTGTGCTGAAGACCGAATCGCGCCGCGCTTTCGCAAATCCGCCTGCACGGTTGGCTTTTTTTGGCATAGACCGGTAAGCAGTCGAAACGGTTGCCGGAAATGCTATAATGAGCGCAGAAGTCAAGGCTGGTATTTTCGGATCCGGCGTGTGAGGCGCAGGCCGGACCGTCAAAAGTTGCGAGGGGGGGAATGACGGTGGACCAGAAAGAATTGTGGGTGACCGCGTCGCTGATCCGGCATCAGGGGCGGATTTTGATCGCCCAGCGGCAAAACTCCGGCCGCTTCGCCAACAAATGGGAGTTCCCGGGCGGCAAGGTCGACCCGGGCGAGACGCCGCCGCAGGCGCTGTGCCGGGAACTGGAGGAAGAACTTGGGCTCCAGGCGGAGATCGGAGCGCTGTACAGCGAGACGGTCTACATCCATGAGCAGGGACAGATTCGGCAATTTACCTACTGGGTGGATCTGCCGGCGCGGCCGGAGTCGATTCAGCTGTCCGAACATCAGGCGGCGGTCTGGATCACTGTTGCTGAATTGCCGCGATATGAGTTCGCCGGCGCTGACTGCGCCGTGGTCGACCGACTGCTGGCGGACCGGGGCTGAGGCGGCCGGCACCGTTTTTGCATCGACGAGGGAAAATCGGGTATAATACATTAAAATTGGTTGGACCCGGCTGCGAAAATGGATTTTGCGGCGCGGTTTTGCTGACTGCGGGGAGTCTCGCGCGGTTTCGGAAGGAGATGTGACAATGAAAAAAATTTGGTTGGCTGACGGTGCTACGGGAACGATGCTGCAGACTATGGGACTGAAGCCGGGTGATTCGCCGGATTCCTGGGCGATCCGCAACCCGGAGGCGATTCTGTCGGTGCATCGGGCGTATTTGGAAGCCGGGGCGGAAGTGCTGACCGCCTGTACATTCGGCGCCAATCGCATCAAACTTTCGCATTACGGCCTGGCCAAAGAGGTGGCGCCTCTGAACGCCGCGGCGGTGAAGCTGGCCCGGCAGGCCGGCGGAGATAGAATCCGCGTAGGCGGCAATCTGGGGCCGACCGGCAAACTGATCCGACCGCTCGGCGAACTCTCCTTCGAAGAAGTGTTCGATGTCTATGCCGAACAGGTGGCGGCGCTGACCGAGGCCGGCGTGGATTATTTCATCCTTCAGACGATGATCGACATCCAGGAGATGCGGGCGGCGCTGTTGGCCGCCAAACGATACGGCCAGGCGCCGGTGGTCTGCCAGATGACCTTCGAGGCCTCGGGGCGGACGGTCACCGGGACCGACCCGGCGACGGCGGCGGTGACGTTGGAATCGCTGGGCGCGGACATGGTCGGCGCGAATTGCTCCCTGGGGCCGGATCAACTGCTGCCGCTCATCGAGAAGATGGTGGCGGCGACTTCCCTGCCGGTATGTGTGCGCCCGAATGCCGGGATGCCGACGCTGCAGGATGGACGGACGGTCTTTCCGCTCAGTCCGGCCCAGTACGCGGTCTGGGTGCCCCGGATCGTCGAAGCCGGCGTCACGGCCATCGGCGGCTGCTGCGGTACGACACCGGAGCATATCGCGGCGGTACGGGATGCCCTGCGGGGTTTGCAGCCGGTTGCTGTCGAGTCGCCGTTGCGGCAGGCGCATTGTCTGACCAGTCGATCCAGTACGGTTTATTTCGGGACCGGGTTCCCGATCCGGATCATCGGTGAGCGGATCAATCCGACCGGCCGCAAGGCGATGGCGGCGGAACTGCGGGAAGGCAACCTGGCGACGGTGAAGCATGACGCCTTGGCGCAGATGGAAGCGGGCGCGGCGATCCTCGACGTGAACGCCGGCGTGCCGGGGATCGACCAACCGGCTTTGATGATGCGTTTGGTCGAGGAACTATCCCAACTGGTGACGCTGCCGCTGTCGATCGACACGACCGATCCGGCGACATTGGAGGCGGGGCTGCGGATTTATCCGGGCCGGGCGTTGGTGAACTCGGTGTCCGCCGAGCCGGAGCGGCTGGAGCAATTCTTGCCGATCGCCAAAAAGTACGGCGCCGCCGTGCTGTGTTTGCCATTGGCGTCAGGCGGACTGCCGGCCGATGCGCGGGAACGGGTGGATACGGTGAAAAAGATTATCGACGCGGCGATGGCGCTGGGTTTCCGGCGCAAGGATCTGCTGCTGGACGCGCTGACGACGACGCTGGCGGCGAATGCCGCGGCCGCAACCGATGTGTTGGAGACGCTGCATTTGTATGGGGAAGAACTGGGGTTGCCAGTGTCGATGGGGCTCAGCAACATTTCGCACGGATTGCCGCGCCGGGACCTGATGAACGCCCAGTTTTTCGCGATGGCGGCGGCGCGGGGCCTCCATGTGCCGATTCTCAATCCGCTGGACCCGCTGATGAACGAGGCGATCAGCGCCGCGCAGGCATTGTTGGGCCACGACCGGCAAGGGCTCGCCTACAGCCGGCGATTCGCGGGACAGACGGCAAGTGTTGCTGCGGTGGCGAAACCGGCGCCGGTGATAGTGGTGAATTCGTCGCCGACGTCAATCGACTCGCCGCTGGCGCAGTTGCAACAGGCGATCATCCAGGGCGAAAAGGAAGCGGTGCCCGGTCATGTGCAGGCGGCGGTAGCGGCGGGACACGATGCGGCGTACATTATCGACAACGGCCTGACGGCGGCGATGAACCGGCTAGGCGAAGATTTCGGCGCGGGCCGCTGCTTCCTGCCGCAGGTGCTGTTGGCGGCGGAAGCCCTGAAACAGGGATTTGCGACGTTGAAGGAGGCGCTGCCGGCATCGAAAACCGAGCCGCTGGGCAAGGTGATGTTGGCGACGGTGGCGGGAGACATTCACGACCTCGGCAAGAACATCGTAGCGGCGCTGTTGGAAAACAACGGCTTTGAGATCGTCGACCTCGGCAAGGACGTGCCGGTCGCGCGGATCGTGGCGGCGGCGCAGGAGCATCAGCCGGACATCGTCGGCCTCTGCGCGCTGATGACCACCACGTTGCCACAGATCGACCGCAGCCTCGCCGCGCTGAAGGCGGCGGGCGTCACTGCCCGGACGATGGTGGGCGGCGCGGTGCTGACGCCGGAATACGCAAAAAAGGCCGGCGCCGACGAATACGCGGCGGATGCCGTGGTCGCGGTGGCGCTGGCCAAAGGACTGGTCAGGGAGAAACGCTGATGTATGTATTTGCTTTGAACTGTACCATTGTTTTGGTCTTGTCGGCGTTGGCCGTAGTCTTGATGCTGTGGATCCGCCGCCGGATCGGCACGGACTCGCTACGCCGCAACCACGAGGTGGCTGGTTTTGTTTATTCGGTGGTGGGCGCGATTTTTGCCGTGACGGTGGCGCTCGGCGCCGATACGGCGCATGATGAATATATCCAGGCGGAAAGAGTGGCGTCGGCCGAAGCGATCCAGGTCGCAAATTTGTATCAACTGGTCGACTGGTTTCCGAGCGAGGACGGAAAGCTGGTGAAAGGGCTGTTGCGCCAATACGCCCACGCGGTGGTGGAGAAGGAGTGGGAACGCGCGTTACATAAAGAAGAACCGGCCGCACCGGAAACGCAGGCGGTTTTCAATGAGCTGATGAAAACCGTCCAGGGGTTGCAACCGGCAACCATTCAGCAGCAGACGGCCTATTCGGAAATATTGCATTCCTTGTTCGCATTGCGGGATGCCCGGTATACCCGCCTGTATGGCAAGCATGCGGAATTACCGCCGTTGCTTTGGCTTGTCGTCATTTTAGGTGGTTTCATCACGATCGGGTTTACCATGTTTTTTTCCATGGAAAGCTCCAAGGCGCATATAGTACTGATTTTGCTGGTGTCGGTGCTGATCTGGAGCAACGTCATGGTAATGTCACAGGTACATCATCCGTTCAACGGCATCAGCATCACGCCGCCCCGGGCATTGATCGAGTGGGTGACGCACATTTGACCGATTTATTCTTTCGAGCGCTCTATCGGACAGGTTTGCTCCTTGGCTGGGGGTGTGGCATTGCGGACGGCCAGCCAGATGGAACCCGCCAGTACGAGTAACCCGCCGGCGATGACCGGCAAGGTCCAACAAGCGGCCGGGACATATTCATAGAGGCCGAACAGGCCAAACCCGATGAACAGGATGGCGGCAAACCATTTCATCGCTCGCTCGGGAATCTTTTTGCCGAGGACGATGCCGAACAGAATGCCGATGCCGTCGGCGATCATCATGCCGGCAGTCGTGCCGAACCAGACCGGCAGCACTGTGTTGAACTTGGCGGCCAGGGCGATGGTGGCCAGTTGGGTTTTGTCGCCCATCTCCGCGATGAAAAAGGCGATGGCGACGGTCCAGAAAGGACTGAACTTGTCTTTTTCGGCTTCGTCACCGAGCTCATCGCCGCGGATGGTCCAGATGCCGAAGGCGATGAAGGAAATGGCGGCACCGATTTGAATGTAGTACAAAGGGATGAATGCGGTCAGGTAGCTGCCGACCAGGACGGCGAACAGGTGGTTCAGGACGGTGGCTGCCAGCACAGCCCACATGACGGTTTGCCAGCGGAACTTGCAGGCAAAGGCCATGGCGAGCAACTGGGTCTTGTCGCCCATTTCGGCCAGTACAACGAAGGCCAGAGCAGTCAGAAACGCGGTCATAACGACAATTCCTCCTTTGTTTTGGAAACAACTTGCGCCGGCGAATGAAAAAACGAGACACTTCAGCCCGACGATGATCATCGGGCCGAAGGTCTCGCTGATTGACTGGCGCCAACGGTTCGGCCAGGCGTTTCCGCCAGTATGTTGACCGTACCCGGACAGCTACTCCCCCTCGGGATTATTAATGCCATTCTAATCGATTCCGGCGAGCCGTGTCAAGAAAAAATGTTTCCGGTTGCCGCCTTGACTTCCTTCTGTTACTATTACTGTTGAAGTATTTCCCTTGGACCGGGAATGAGAGGTATCTGAATGTCGGACAACAAGGCAGTGAAACATTCGCCGGATAAGTCGGGGCGGCGCTTCCTGCAGGGAGCTCTGATTCTGACTTTGGCCGGCGTGGTCGTAAAAGTCATCGGCAGTCTGAACTGGATTTTTTTGTCCTGGATTTTGGGCGGCGAAGGCATCGGAATCTACCAGATTGCCTTTCCGCTCTATCTGCTGGCCCTGAGCATTTCCGACGCCGGGATTCCGGTGGCGGTTTCCATCCTTACGGCGGAGCGGGCGGCATTGCAGGACTACCGGGGCGCTCAGCGCGTATTTCGGCTGTCGTTCCTGCTGTTGGCCGTTACCGGTCTTTTGCTCAGCCTGCTGCTATACTTTGGCGCCGATTGGCTGATTGGCCATCGGATGATCCGTGACGCCCGGGCCTATTATTCGATTATCGCCCTGGCACCGGCCATTTTTCTGGTGACGCTGCTGTCCAGCTTCCGCGGCTATCTGCAGGGTTGGCAGATGATGACGCCGACCGCCGTATCGCAGATCGTCGAGCAGCTATTGCGGGTATTTACGATGCTGGTGTTCGCCCGCTATCTGCTGCCGCGCGGCCTGGAGTTCGCCGCCGGCGGGGCCAGCATGGGCGCGGGGGTCGGCGCGCTGGGCGCGCTGGGCGTACTGGTCTGGTATTATTGCCGGTTGCAGCGTACCTTGCATGAAAAGATGCAGGACGCTCCGGCGTCGACGGGGAACATGGATGCCGTGAGCAACCGGAACTTGGTGCGCCGCATCGCGGCCCTGGCGCTGCCGGTGTCGCTGTCCAGCCTGATGTTGCCGGTGGTGGCCAATCTCGATTTGTTCATCGTGCCGCTGCGGCTGGAGGCGGCCGGTTTCACCGTCGGGCAGGCGACCGAGCGGTTCGGCTACCTGACGGGAATGGCGGTGCCGCTGGTAAACCTGGCAACGATCGTGACGGCTTCTTTGGCGATCAGTCTGGTGCCGGCAATCTCGCATGCCAAATCCCTCAATGACAGCCGGGAGGTCATGTACCGGACGGCGGGAGCGATGCGCCTCGCCAACCTGACGACCGTGCCGTTCACGGTTCTGTTGTGCCTGTTGGCCGAACCGGTGGTCAACATGATCTACCATGCGCCCGGCGCGGCCGGCGTCACCCAGGTCATGGCCGGCGGCATTTTTTTGCTCGGGTTGCATCAGGTAACGACCGGCGTGCTGCAGGGACTGGGGCGGACGAGCATTCCCGTCGTCAACATGGGGCTGGCGGCGGTGGTTAAAGTGGCGCTGAACTGGGTGCTGACCGCGATCCCCGCCCTGGGAATCCAGGGCGCCGGTCTGGCCACATTGGCGGATTTGGGCGTGGCGGCGGGGCTGAACCTGTACTTTGTGTATCGCTACACGGGCTACTGTTTTCCGTGCGGCGATCTGCTGAAAAACGTGCTGGCGGCGGCGGTGATGGGCGTATTCGTCCGGTTTGCCTACGGACCGGCGCTGGGACTGCTGGGGATTCCGTTTGTCGCGGTGGCGCTGGTTTCGTTGCTCGGCGGACTGGTTTACATCGGGGTGATGCTGGCGACCGGCGGGCTGATTCGGCGGGACCTGGCTCGGATTCCCTTGATCGGGCCGCGCTGGTTCGGCGAATCGGCGTAAGAGACAGCAATAAAGACAAAAATAAAAACAGGGCGACGCGTTCCGGCTGGCCGGCGCGCCTCAGCCCTGTTTTTGCTTTACTTGCGGGATTTCAGGGGGCTATTTCGTTCGTCAGCATGGTTCGCGCCGTTGCCAGAATACCGTCGGCGTCGGCGGTCGGTGCGCCGCCCTGGGCGGTGGCCGCATTACCGCCGCCTTTGCCGCCGACCGGCGCAAGGCTGCGTTTCAGCAGGTCGTTCATGGCGCCCGGGACATTCGGGGCGGCCGCGAACAGGAAGGAACTGCGACCGGCGGTCTCATCCACGGCGGCCAGCAGGCAGACCGCGCCGTCAGCGGCGGTGATCCGGGCGGCGAAGTCCTGGAGGTCGGCGGCGCCGTAACCGGCAAAGGCGCGGGATACGATGCGGATTCCGCCGACCGGAGCCACTTCGTTCAGCAGGCGGGTCGCCAGTTCTTCATGGTAGGTCTTGCGGGCGGCGTTCAGCTCCCGCTGCAGGGATTCCTGCTTTTCCAGGAAACGCTCGAATGCGGGCAAGGCCAGTTCCACCGGCGACGAAAAACGGTTGGCCAGACTCCGGGCCAGCTCGTGTTTCAGGCGGTAATCGGCGAGCGCCCGGTAGCCGCAGGCGAATTCGACCCGGATGTTGTTTTTGCGCTTTTCCCAGCCGCGGATTTTTAGCAGGCCGACTTCGCCGGTGAGCCGGAGGTGGGTGCCGCCGCAGGGGCAACAGTCGCAGTCGGCGATCGATACAAGGCGGATTTGCTCGAATTCCGCGCCGGGCGCTTTGCGCAACTCGTAGGCGGCCAGTTCGTCGGTCTCGACAAATTTTGCCTCGATCGGTCGGTTGGCGAAAATCACGGCATTAGCGGCGTCCTCGACTTCCCGCGCCTGTTCGTCCGACAGGGTCGGCAGCGTCACGTCGATCTGGACGGTGGCGGCGCTAAGATGGAAGCCGACGTTTTCGGCCCGGTACTTGGCGAGAAAGACGCCGGACAGGATGTGTTCGCCGGTGTGTTGCTGCATGTGGTCGAAGCGTCGCTGCCAGTCGATTTTGCCGACGACCGGGCCGTCGCCGGGGTCACCCTCCACGGTGTGGACGATTTCGCCGTTTTTGGTTTGGACGTTCAGAACGGTCAGTTTATTGAGCGTTCCCGTGTCGCAGGGTTGACCGCCGCCTTCCGGATAAAAGGCGGTGCGGTCGAGAACGACGGCGAACCGGCCGTCGGCCAGCGCGGTTTTGCGGAGAATGGCGGCAGAGAATTCCTGAAGATAGGGATCGAGATAATACAGTTTTTCAGTTTGCAATGCAGTCCACGGCCTCGCTTCCGTTGTTTTATTCCTGCCAGGTGGCGAGGATCTTCCCAAAGTACAGCGTGTGGAAGTCGCCGTTGCTGTAGAAGGCGTCTTTCAGGCCGTTTTCCAGGGGGTCCGGGTTCATCGGCTGCTTGAAGACCACTTTGCATTCATAATGCAGCCCGGCGCCATCGACCATCGGTGCGGCCACTTTAACTCCCGGCAGTTTTTTCAAATCGGCGGCGGCGAACTTGTCGAAGTCCCGGCCCGATTTGCTGCCGCAGACCGCCAGCGCCCTGGCCATATCCCGCAACGGCACGCTGACCGTGAATTCGCCGCTGGCCTCCAGCAAGCCGTAGGTGAACCGCGACGGCCGGACCAGCACACAAAAGACGGGCTGACCCCAGATAACGCCGACCGTGCCCCAGCCGATGGTCATGACGTTGTCGCGTCCGCCATGGCTGACGGTCAGGAACGCTCCTTTGGGCAGGGTCTGGATGACTTGCGGCGCGTATTGGTCAAAAGATATTTCTTTCATTTTCGTGTCCTCCTCGTTGTAGTGATGATAGGACATTGCCCCTATAAAATATTGGCGGTTTGCGGGGAAAATCCTTGTTGCCGGCGCCGGGTTTTTCGGCGGAACCAGGCGGAATTTTGGGCTGTTTCGTGACAAAAGACAAACGTACTAAAAAACACTTGCGTTATTTGAAAGTATACAGTATAATCAATTACAAATCGATTTTAGCGCAACGCGATGAACGGGATACTGCTGGACGCAGGATATCAGAGAGCCGCCGGTTGGTGCGAGGCGGCAATCCGCACAGACAGGTCCACCCGTGAGCGGCCGGTGATGAATCAGGACGGGGACCGCCCGATACAGCGGACAGAGTAGGCCGGAAATCCGGCAACTTGGGTGGCACCGCGGGAGAACCTCTACCTCTCGTCCCTAATTGGGGACGGGAGGTTTTTTATTTTACCGAAAACGTGAATAGGAGTGATCAACATGTCGACAACAACCAGAGCGTACAATTTTAACGCCGGCCCCTCGGCCCTGCCTTTGTCCGCGTTGGAAAAAGCCCAGGCCGAGCTGCTGAATTTCTGTTGCACGGGTATGTCCCTGCTGGAAATGAGCCACCGCAGCAAGGAATACGAGGCGGTCCACAACCACACGATCGCGTTGCTGCGGGAATTGCTGGCGATTCCGGAGGACTACGACGTGCTGTTTCTGCAGGGCGGCGCCAGTATGCAGTTCGCGATGGTGCCGATGAATTTCCTGCCGGCCGGCAAAAAAGCCGCCTATGTGACTACCGGAGCCTGGTCGGAGAAGGCTTTGGCGGAAGCGAAGAAACTGGGCGACACCCAGGAAGCCGCGACCAGCAAGCCAACCAACCACAACCGGATTCCGGCCGTCGCCGAGCTGAAATACGCTGCGGACGCCGCCTATCTGCACCTGACTTCCAACAACACGATCTTCGGTACGCAGTGGCGGGATTTCCCCAACACCGGCGCCGTGCCCCTCATCGCCGACATGTCGAGCGATATCCTGTCCCGGCCGTTCGATGTCAGCCGGTTCAGCCTGATTTATGCCGGAGCGCAAAAGAACCTCGGCCCGGCGGGCGTGACGCTGGTTATTGCGAAAAAGGATTTCCTGGCGACCGCCAATCCCAATATTCCGACGATGCTCCGCTACGGCACCTTTGCCAAGGAAAACTCCCTCTACAACACGCCGCCGACGTTCGGCATCTACCTGATGGGGCTGGTGCTGGACTGGGTCAAGGAGCAGGGCGGCTTGGCCGCGATCACCCGGCGCAACGAGGAAAAGGCTGCCCTGATCTATGACGCCATCGATGCCAGCCAGGGCTTCTATAAAGGCCACGCCGAACCGGCCGCGCGGTCGCGGATGAATATTACGTTCCGGCTGCCGAACGAGGAGCTGGAGAAGAAATTCCTGGCCGAAGCGAAACTGAACGGCTTCGTGGGGCTGGCCGGCCACCGTTCCGTCGGCGGCTGCCGGGCCTCGGCCTACAACGCGGTGCCGGTGGCAGCCTGCCAGGCCCTGCGGGACCTGATGCTGAAGTTCCAGAAAGAAAACGCTTGAAGAGAGTTTGGAGGAGAAGAGCACTATGCCGAAAATTTTAGTCAGCGATCCGGTCGCCAAAGCCGGCGTTGAAATTCTGGCCAAGGAATATCAAGTCGACAGCAAACAGAAATTGACGCCGGCAGAACTCATTGCCATCATTCCCGACTACGACGCGCTGGTCGTGCGCAGCGAAACCAAGGTCACCAAGGACGTCATTGCCGCCGCGAAAAACCTTAAGGTCATCGGCCGGGCCGGCGTCGGCGTCGACAACATCGACGTGGAAGCCGCCACCCAGCGCGGCATCATCGTTCTCAATGCCCCGGAAGGCAACACCGTCGCGGCGACCGAGCACACCATCGCCATGATGATGGCGCTCGCCCGCAACGTGCCGCAGGCTTACTGCTCGCTGCAGAACGGCCTGTGGGAGCGTTCGAAGTTCGTCGGCGTGGAAGTGCGGGGCAAGACCCTCGGTATCCTCGGCATGGGCCGGATCGGCGCCGGCGTCGCCAAACGGGCGCTGGCCATGGAAATGAACGTGCTCGCCTATGATCCGTTCATCCGGGCCGAGCGGGCCGAAGCCCTCGGAGTCGAGCTGGCGGAGCTGGACGATATTTTCGCCCGGGCCGACTTCATCACCCTGCATCTGCCGCTGACGGCGGACACGAAAAAACTCATCAACAAGGCGGCTTTCGCCAAAATGAAAAAGGGCGTCCGCATTCTGAACGTGGCCCGCGGCGGCGTGATCGACGAAGCCGACCTGATGGCGGCCATCGATGAAGGAATCGTGGCGGGCGCGGCGATCGACGTGTTTGAAAAAGAGCCGGTCGACCCCAACCATCCGTTGCTGAAATGCCCGAAAGTCATCGCTACTCCCCATCTCGGCGCGTCCACGGCGGAAGCCCAGGTCGGCGTTGCGGTCGACGTGGCCCACGGCATCCTGGCGGCCCTGCGCGGCGAACCGGTGACGACGGCGGTCAACATGGCGCCGATTCCGGCCCATGTGCTGGAAGTCATCCGCCCCTACTTCACCCTGGCCGAGCGGATGGGCTGTCTGTCGGCGACGCTGGCCCCCGGCCGGATTCAGTCGATTGATGTTGAGTATGCCGGCAATATCAGCGAAGTCGACACCAAGATGCTGACGGTGGCCGTGATCAAGGGCGCACTCAGCCCGTTCCTGCAGGAGTCGATCAACTACGTCAACGCGCCGGGCATGGCCAAGAACCGCGGCATCAAGATCAAGGAAGTCAAGGTCAAGGAAACCGACAACTTCGCCAACCTGATCAAGGTCCGGGTCACCACCGACAAGGACTATTGCTGCGTAAAAGGGACGCTGTTCGGCAACGAAGGCCGGATCGTCATGATCAACGACTACCGGGTGGATTTTGTGCCGAAGGGCTGGTTGATGATCGGACCCCATATCGACCGTCCCGGCGTGATCGGCAAGGTCGGCACGATCCTGGGTTCACGCGGCATCAATATCGCCAGCATGCAGGTCGGCCGTAGCGAAAAAGCCGGCAACCAGATGATGGTCATGGCGGTGGAGTCGATCATCCCGCAGGATGTGCTGGAACAGCTGAAAGCGGTGGACGGCATTCTCGGCGCGACGATGGTCACGTTCGAATCACTGAATATCTGACTATGATTTAAGGAGTGAAAGCCATGGCCACAGTGAAACCTTTCCGGGCCCTGCGGCCGGCGGCGGCTGTCGCCGCGGAGTTTGCCTCCCTGCCCTATGACGTGATGGACACAACCGAAGCGCGGGAAATGGTGGCGCAGAACCCGCGGAGCTTTTTGCGGGTCACCCGGGCGGAAGTCGATCTGCCGCCGGAAACTGATCCCCATGCACCGGCAGTCTACGCCCAGGCCGGCCAAAAACTGGCGGAGTATGTGGCCGACGGGCTGCTCCGGCAGGATGAAACCGCCTGTTACTACGTGTATCGGCAAAAAATGGGCGACTTCGTCCAGACGGGGTTGGCTGCGGTTTGTTCGGTCGCGGAATACGAGGCCGGCATCGTCCGCAGGCACGAATTGACCCGGCCGGACAAGGAACAGGACCGGGTCGATCATATCCTGGCCACCGGCGCCCAGACCGGCCCCGTGTTCCTCGTCTACCGGCAGGACCCGGTCATCACCGCCGCAGTGGCCAAAGTCACGGCCGGCGAGCCGGACTATGACTTCGTCGCGGCAGACGGCATCGCCCACACGTTATGGGTGATGGACGACCCGGCGGCAGTCGCCGCCGTGGAGCAGGCCTTTGCCGCCAAAGAACGACTGTATATCGCCGACGGCCATCATCGCGCCGCCGCGGCGGCGCGGGTCAGCCGGTTGAGCGGGGGCAGGGAGGCGGGTTTGTTCCTGACCGTGCTGTTTCCCGACAACGAAGTCCATATTCTGGATTACAACCGCGTGATCTACGACTGGGGCGATTTGGCGGGCGTCGAGGAATTCCTGAACCGGATTGCGGCGAAATTCATCGTCGAACCGATTCGGGCCAAAGTCGCCAACACCGGCAAACCCGACCGTCTGCACATGTTCGGCATGTATCTGGATGGCGCCTGGTACCGGTTGACACCGAAACCGGGCAGCTTCGACCACAACGACAAGCTGGCCCGCCTCGATGTGAACATTCTGCAGAACAACCTGCTGGGGCCGATTCTCGGCATCGCCGATCCCCGCATCGACAAACGGATCGGTTTTGTCGGCGGCATTCGCGGTATGGCCGAGCTGCGCCGATTGGTCGACTCGGGCCGGGCGGTGGTAGCGTTCTCGCTGTATCCGACCTCGATCGGCGAGCTGATGGCGGTGGCCGACGCCGGCGACATCATGCCGCCGAAATCCACCTGGTTTGAGCCGAAACTGCGGGACGGCGTCGTCATCCACACCCTGGACTGAATCTGCTGTGAACTTTCGCCGTCGGGCAACCGACGGCTTTTTTTGCGCGATTTTTCCGACAAGTTGTTCCATCAACCGGGGAAACTGTAATACAATGAGAACAGAGAAAAAATCACGGTCGCCACGGGGAATATGGAAGGGAAGGATGATGGCCATGCTAATTCTCGTCTGCAACGTCGGCAGCACTTCTTTGAAGTACAAACTGTTCAACATGCCGAATACCGACATTATGGTCGAAGCCAAGATCGAGCGCGTCGGCAGCCGCGACAGCGCGATTTTTTCCTACCGCAACAACGGGAACGGGGCCAGGGAGGACCTGGCCGGCCTGTGCGTGCCCAGCTACACCGAGGGCATCAACCTGTTCCTGAAGTATCTGACGGACTCGCGGACGGGCGCCCTCCAAACGGTGGAGCAGATTGATGCGATCGGCTTCAAGACCGTCATCGCCAAGGGCTATTACGGCATCCACGAACTGACGGACGAAGTGATCGCGGCCATGGAAGCCTACAACAGCGTCGCACCGGCCCACAATCCGCCGTACATCGAGGCGATCCGCAAGTTCCGGGAGATCCTGCCGGGACGGCTGTTGGTGGGCGTGTTCGAAACCGCCTTCCACACGACGATCCCGCTGGAACGGAAAATGTACGCCATCCCCTATGAATGGTACGAAAAATACGGCATTCAGCGCCTTGGCTTTCATGGGGCGTCGCATGGCTTCATCGCCCGCCAGGTCCGGCAACGCTACGGGGAAAAATATCGGCTCATCTCCTGCCACCTCGGCGGCAGCGGCTCGCTCTGCGCCATCGAAAACGGCAAGTCGGTGGACACCAGCTTCGGATTTTCACTGCAGACCGGCATTCCGCACGCCAACCGCGCCGGCGACCTGGACTCCTACATCGTTCCCTTCCTGTTGGACCAGGGACTCAAACTGGACGAGATCCTCAAGGGCATCGACAAGAACGGCGGCATGCTCGGGGTTTCCGGCGTGAGCAACGATCTGCGCGACATCGAGGAGGCGGCCGCCGCCGGCAACGGGCGGGCCCAGCTGGCCATCGACGTCTTCTGCGAGAGCATTGTGAAGTACATCGGCGCTTTTTATGCCGTGCTGGGCGGTCTGGACTACCTGGTCTTCACCGGCGGCATCGGCGAAAATTCCGCCACCGTTCGCGGCAAAGTCTGTCGGCGCCTGGCGCATCTGGGCATCCGCCTGGACGAGGCGGCCAATGCGGCCGGCCCGAAAGACCGGATCGTTTCGACCGGCGATTCTCCGGTGAAGGTCTGCATCATCCCGACCAACGAGGAAATCGGCATCGCCCAGGATATCATGAATAATTTTTCCGGGCACGCAATCGGCTAGATTTTTTTGGCGTAAGTCTTGCTTTGGTGGAGGCAGGGGCGTAAAATAAAGACAATACAGTATGTGAAAAAAATAACAAATGGCAGTGCCCTCTGATAATTCAAGGACCCATCCGGGTTGAGAGGATTTGTCCAGTGTGACGGAGAAGATAACAAAGTCGGCATACTGGCGAACCTTTTGACTGGTGAAATAAAATTAACGAAAGTGGAGGGGATGAACAGTGGAAATCAAAAAAGTACTGGTAATCGGCGCCGGACAGATGGGCAGCGGCATCGCCCAGGTCATGGCGCAGGGCGGCATGGACGTCGTCCTGCAGGACATCGAGCAACGCTTCGTCGACAAGGGCCTGGCCGGCAT
>JAAZNU010000192.1 GCA_012798135.1 Veillonellaceae bacterium | reverse complement strand
GTCAAGACCGGCAAGAACATATGGTCG
Organism: Veillonellaceae bacterium; assembly: GCA_012798135.1. The sequence goes on along the minus strand of JAAZNU010000192.1, from coordinate 1,899 downwards.
TACCTGGATATTAGTCCTTGGATCAATACCTTTTATTCCGGTAATTTTCCCATATCCCGAGACAAGGTTGCTCCTTTTGTCACGCGGGATATACGGCCATTCGGAAACCTCGCCCGATTTTGGATTACGCCTTGAGAAATAAACACCCCAGGTCTGTATCTCTTTTTTTGAGTACCTGAGCATATTGTAAGGTATACGCATTTCAACTGACCAGCCCTCATCAGTTATACTGACGTCTGAAAACCATATTGCATCCCATGAGACATCAAGGCCCGTCGGAAGCAAGGGATTAGTTGCTCCCGAGCTGACCTTTCTGTTGTCGTCCTGTTGTCCGTCAAGCTGAACCCCTGCAGCATTCACTGCAAATGTAAATGCCATCTTGCCGCTGTTGTACGAATCGACGGATACCATGAACCAGTCGGCCCTGTTATATTCATCCCTCCGCCCCAGATTATTCTCAATATTATTCCTCCTGTCAAATAACAAGGCACCTATGTACAGGTCATCCTTTCCAAAGAGTATCCTTACCTCGGTTCTGCCGTTTGATTTTATCCCTTCGACAGGCTCATATTGAATGAAATCAGATACAGTCCGGGCTTCCTGCCAGGCTGCTTCATTAAGATTTCCGTCGATCACGACAGCAGAATTTGTAAAAGAAGCTGTCAATAATCCGTTTTCCTGTGAGAAAAGCGACTGGAAAGATGCCAGGATGCTGATGGCAAGAATGTTAGGTGTTATTTTAAACATAGGATGCCCGGTCAAACAATGACAATATAATAAACTTAACTGTCAATAAATTGCTTTTAATGTTTTTTAAGAATTACTGTTGTTTGATCCTTTAATCCCAACACTTTTTCCTTATCGGGTTCTGAAGAAGAATATCCGGGGTGCAAAAAACACTTCAACACTTTAACTGAAAACTTACCGGCCCCATACTGGAAGTTAAAATTACTATGGCTGAGATAAATACAAAACGTGTCAACTCTGATATTGCCAGTATCCTGATGATAATTGAGCCCGAAAAGTAAAGGGACTGAAGTTAAAAATTATCCCGGCTTCCTGATAAAACCGGGCAAATTAAAAACAGATTCAGGATCATGTATTTAGAATACAACCTTGAAGATATTGATACTGAAGTCATTGAAGAAAGCATTTATGCTTCAGCTCCGATATTAAGAATGCATATTAAAACTTTCGATCAGAAATCTGAAAGCGTCAAAGCAGCCCGGGACGCGACCGAATCATATTCAGAACCCCGATTTCCGGAAACTCTATTCTGGCTGGAATCAATAACATTGATATTAAATATTTATCTTGCGCATTGATTCATTTAGGTTGAAACTCTTCTTTCCAATGAATCAAAACAGGGCTAATGACTTAAAAGCAACACATAAAATAATTAACATGACAGATACTTCTTCAATAAAAAATGAAATCCAGGCTTTAGTCGGGTATTGGGAAAAACGACTTGTTTCCCTGCCGGAAGAGACAATTACACGGCGCCGGAACAGCCAGAACAGGACTGTCAAAATGATATTGGGACATCTCATTGATTCGGCATCTAATAATATTCACCGGATTGTTCACCTGCAGTATCAGCAGAGTCCCCTGACATTCCCGAACTATGCAACATATGGGAATAATGATCGCTGGATTGCCATTCAGAATTACAAGGATGAGGATTGGAACAATCTTGTTCAACTCTGGAAATATTCTCTGATTCATTTCTGCCATGTGATACAAAATGTCGATGATTCAAAACTGGAGAATGAATGGATTGCAGGGCCTGATGAAAGAATCACGTTAAGAAGAATGATTGAAGATTTCTCCCCGCATCTGAAACTTCATCTCGACGAGATAGATGAACTCATTAAAAACTGACCAGGATACGGCTGTGTT
>JAAZNU010000293.1 GCA_012798135.1 Veillonellaceae bacterium | reverse complement strand
TGGCACAACGCGACTACCTTTCGGCCGAAGCCAGGTGGAAAAGCCTTTCCCTGCAGTTACGTCAAACCGGCATTAATACCGACAGTGTCCGGCCTGAGCGTATATACACCGAAATACCCGTTTATGCGAATAATGCGGGTTATGTCACCCGTATTTCGGTTAACCAGGGGGCATGGGCCGATAAAGGAAGACCTTTATTTGAATTGGTTAACAAAAATTACCTCCAGGTGGAGTTAAAAATACCCGGAACATACCTGCAATATCTTCAGCCCGGTCAGGAAATGTATTTCCATCATGCTTTTGATTCAACAACCCTTTATAAGGCACAGCTCAAAAACATCCTGCCTGAAGTTAATCCTGAAACAGGTATGGCATTTGTTTATGCAAAACCCATTGGAAATGTCCATGCCATTTACCGGGGAATGCATGTTAGTGTGCAGTTGTCTGCGGGAACCGATAGCGCCTTCCTGATTTCAACCGGTGCCATTGTTAAAGCACACGACGGTTTATATGTTATTGCACGTAAAAACGGATTGTTTGTTGAAATATCTGTATCACACTTAACAACGGATACATACGAAAACTGCTTCGGCGGTTTACCTGCTTCCCATGCTGATTCGCTGGTTATAAACCCGAATGGCTTCTTTGCTAAAATTGCACATCGCCACTGAAAGCGGAAATCACTATAAAGCACTGTGAATAAAAATTGTTGATTAACAATATTTATTCGAAGCAGTTGTTTTATATTTGTGCAATTATTACTGTAACTGACAATCACTATGGAAACAACAACCAACACGTATCAGCGACAACCCGATAAAAAACCATCAACCGCCCTGGTGGTTCTTGTAATTTTACTGGCTATAGCCGTTGTCTTTCTGGGATATAAGTACTTTACCAAATCAACAGAACTGGGTCAGACAAGCGAGGAAAAAGCCATTCTCGAAGATGTAAAAAGCGATCTCGAAAAGCAATTACGCGATATGATTGTCGAGTATGATTCGCTCAAAACCAACAACGACAGTGTTAACTCGTTGCTGAATAATGAACAGGACAAAATTAAAGGCTTGTTAAGAATGCGGGCCACCGACGCCGAAAAGATCAGAAAATACCAGGGAGAATTGGAAACCTTGCGTAAAGTAATGCGCAGTTATATTGTTCAGATCGATTCTTTGAATACACGTAACCGCGAGCTTACAGCCGAAAATATTCAGGTTAAGGAACAGTTAACCACTGTTGAAACCCAAAACGTTGAACTTTCACGCGAAAAGGATATGCTGAGTACCCAGGTGCAACTGGCTAAGGTGTTGTCCGCCAAAAACATTGTGGCAACCCCACTTAACAAATCAAACCGCGAAAACAGCAAAATCAACAAAGTAGCCAAGGTAAAAGTATGCTTCACTGTAAGAGAAAACGCCGTAGCTGAATCCGGGAATAAGGATATCTACCTGAGAATCATCCGTCCCGACGAAGTGGTTCTTCCTTCAGGAAATGGCGAAACTTTCGAATTTAATGGCGAGCAGGTTATCTTCTCAGCCAAGCGTCAGCTCGAATATGATAAAAAGGATATTGACATGTGCATTTTCTGGGATAAAAACGCTGATCTGATTGCCGGTAATTACACAGTTGTGCTGTA
>JAAZNU010000358.1 GCA_012798135.1 Veillonellaceae bacterium | reverse complement strand
GGCCCGCGGTGGACCAGCTTGTGCATCTGGTTCAGAAATTGATTTTTATCCGTAAAACCGAGCATCTGAATCGCGGCCTGGTTGACGTCTAGAACGCGGATCAACTGTTCAGCAACAGCCACCTGTTCGGGGTGCTGGCTATAAAATTCGCGGAAATCGACGATACCATCGCGTTGAAGCCCATTGGTAAAGCGTTTGATCCGCGAGAAATCCTCTTCCCAGATGGGGACGGGGGAATGGTCAAACAGGGTTTGGAAGCGCGCACGGCTGTCGCGCAGGGCCATTTCTACCTGTTTGCGTTCCGTAATATCGCGAAAAACGGCGAAAGCCCCGTTGTACTCTCCGTTGTTGTCGTATTCTGGGGTGGCGGTGATCCATAAATCACAGCGCTTTCCGCTGGGTTGGAAAATTTCCAGTTCGTATGAACTCTTTTGACCTGCTTTGCGCAGCTCTGTCTGTTGTTGAATCGCAGCAAATTGAGCCGGGTTGGTAAATTCTCTCAGGCTTTTTCCAGTCAGGTCATCTGTGCCAAAGATTTGGTTGGCTGCCGGATTAGAAAAGGTAAACACCTCATTATGGTCGACGATGGCGACCCCTTCTCCTTGGTTTTGAATGAGCTTGCGGTAGCGCGACTCGCTGTTACGCAGGGCATCTTCAATATGCTTGCTCTGTTGCCAGACCGTGGCGAGAATATAGACGGTGATCAGGGTGACGATCAAGAAGATACCGAGCGAGTCCATGTTGGGGGCAATGGTGAGATCGTTCGTGGCAAAGCCAAGAAGCTGCTGCGCTGTTCCCCAAATAGCGACGAACGTAACAATTGCCCCGCACAGCGAAACCATCCGCGGCCCAAACCGTATGGCTACCCAGACCAGGAATGGCACGGCCAGGTAGCTCAACCGGTTAAGGTGAAAATTGCTCACGAATAAATACAGCGAGCAGACGAGAAGCCCGAGAATGAGGATGGCCAGCTCAATCAGCCGCTCGGGATTAATTTTACGGACATGTTTAAGCGATACGCTGGCCCAGGATAGCACCAGGGGCGTGATAACCAGAATCCCCAACGCGTGGCTGATCCAGATGATTCTCCAGACGGCCCAAAAGGCCACGCTACCCTGCAATACGGCCAGGACGGTGGTATTGATGGTGGCGATCAAAGCATTGCAGGCAAAAACCGAGAAGGAGATCAGGTAAAGAACGTTGGCCGGGTTCTCGAATTTGCCATATTGGGGGTCATAACGGCGAATCAGCCATGCACCAGCGGAAACTTCTATGATGCTGGTGATATACAAGAGTGCGCCCAGGGGCAGCGACTGTCCATGCGAGAGACTAAAAATCAGGCTGGCGGGGAGGGCGGCCAGAAGATAAGCAGGCCAGTAGATGATTTCGGTGAGCAGGAGAACGGCGAGAAAAAAACCACCCGGAAGCCACAGCGTGGGGAAACTTGCGCCAAGAAAGGATATTTCGTTTGAGAGGACTGCTGTGAAGTAGTAAGTAAATGAAAAAAGAATGGCTCGGAACCAGTGCTTTTGGATAATTTTGTTGAGCCAGATAACCATTTTAGTTTAGGAATAAGCCAAACGATTTGGAAATAACCACCGTATAAGTGTATCAATAAGTGTGGTTGAAAGCAACTGAGCGTACTACTTTTTATTAACTATTAACAGACTTTGACAAATCCGTAAAGATGCTTCTGGGTAAATTTCGCGTGAATCCAGCCGCTCGAGGCCTCGACCCAGCCTTCCACGCAATATAAACGGATTGTCCTGTTCCGTAATTAAGCTATAATAATAATCGACAATTTGGAAGCCTGACTGTTTTCGATAATCGCACACAGTTCTCAGGGGGTAGAGACAGGCAGGCCAGAATTCCAGGGCAAAGGGTTAATAATGGCAAACGACCGTATGCTTGGGCTGAATGCATTCTGATTCCCCAAGTAACAGATTGGGTCGTGAATATCCAACCTGTTGAACTACCGTTCATACAGGGATAGGAGCTTATTGTATGGAAAAAATCCGGGTTGTGATTGCCGACGACCACGCGATTATGCGGGTTGGTATTCGCAACATCCTCTCTCGGTCGAAAGAGATTTGTGTGGTGGGGGAAGCCAGCAATGGGACTGAGGCAATCCAATTGAT
>JAAZNU010000082.1 GCA_012798135.1 Veillonellaceae bacterium | reverse complement strand
TTCAGCTTTAGATCTGTGTTATCGGAGGCAGCGGCTTCTTCCGATACCTGATAAAGATTGACGTGTTCTCCAATCCGGATCTGGCCACCCACTGCGGATACCGGTTCAACAGGGATAGAAATCACTTCAAAAGCAGCATCCGCCAAACGGAATTGCGCGACCGGCACAGCATTTGCCTGCGCGATGGGCAGCCCTGCCGGCAATGGAACGGCGCTGATTATTCCATCCAAAGCTTGGATCGATTGGTAGTATGGTAAAGATTCCATCGTACGCGGCATTTCACGCATCTGGAACATTTCTGGTTTGAGGATGATGTAGGCGGGGATTGCATTGACCGGTACAGGCACCTGGTAGGTGGAGACTTCTTTGAGATACAGGGTTCTACCATAAAACCCTGCTCCCAAAGCCAGTGCGATAGCGATCAAACCAATAATGAATTGGGTGACGCGGTTCATGACTTCTCCTTAAGTGGATTAAATAAAAAGCCGAACAAGATACCCAGAAGGTTCTGTCCGGCCAACGATTGAATAGAATAATTGATATTCGGCTGTTTTCTACTATCAGTCTAGCAATCTGGGAAGTCTTATCCCAGGGGGAAGCAAATGGTAAAAAAATCCTCTGAAAAGAGTGGTATTAAGGTTATCTATTTTTTTGTACGAATGAATCAAAAAAGCGCTCCCTTATCTTGGAAAACGCTTTATATATTCATTTGTTGCACAGATTTTCCCAAGAGTAGCGATTGGCGTTAGCCGCTTGGGGTGGGAGCGTGGAATCGCTGCCGAAACGGGACCAAACCCTTCGCTTGGATCAAGCTCAAAATGCGGTGCCCACCAGCCGTCCGGTACATGCATTGTTGGGCAGTGTCTCTAACTTGAGAAAAAGATAACTGATTTACACAAATCAATGAGGAGCCATTATTCTTCAATGTCGAGGGTGAGCAAATACTGAGTGCCAGAACTACCAGGAATGTTGCCGATAATTTCCCAGCCTTCCTGTCCCAATTCGTTTACGCAATCAAAAAACTCCGGAAGTACTATCATTACTTCCTTTTGAGATTTATCGCCGTGTCCCAAACAAGATGCTTTTTGTATTCACCATTCAGGACAATTTTTTTCTGTCGCCCTCAATTATCGTGTACTCATTGCCAGAGCGAATATCAATGGGGAGTAGGGTTACAACGATGTCAGCAAAAAACTCAATGCACTTATATTCCCGTTTTTTCATAACGACCTCTTTATTTCATTCTCCTTGAGGTATCTTTTCTCTGTCACCGTTCCGCTTTTTCATTCAACATTTAGATCATGAATTTTTAATACAAACCAATTCTTTGCACATCCATTGTTGTATGATCGACTCTATTTCTTGTTCAAGGTTTGCCACTTTTCCTGTACTGCCCAACGACTTGGCTCAGTGGCGCGACGCCGCAGACGAAGCGTCCACTGGAACCGGTATTGGGCGGCGAAAATTACGGCTGTTTATAGACAAATTCATCTAGGCTGTTGGGATTACATGTTTCCCCTGTTTCTGGGTCATAAATAATATCATCTCGATCACAGTAGTATAAACGTTTCCATTTGACTAATGCTCTCGGCCATTTAGGCAATTTATAATCGTATTCAGATTTTGCTTCAAAGTATCTTTTATAATTATTTTCGGCATCATTCTTTTTGCTTTCTGCCTTTTTTCTATCCTTCCTTATCAATACCTTCGCCAATTAGGCAGAAGAAACAGGCGCTTTAGCGGCGTGAATGCCGCCCAAAACAGCCACATTGCGAAAAAGCTGGGCAACTAAAATATCATCGGGTTTTTGTGGAAGAATTTTCAGCAACTCAGTGGCATA
>JAAZNU010000039.1 GCA_012798135.1 Veillonellaceae bacterium | reverse complement strand
TTCGGACAGAAAACCTCTGCTCTGAGAAATACTGCCTCGAAACGCCATCAGAGAAGCAATGCCGTAGACAGAGAAGAATGTTTGCAACGCTCAAATCATGGGTTTCTTTGATAGCGTCTCGTCTGTCACGGATTCAGGTTATAGTAAGATCATGCGAGAGCGGTCACTGAACTGAATAATGCGGGATGATGGTTGTGGAAGAGGCCGTCCAAATGGCGGCGCCGAAGGGGCAGGCTGACCTGGCAAACTCTCAGGCAAAAGAACTGCGACCGGACCAGACTCTGGAGAGTACGCCGCCAATGGGGGATGGCGTCACCGATGGGGAGCCGGCAGGCTTAATCTCTCAGGTAGATGAGACAGAGACAGGGAAAATGGTTTTCCCTGTCTTTTTTTATTGCTGACGATTTTTCCGAGGAGGTGTTCAAAGTTGATGGAGCCGCGCAAGACACCGCTATATGACAAACATGTTGCAGCTGGAGGCAGAATCGTGGATTTTGCCGGATGGTGGTTGCCCGTTCAGTACGTAGGAATTTTGGAGGAACATCGAACGGTTCGCGAACATGCCGGACTGTTCGACGTTTCCCATATGGGTGAAATCCGGGTAAAAGGTACATCGGCGTTTGCCTGCCTGCAAAAAGTGCTTACCAATACCTTGGCAGGAATGAACGACGGTGATGTCCGCTATTCGCCAATCTGCTACCCGACTGGCGGAACAGTGGATGATGTTTTGGTGTACCGTTTTTCCACCGAAGAATATTGGTTGGTGGTTAATGCTTCGAACAAGGATAAGGATTTGACCTGGATCAGGGAGAATGCGACCGAAATTTCCCTGGCGATCGAGGACGACTCCGCGACAACGGCGGAGATTGCCTTGCAGGGACCGGCTTCTGCCGGCATTCTATCGAAGATTGCCGGCCTGGCGGTGGCAAAACTGGGTTACTACGAATTTGCCGCCCGGATACCTTTAGCCGGAACGGAGGTGCTCGTTTCCCGAACTGGTTATACGGGAGAAGACGGCTTTGAAATTTATTGTCCAGCCGAGGCGTCAACCGCCATCTGGGATGTTTTATTGACGGTCGGTCGTGCTGACGGGCTTCAACCGGCTGGACTGGGTTGCCGCGATACGTTGCGATTCGAAGCGGGCATGCCGCTATACGGGCATGAGTTATCGGCTGATATTTCACCTTTGGAGGCAGGACTGTCAAGGTTTGTATCCTTTGACAAGGGTGATTTCAACGGGCGGGACAGTCTGCTGAGGCAGCGGGAGCACGGTCTGAAGCGAAAAATCGTCGGATTCGAGATGCTAGAGCGCGGCGTGGCCCGCGCCGGCTATCCGGTGTTGAAAGAAGGAAAAGAAGTAGGGTGCGTGACTTCCGGTACCTTTGCGCCGACCATCGGCAAAAATTTGGGAATGGCTCTGGTCAATGCCGATATCGGCCCAATTGGCACGAAGATTGAGGTGGAAATACGAGAAAAACCAGTCGGGGCCCAAACAATCAGCCGACCATTTTATAAAAGGGGGAAATAATCATGCAGTTTCCGACAAATTTGAAGTATTCAAAGGAACACGAATGGGTGCGTTTGGAGGGGCAAAAAGCGGTAGTGGGAATCACGGATTTTGCCCAGTCCCAGCTGGGAGATGTGGTATTTGTGGAATTGCCGGCAGTCGGCGCTTCGGTGGTGTCCGGCAAACGTTTTTCGGTTGTGGAATCCGTCAAGGCAGTGTCGGACATTTTTGCTCCCGTTAACGGGATGGTGGTGGAAGTCAATGAAATGCTCAACGACGCACCGGAAAAAGTGAACCAAGATCCGTACGGAGAGGGGTGGATTGCCGTGATTGAACTGGCATCGGCGGCTGATTTGGCCGAACTGATGGACAGCACGGCGTATGCGGCGCAAGTGGCGAAGGGAGGCCACTGACGTGAACGCCTGGAGCTATCTTTCCCATACGGCGGAGGATCGGCAGGCCATGTTGGAAGCCATCGGCGTAAAGTCGGCGGAAGAGCTTTTTGGTGATATTCCTGCCGCTGTCCGCCTGAACCGGCCGCTCCAGTTGCCCGGGCCGATGTCGGAAATGGAACTGAAAGCGCACGTTCAGGAATTGGCCCTGCAAGGCCGGGATTTTGAAGAGTCCCTCTATTTTCTCGGCGCTGGCGCTTACGACCATTATATCCCCAGCGTGGTGAAACACATTCTGTCCCGTTCGGAGTTTTTGACAGCTTATACGCAGTACCAGCCGGAGATCTCCCAAGGTTATCTGCAAGTGCTGTGGGAATATCAAAGTCTGATTTCTCTGCTGACCGACATGGAAATGGCCGTCACCTCACTTTATGACGGCGCGACGGCGATGGCCGAGGCTGCCTTCATGGCTTGCGCCATTACCGGACGCAATGAAATCCTGCTTTCCAGCACGGTTCATCCGCACTGGCGCGAGGTGCTGGCTACCTATGCAAAGGACCGTAATATAGTGGTCCGCATGCTGGATTACGCAGAAGGGGTCACTTCGTGGAACAGCCTGACAGAACAAGTGAATCGGGAAACAGCGGCGGTCATTTGCCAGAGCCCAAATTTTTTCGGTTGTGTGGAAGACTTGAAGCATATGGCACAGTCGGCCCAAGATCAGGGAGCTTTGCTCATTGCGGCCGTCAATCCCGTTTCGCTCGGCGTGCTGGAAGCTCCCGGCCGCCTTGGCGCCGACATCGTGGTCGGGGAAGGACAGTCAATGGGATTGCCGTTGTCCTTTGGCGGACCGTATATCGGCTTTTTGGCGACGCGCGATAAATGGTTGCGCCGGACACCGGGACGTATTGTCGGTCAGACAGTAGATACCGAAGGCACGCGGGGGTTCGTTCTGACCATTCAGGCCCGCGAACAGCATATCCGCCGGGATAAGGCGACCTCCAACATTTGTTCTAACGAAGCCCTTTGCTCACTGGCCGTCGCCGTATATCTGACGGCATTGGGCAAACAGGGACTCCCCGCCGTGGCGAATTTGTGCGTGCAGAAAGCACGGTATGCCCAGAAGGCGATTCTGGACGTGCCAGGATTCCAGTCTGTCTTTTCTCAGCCTTTTTTCAATGAGTTCGTTGTCCGATGTCCCCTGCCGCCGGCCGACATCAACGCGGAATTGCGCGAAGCCGGCGTGGTGGCCGGACTCGACCTCGGCAAATATTATCCGGAGCTTGCCGGCTGCATGCTAACGGCTGTGACGGAAAAACGCACCCGCGAGGAAATCGAACTGCTCGCTGGTTTATTGAAGGAGGTGACGGCATGAGAAAGGCGGCAGCCCTGATTTTTGAACGGAGCCGTCCTGGGCGGCAGGCGCTGGATTTGCCGGCGGCCGATGTGCCGGTGGCGGCCTTGGACTCGCTGTTTGCGGCGGAGTGGTTGCGGCAGGCTCCGGCCGCCTTGCCGGAGGTGAGTCAACCGGATTTGGTCCGTCACTTTACGGAACTCTCGCAACGGACCTTTGGCGTGGATTCAGGGTTTTATCCCTTGGGCTCCTGTACGATGAAGTATAATCCCAAGATCAATGAAGACGTTGCGGCAATTCCGGCCCTGGTTGGACTGCATCCATTGGCGGAGGAACAGGATGTCCAGGGGGCATTGCGGCTGATGTTTGAATTGCAGTCCATGTTGGCGGAAATTTCCGGGATGGATGCCGTGACGCTGCAACCGGCGGCCGGCGCCCATGGCGAATTGACCGGCCTTAAACTGATTCGGGCGTATCATCGGCAGCACGGCGATAACCGGACCCGGGTCATTGTACCGGATTCGGCGCATGGCACCAACCCGGCGTCTGTGACCGTCTGCGGGATGAACGTGGTGGAAATCAAGTCCCACCCCGACGGCGCGATCGACCTGGCGGCATTGCAAGCCGCGGTGGGACCGGACACCGCCGCTTTGATGCTGACCAACCCCAGCACTTTGGGACTATTTGAAAAAAATATTTGTGAAGTGACTGAAATCGTGCACGCGGCCGGCGGCCTGGTTTATTATGACGGCGCCAATGCCAACGCCATTATGGGGCTGGCGCGGCCAGGCGACATGGGCTTTGACGTAATGCATTTCAATTTGCATAAGACATTTAGTACACCGCACGGCGGCGGCGGCCCCGGGGCCGGTCCGGTAGGAGTAAAAAAGTTTCTGGAACAGTTTCTGCCGGTTCCGGTGGTCGCGCAAACAGAAGACGGTTCATACCGGTTAGACGAAGACCGTCCTCTTTCGATCGGCCGGATGCATGCTTTTCACGGAAATTTTGGCGTGATTGTCCGCGCCTACGCCTATATCCTGACAATGGGAGCGTCGGGGTTGCGCCAGGCGAGTGAAGACGCGGTGATGAACGCTAATTATTGTCTGAGTCGTCTGCGCGATATTTATGATGCTCCCTTTGAGCGCCATTGCATGCATGAATGCGTTTTGACGTCCAAAAATCAGAACCCGCAGGGAATACGAACTTTGGATATTGCCAAGCGTTTGCTGGATTACGGTGTGCATCCGCCGACAATCTATTTTCCGTTGATCGTGGCGGAAGCCCTGATGATCGAACCGACGGAAACGGAGAGCAAGGAAACGCTTGACTCTTTTATTGCGATCATGCGCAAGATTGCGGAAGAAGCCAAGCTAACCCCGGATTTGATTCACCAGGCGCCATTGACTACGGTTGTCGGCCGCCTGGACGAGGCGACGGCAGCCCGTAAGCCAAATTTGCGTTGGAAGTCGGAATAAATGACTGATACGGGCGTCGGTTGTACAGGAGCCACGGCATGGCGGCTCCTCATGGATGGAGCGGCTGATGGCGCATGGAATATGGCGGCGGACGAAGCGATGCTGGCTGAACACGCACAGGGGAGAATTCCGCCGACATTGCGATTTTATTCCTGGAGGCCGGCGGCGATCAGTCTCGGGTATTTTCAGCGGGCGGAGCGGGAAATTGATTTAAACGCCTGCGCCAGTCGGAAAATCGATGTGATTCGCCGCTTGACGGGCGGCCGGGCTGTGTTGCACGATGCCGAGGTTACGTACAGTCTGGTGGTGAAAGAGAGCGATCCGTATATTCCGGAAGGGATAACGGCGTCCTATCTGTTTTTTAGCCGCGGAATCGCCGCCGGCTTGGCGCGGTTGGGCGTTTCGGCCTGCCTGCAGGAACCCCGACTGTCACAGGGAACACCTCATTCGGCGGCTTGTTTCGATGCCCCGTCCCATTATGAATTGACAGTGGGAGGCCGAAAACTTGTCGGAAGTGCCCAGCTCAGGAGAGACGGTATTCTTTTGCAACATGGGTCTGTTTTATTGGCGTTCCATCCTGAAGAGCTAACCGAGCTGTTTTTGATTGCCGCGCGGGAACGCCGGGATAAAATAACGGCGGAACTTTCCCGCCACGCCACCAGTCTGGACGAGGCGACCGGGAAATGTTTCGGGTTTGCCGAGGTGGCGACGGCGCTAGCCGGCGGAATTGCCGAGAAATGTGGATTGGCTTTGCGACCGGCGGCGAGAACGGCACGGGAATCTGTTCTAATTGAAAATTTCCAGCAGAAATATCGTTCCCCGGAGTGGACATTGCGCTGTTAATCGCGATACGCGGAGCCGGCATGATCAGGCCTGGAAAATGACGGTCGGCCTTCGCCCCCGCAAATATCCGCGTTCATTTGACAAGCACCGCTCTTGTCGTGTATAATTCTGCTGGTAAGGAAGAGTTAAACCCCCCGAAGGCTGATGTGGAGGGAGGGAGAACAAATGTCGGAAGTCTATGTCGGAAAAAATGAAACACTGGATAGCGCACTGCGGCGGTTCAAACGCTCCTGTCAGAAATCCGGGGTATTGGCGGATGTCCGCAAGCACGAGCACTATGACAAACCGAGCGTGAAGAAGAAGAAGAAGTCTGAAGCGGCACGCAAACGGAAGTTCAAGTGATTCGGAGGAACCGGCGATGACACTTAGGGATCGGTTGACGGAAGATATGAAGCAGGCGATGAGGGAAAAGGAAGCGGGCAAGTTAAAGTTGTCCGTGATTCGTATGGTCCGTTCGGCTGCCAAAAATATTGAGATCGATCACCATAAGGAACTTGACGACAACGAATTGCTGGATGTAGTGGCCAAGGAAGTCAAGCTGCGAAAGGATTCCCTGGATGAGTTTCGCAAGGCGAACCGGCCTGATTTGGTAGCGACGTTGGAACAAGAAATCGCTATTTTGATGGAATATTTGCCGGAACAGATGACGGAAGCAGAAGTCAGGGCGTTGGTGAGGCAAGCGGTTGCCGATGCTCAGGCGACCAGCCCCAAAGACATGGGTAAGGTGATGGCGCTGCTTATGCCGAAAGTCAAGGGACGGGCAGATGGGAAATTGGTAAATTCTCTGGTGAAAGAACTTCTAAGCTGACTGATCAGCAATCTTTGGCAAGGAAAACCAGCGTTGTGATGACGCTGGTTTTTTTCATCCCGGCGTTGCTCGCCAGGTAAAAGGAATGTCAATAGTTTCGGCGAATATAACCAGATAAGGTATTTTTCTAGGAGTGGGAAGATGACCGGAACAGTATTCGGCAGAACACTCATCGGCGCCAGCCTTTGTTTTTTGACAATGGTTGCATCGTCATTGACAATGGCAGCAGCAGCGCCTGCGCCTGTAGTGGCGGCTACTATCCGCGGTGAAATCGACGCCGGAAAAACGGCGCTGGTGTATAAAGCACTGGGACAGGCCGCCGACAAGAGGGCAGAAACGTTGCTGCTGGAGCTGGAAACATTTGGCGGGCAAGTCGATGCAGCGGTAAAAATCCGCGATATGATCAGCGATTCAAAAATGCGGACGATTTGTTACGTCAAAAACCGGGCTTGGTCGGCCGGGGCGCTGATTGCCATTTCCCACCAGCATATTGCTATGGCGCCGGGAGGAACAATTGGCGCGGCGGAGCCAATCCCTACCACGGAGAAGACTGTCGCGGCGGTCCGAGCCGAGTTTGCGGCGACTGCGGCAAAAATGGGACGCAACCCGAAAGTGGCGGAAGCCATGGTGGACAAATCCCTCGGGTTCAGCCACTACGCAGCGGTGGGGAAGATTCTTTCACTGACGGATTCGCAGGCGGTGGAAGTCGGCTATGCCGATATGATTGCCCCGGACCGGGCTGCGGTGCTTCAGTATTATGGACTGCAAGATGCGCCAGTCATTGAAGTTCAGAGCGGCTGGCCGGAAAAAATCGCCGGCTGGCTGTCGGACCCGGTCGTAAAGTCGGCGCTGATCGGTATTATTTTTCTGGCGGTGATGACGGAAGTCAAGACTGCCGGCACCGGCGTTGCTGCATTGTTCGGACTGGCGGCCACTGCTTTGTTCTTTGGTGCTCAATGGTTGGCGGGAGTAGCGGGTTGGCTGGAAGTGTTGCTGTTTATTGTTGGCCTGATTCTGCTGGTTGTGGAATTGATTGTACCCGGCTTCGGCGTGTTTGGGATCGGCGGAATCGCCTGCGTTTTGTTCAGTTTGTTTATGACGCTGGGCGGCGGGATAGGTGCGCTGAGTATTATGGCCGGCGGAACCGTGGCGGCGGTGATTGGTTTTCTGATTTTGTTGAAGGTTTTGCCGTCATCCCGGTTATGGAACCGACTGGTCCTGAAAGATTCCCTGAAAACGGATCGTGGGTACACTGCCAGTGATGATTTGAGTTCGTTGATCGGCCGGACTGGAGTGGTGCTTACATTGCTGCGTCCGGCCGGCACGGTGGAAATCGCCGGGCAGATTTATGATGTCGTTTCAGAAGGAAGATTTATTGAGCCGGGAGTAGGCGTCCGGGTCATCAGTGTGAATGGGAACCGAATTCTCGTACGGGTTGCGGAAGACTCCAATGAAGTAGGTAAGGGGGATTGACGGCGTGATTGCAACATTGATGGGTAGTTTATTGATTTTGGTCGCATTTTTTGTGGGGGTGGCTCTGTTTCTGCATTTTGTGCCGATTGGATTATGGATTTCGGCCATGGCGGCAGGGTCCAGCGTCGGGATTTTTACACTGGTAGGAATGCGGCTACGGCGGGTTCCGCCTGCACAAATCGTGTTGCCTTTGATCAAGGCCAATAAAGCAGGGCTCAATGTGAGTGTCAATCAATTGGAAGCCCATTATCTGGCCGGCGGCAACGTCGACCGGGTAATCGACTCGATGGTGGCAGCCGCCCGCGCCCAGATCCCCCTGTCGCTGGAACGTTCCTGCGCGATCGACCTGGCCGGCCGCAATGTGCTGGAGGCTGTGCAAATGAGCGTCAATCCGCGGGTTATCGAAACTCCTGTAGTTTCGGCTGTGGCGAAGAACGGCATTGAGCTCAAGGTAAAGGCCCGGGTCACCGTACGCACCAATATCGACCGCCTGGTTGGGGGCGCCGGCGAAGCAACGATCATTGCCCGCGTTGGCGAGGGTATTGTCACCAGTGTCGGCTCCGCCACGGACCACAAAGACGTTTTGGAGAATCCCGATCATATTTCCCGGACGGTTTTAGCCAAGGGGTTGGATGCGGGAACGGCTTTCGAAATTCTTTCCATTGATATTGCGGATGTCGATGTGGGGCGCAACATTGGGGCGCAATTGATGACGGATCAGGCGGAGGCGGAAAAACGGGTCGCGCAGGCCAAAGCGGAAGAGCGTCGGGCAATGGCTGTGGCGCACGAACAGGAAATGCGCGCCCGCACCCAGGAGATGCAGGCCAAGGTCGTGGAAGCCCAGGCGGAAGTGCCGCAGGCTTTGGCGGTCGCCCTCCGGGAGGGGAAATTGGGGGTTATGGATTATTACACGATGAATAATGTCCTGGCCGACACCAGTATGCGCGAAAATATTGCCAAAAGCGGCGCTGCGCCGGTGAAACCGGAAGAACCGAAACGTTAGAGGCGCGTCATGGATATCGGATTATTTCTTGTCATAATGATTGTCATGTATGTGGTCCCGGAAATCCTGAAACGGGTGAAGCCCCGAAAAAAATACCAGTATCCTGACTTTCCGGCCGATTTGCCTGCCGGCAGTGATGGTTCCGGCGGCATTCCTGGACAGTTGTCGCAGGGAACCAAACCGCCGTCGTTGCCGACGGTTAGCGAGGAAGGCACTCGGGGTGATGAGGGGGACCCAGCTTGGCGAAGCGTTGCGGAACCAACCGCGATGATGCTGCCTGATCCGTCGTTGCCGGGCCGAAATTGGGAACTTGGCCCGATTGCCCAGGGCGTGGTGTGGGCAGAGGTGATTGCCCCACCGCTTGCTTTGCGTTTGCGTCGTCAGGGGGCAAGGAGGGTTTGAGATGGAGGATTGCCGGCGCGGCGAAGGAACCGGGTGCGAACTTTTTGAGACAAACGTCCGGACCATACTGGCAATGAAGACGATTGCGATCGTGGGCATGTCGGCGCAGGAAGACCGACCGAGCTTTCGGGTTGGAAAATATCTTATGGAACACGGCTATGATGTAATTCCGGTACGACCTGACGGCGGTGAGATCCTAGGACGCCCCGTAGTTTCCTCTTTGCAGGAAATTGATAGGCGGGTCGATATTGTTGACGTTTTTCGTCGTTCGGAAGACTGCGAACCTATCGCGCACGATGCTGTTGCCATCGGCGCCAAGGTTCTCTGGCTGCAGGAAGATGTGGTGAATGCGGCGGCGGAACGGATCGCGGCGGCGGCTGGATTGCTGTTCGTCATGGATACCTGTATCAAAAAAATGCATGCCAAGTACATCGGCGAATGAATAACGGCAACGGAATCGAAAAATCCGCCAAGTTAGGCAGGGAAATCTGATATGGGATTTTGGAATCAATTAGATTCGTTTTTTGCCGAATCGACTATGGCGAAGGAACATTCGCCGGCCCGAAAGATGATCCTGATTTTGTTGTTTTTCATATTGAACACGATCATCTTGTCGATGGATTTTTTGCCAGATTATCTTTCGCTTTCAGTGGGACAGGTGAGCGATCGGGATGTGGTTGCTCCCCGGACGGTCTCGTTTGTCGACGAACCGCGAACCAAAAAATTGGAGGCGGAGGTTCTGTCGGGCGTAGCGAATGTTTACGACCTGGATACCGGCGCCGCAGTAACGGCAGAAGACGGGGTGAGCCGGATTTTTCGGGCAGTAAGAGCTGTCCAGGCGGATAAATCGCTAAAGACGCCGGACGAAAGGTTGAACAGGCTCAAAGGGATGATGACGGGGTTATTGCCGGAAAAAACAATAACCCTGCTGCCGCTGATTACCTCGGCGGAAGTGGACCAACTCGAAGAAAATGCCCGAACGATTTTGCGAAAATACCTCTATCGGGGAATTCGGGATGAGGAACTTGAGGGGATTCGCCGGCAAGCGGGCTCCGACATTGAGAAATTGGGCTTTGGCGTAACCGGCTCACAGATCCTGACGGACGTCATCCAGCCGCAATTGCGACCGAATTTCGTACTGAATCAGCGGGAAACGGAATTGAGACGACAAGCCGCCCTTCGCAAAATGGAGCCTATCCGGATCACGGTAAAAAGTGGCCAGATTGTTGTCCGACGAGGCGACGTGGTAACGGAAGAGCAAGTACAAATGATGATGGAACTCGGCTTGCACAAGGCGGAAACCGGCATCGCCCGTATTTTGGGACTGTCGCTTTATGTTCTGTTGATTATGGGCGCAATGCTGCTCTCCCTGCAACGATTTTTTCCGGCGGTTTTTGCCGATGACCGGCGACTGCTATTAGTGAGTCTGATCCTTTTGCTGGCGCTGGCCATCGGACGAGTCGGGCACTATTATTCGGATTTTGTGACGCCGATTGCGGTTGGCCCCCTATTGACGGCAATCCTTGTGAATCCCACGGCGGCGATGATGGTATCAACAATGACCGCGTTGTTTTTCGGCATTATTGCCGAACAAAACGTGCGAGTATTTTCCTTCGTATTGATCGGCAGCTTCGCCGGCATCTTTTGTCTGGCCCAAAGCGGGCGCCGGCATAGTCTCGTGCGGGCCGGAATCTGGGTGGCTCTGGCGAATGTCGCTACGGTTATAACGACCGGACTGATTGAGGAAATTGAATATCGGCAGATTTTAACCGACTCCCTGTTGGGTGCCGTTGGCGGAGTGGGGGCGGCGATTTTGGCCATTGGCCTATTGCCTTATCTTGAGCAGTCTTTTCGGATCACAACTTCCGAAAATCTATTGAACTTGGCGCGGCCTAATCATCCGTTGCTGCAACGATTGCTGCTGGAAGCGCCGGGAACGTATTATCATAGCATTTTAGTGGGCAATCTGGCGGAAACGGCGGCGGATCAGATTGGCGCCGATCCTGTTTTGTCGCGGGTGGGTGCCTATTATCACGATGTCGGCAAAATTCAGCGCCCCTTTTTCTTTGTGGAGAATCAGGCCAACATGGAGAACCCCCACACCAAATTATCGCCCAGCCTTTCGACCATGATCATTACTTCCCATATCCGCGATGGTCTGGAGTTCTGCCGGGAATTTAAACTGCCGGAAGTGATTGCTGACATTGTCGGTCAGCATCACGGTACTTCGCTTGTCTCTTATTTTTATAAGCAGGCGGCGGAAGGTGAACACGGCGAATGCATCATCGAGGAAGATTTCCGTTATGAAGGCCCCAAACCGCAAACGAAAGAAGCAGCGTTAATCATGCTGGCGGACAGCTGCGAAGCTGCGGTCCGGGCGATTGGCAATCCAAATGTGACCAGGATCGAGAATACCGTTCGGCGGATCATCAATGAACGCTTGCGGGATGGGCAATTGAATGAATGTGACTTGACCTTGCGTGACTTGAACATGATTGGCGATATCTTTATCCGGGTGTTGTGCAGTACTTGTCATTCGCGCGTGGAATATCCTGTGGATGCGATCCGTGATTTGGAAAGGAGGCGACCGCGTAATGGAAATGGAAATAAACCGGGAGCCGGAAAAGCTCTTGTTGCCGTTGAAAACCGAGGAAACACTGCAGACTGTGCTGCAAAAAACGGCGGAGTTGCTGAAACTGGCGGATGATACTGAAATCAGCGTATTGCTGGTCGATAATGCGACCATTCAGGAATTGAACCGGGACTATCGCGGCAAAGACACGCCGACCGATGTGTTGTCATTCCCCCAGGAAGAAGAGCTGGACGCCGAAGCTGAGCCGGCAGTGATCGGTGGGCCGTCAACTCGGATGTTGGGAGATATTGTGATTTCTGTGGAAAAAGCGGTGGCCCAGGCGACGGAATACGGTCACTCCGTGGAGCGGGAACTGGCATTTCTGGCCATTCATGGCTTGCTGCACCTCTTGGGGCATGATCATGAAAAAGGGGAAGCGGCAAAAAAACTAATGCGGGCGGAAGAAAAACGAATCTTGGCCGCCTTGGACATCTCACGATGAAAAACTTGGAATCGCCGGATCTGCTGAATGCTGCGCTAACGGCGCGAACCCGGGCCTACGCACCTTATTCGGGATTTGCGGTGGGGGCGGCCGTGGAAGCGGAAAGCGGCCGTATTTATTCGGGCTGCAATGTTGAAAACGCGTCCTTAGGGTTGACGGTCTGCGCAGAACGGATTGCCATTTTTAACGCTGTGTCCGCCGGCGAAACGAAATTGCGGCGGCTATTGGTTGTAGCCAATTCGGCCGGGCCGGTTTCTCCCTGCGGCGCTTGCCGGCAGGTGATGCAGGAATTTAACCTTTCAGAAGTGATTTTATGCAATGTTGCGGGTAATTGTCGCATGCTTACGTTATCCGAATTGTTGCCGTATGGATTCAATCGGGAACAGATGGAAGGAGCCGCAGGGCATGAGTGAATCGGGCAAACATCATAAATCTGGCTTTGTGGCCGTAATTGGACGGCCCAATGTCGGCAAGTCGACACTGCTGAATCAGCTGGTCGGCCAAAAGATCGCGATTGTTTCTGATACGCCGCAAACAACCCGCAATCGTATCTTGGGCATTTTGACGCAACCGGACGCCCAAATCCTCTTTTTGGACACTCCAGGTATTCATAAACCGCAGCATAAGCTGGGCGAATATATGGTGAAAAGCGCCAAGGGAGCGTTGCGGGAAGTTGATCTGATTTTATTTGTGTCGGATGCGACAGAGTCGGTCGGACCAGGCGAGCATTATATTCTGGAAATGCTCAAAGAGGAAGCGACTCCGGTGGTCTTGGTATTGAACAAGGTGGATCTGCTGCCCAAAGAAAAATTGCTGCCGGTAATCACAAAATATTCCGGATTTCGAGATTTTGCGGCGGTCGTGCCCCTGTCGGCATTGACCGGTGAAAATACAGAACGGTTGTTGTCGGTGATCAAAGAAGCCTTGCCGGAAGGACCACAGTATTATCCGGAAGACGAAGTGACGGATCAACCGGAACGGGTCGTGGCGGCAGAACTCATTCGGGAAAAGATATTCCGTCTGACGCGCGACGAAATTCCCCACTCTTCGGTAGTTGAAGTGGAGGAAATGAAAACTCGCCCGAATGGCGATGTTTTTTTACGGGCAACCATCTATGTCGAACGCGACTCCCAAAAAGGCATTATTATTGGCGCCGGCGGAGCCATGCTGAAAGAAATCGGTCGGCAGGCGCGACTGGAAATGGAAAATTTGTTCGGGTCCCGCTTTTTTGTCGATCTCTGGGTAAAGGTCAAAAAAGATTGGCGCAATAAGGACGGGAGCCTGCGACTATTCGGATATGACGATCGGGACAATGGATGAATCACGGGAAAAGTGAGATGCGGCGGATATGAACAAAGTTTCGCGATATTTCCTTAACGGGGTCATTGTTCTGATTCCTATCGCAATTACAGCGTTTGTAGTGGTTCAGGTATTTATTTTCACCGAATGGCTGGTGGGCCGTTTTTTGCCGTCGTTTCTGCGATTCCCAGGCATGGCGCTGTTGGTGATGCTGGCCGGCATTACGACGATCGGCCTGCTGTCAACGCATTGGGCACTGAAATGGTTGTTGACCCGGGCGGAAAAAATGCTGAACCTGCTGCCGGGTGTGAAATTCATTTATAACAGTGTGAAGCAACTTTCAGCAGCGATGCTGGAATCCAAAAGTTTGCTGAAAAATCCTGTTTTGGTGCAATTTCCGCATCCCGGCAGCTGGGTTTTAGGCTTCCTGGCCGCTGATTTGAGCGAAAGCCTGGCCGACCAGTTGCCGGGGAAACATGTTTGTGTTTTTGTGCCGCTGAGCCTGAATCTGACGGCCGGTTACAATATTCTGGTTCGGGAGGACGAGATTCGGCCTCTTGACGTAACTGGCGAAAGCGCGCTACAGTATGTCTTGACGGCGGGCAGTATGATGCCCCGAAAATCGTCGTGATTAGTTAAAGAGGTGATTGGCCATAGACGGTCCTGCTCATAGTATTTTCGCCCTTGTTGCGGCATTTGCGCTTTTAGCCGTAAATGGTTTTTTTGTGTTGGCCGAGTTTTCTCTGGTGAGAATTCGTAAAACACGCCTGGAAGAATTATCGCAACGGGGGGACAACCGCGCTTCACTGGCCCTTAAAATGGTGGCGAAGCTGGATTCCTATCTTAGCGCGGTGCAGCTCGGTGTCACCTTGGCGTCCCTGGGACTGGGCTGGCTGGGGGAACCGGCGGTGGCAGCCTTTATCGAACCGTTGGTTTTTCAGTATTTTCCCGGGTCCACGGTTATACTTCGGTCAATGTCTTTGGTGTTGAGTTTTTCCACGGTTACTTTCGTAACGGTGGTTTTGGGTGAACTGATTCCCAAAAGTATTGCTATGCAAAAAACGGAAACGATGTTGCTATGGTCGGTATGGCCGCTGTACATTTTTCATCAAGTTGGTTGGCCGATCATTGTCCTGTTCGACCGCACGGCGCGCGTATTGCTGAACATGATCGGCATTGAGCCGGCAAAAGACGCCGATGTGGCCCATTCGGAAGAAGAACTGCGCATGATTGTCAGCGCCAGTCGGCGCGGTGGCGTGCTGGACCAGATGGAAAGCGAATTGATCGACAACGTGTTTGATTTTGCGGATCGGCTGGCGCGGGAAATCATGATTCCACGCCGTGATATGGTCTGTTTGTTTGTCGATGATACTTACGAGGAAAATTTGCGGGTGGTGATGGGAACGGCTCATACCCGCTATCCGCTATGTCGGGAGGACAAGGATCATGTCCTTGGCATGGTGCACATCCGTGATCTGATGAATTACAACGGGACCCAGCATGACAATCCGGATCTCTCGTCGGTAATGCGCGAAGTTCTGATGGTGCCGGAAGGAATGTCGGTGGCCAAGCTGCTGCAGTTGATGCGGCACAAAAGAATCCACCTGGCGGTGGTGGTGGATGAGTATGGCGGAACGGCCGGTTTGGTAGCCTTGGAGGACGTCATCGAAGAAATTGTCGGAAACATTCAGGATGAGCACGACAAACCGGCGGATCCGGAAATACAACGGATGCCGGACGGTTCGTTCCAGTTTGACGGCGGCGTGTTGTTGGATGATGTGTTGAAATTGCTCAACATTCGGCTGGATGAACATGAAGAAGATACGGTGGGTGGTTACATATTCGGCTTGTTGGGCCGCCAGCCCGCTAAAGGGGATACGGTAGCGATTGGCGACTATCAGTTCAAAATATTGAAGACAGAAGGTTTTCGTATTTTAAGAGTTCTGGCTAGCCCGACAGCGCCTCCGTCAGAGCCGCCGGACGCCGATTTGGGGAGCGTACTGTCTTGACACAGCAATATGTGACAGAGGCTTTAGTCCTCTCGGTTCGGGATATGGGTGAGGCTGACCGTTTGGTTATGCTGTTTTCCCGTGAACATGGAAAATTGTCCGCTGCCGCGTATGGCTCCCGGCGGCCCCGTAGTCGTCTGGCCGGGACGGTGCAAAGCTTTGCGCAGGTATCGGTTTCCCTTATGCCGGGCCGTAATTTGGATACTATCGGCCAGTGCGAAGTGAAACGTAGCTTCCGGGAATTGCGGGAAGATATTGTGCTGATGACCTATGCAGCGTTTTTGAGCGAGCTGGTCGCCGAGCTCTGGCCGGACCGTTCACCCGAACCATCCGCATATGATGTGTTGATGTTCTCTTTCGAGTTATTGTCGGAACGCAACCCTCGCTTGGTCTCCCTGGCCGCCGCCTGGCAATTGTTGGCGTTGGCGGGTTTTCATCCCGAATACGAACGATGTGTCGTTTGTGGGCAGCTTCTGACATTACCGGCCTTTTTTGATTCCTGCGCCGGCGGCGGAGTATGCCCGACCTGCGAACATGGCGGTATGCAACCCCTGGACGATGCCGTATGTGGTTTTATCGACCGCTTGCTTAACCTGAACTGGCAACAACCACCGGCGTTCAAGGTGACAGGAGCCGTTTTGCTGCAGGCGGAAAAGATTTTAATCGAATTTATTGCCCACCGTTTGGAGCGCCCGTTAAAATCGATCCGGTTTATTCAGATGATGAAAGGGACGGAACGTTTGGAGGAAAGATAATGGCAGCGATCCTGATTACAGTTAATCTGGAGGAAGGAATGCCGACCGTAACGCAGGCGCAAAGCCGATTGATCGCCGAGATGGGCCGGGCGCGGGCTGCCGGCGCCAAAGCGGTGAAACTGATTCACGGATATGGATCCTCCGGAGTTGGCGGCAAGTTGAAAATTAGCGTACGACAATTTTTGAATGCAAAAAAGCGACAAAATAAAATCAGTGCATTTGTCGCCGGCGAAGAATGGGATATTTTTCATGAAGAATCTCGCAGAATGTTGGCCGATTGTCCCGATTTGTCAAAAGATCGCGATCTGGGACGCGGCAACCCGGGAATCACAATGGTTTTACTGTAATCAACATTTGTTGAAAGAGTTTGGCAAACCGATTAACCGATGCGACCAGTCAAGAAAGTATACGATGCGAGGGATCGGCGCAGTGGCAAGGATACTGGTGGTGGATGATTCAACGACAATTCGGCGGTTGCTGCGGGATATGCTGACAACGGCAGGGCATCAGGTCGTGGGAGAAGCGGATACTGGCGTGAAAGCCTATACCGAGTACGTTCGTCTTAAACCCGACATTGTTACTATGGACCTGGGAATGCCAACAATGAATGGGCTCGCGGCGATGTCAAAGATCTTGGCGCCGTTTCCGGAAGCCCGTTTTTTAGTGATCAGCGCCATGGAGCAACGGCAAGTGATTGAAGAAGCATTGGAGCGCGGCGCCCGCGGCTTTTTGCTGAAACCGTTCACCGAATCCCAGGTAAAAGAAGCGGTTTCCTCCATTATGAAACAACCGTTCAACACGGCTGAATTCAGAGAAAGGGCGCGCCGATATCGTCGCAGCCAGAAAAATGAGTCGCAAGCCGATACCGCCGTTGTGGAGGTGATTTCCCCCTATAATGTGGAACGGGCTCCGGATGGGGCCATTCGGGTCGAAATCAATCCTCATTTTTCGGTGGGAAGTTGTGCCGCCTTGGCCCTGGAAACGAAGTTCGAATGCCAAGCCGCCTGTCCCGGCGTAAGATTCGATTTTGGCGGGACTGGGCGTTTGGAACGCAAGGCGCTGGCTGCGCTCAATAGGCTCATGCATGAATTGCATCAAACTTGCGGTGGCGTGACGGCCGTTATTCCCAATGATAAAATGGTGCGACAAATTCAGGATGATCATGCGTCTGATGGGCAGTTGAAATTTTTGGCGCTATTAGTCGATGAAACGCAAAAAATTTAAATTAGTTTCCAGTCGTCGATCGTGAGAAACTTAAACCAGAATAGATGACGCAAAGAAATTGTAAAATTACCCGGGATAAATACGGATTTGGGCATATAGACTTCAATGCCGTTTATGGTCAGATGATTGTAATGGTCCATGTCCTTGGCGGATGGTTCGCCCAATCGCACGGATGGGCCCAAGTTGATTTTACATCAGCCGAGATGGGAATCGTGAGTTGCCACGAGCAACACGGAACCGCCGTTTTGCCGGATGTGCTGCTCAGCGTTGGGCTCGAATTGAATTTCTAATTTGGCCATCCCGAACCTCCTTGAAATAGTTGTTTGTTCTATTGTACGTTATAACGCCGGAGTAAGGCAATCTTCGCCGCTGCTGGAGACGGTGAAGACTTGATTTTTTTTGGCGTTTTCGATAAGATAGTTGCAGTTACGGTGATGCGGGAAAGAGTAATCTGCAGCAGGGTACGGACAGCGAGCCGATGCGGGTGGAAGATCGGCGAAGTGCGGATGAACGGCATTCCCAAACCGCGAGAGGAAAAATCCGGTCACGGATTGAGTAAAGCTCGCCATAAAAGCAAGGCGGACTCGGATAGGAGTCAAGCAGGGTGGAACCGCGGGAAAATAGACCCGTCCCTGCAACGAGAGCAACGTTGCAGGGATGGGTTTTTTGTTTTTCCGTTGCAACGGTTAGGTCCATAAAATTTTGAAGGGGGAAGAATTTGGCATGACTTTTCAGGAAATTATTCTGACGCTGCAAAAGTTTTGGTCCAGCCAGAACTGCATCATCCAACAGCCATACGATGTGGAAAAAGGCGCCGGCACGATGAACCCGGCGACGTTTCTGCGGGCCCTGGGGCCTGAACCATGGAATGTTGCCTATGTGGAACCGTCCCGACGCCCGGCCGACGGCCGTTACGGCGACAATCCCAATCGTCTGTTCCAACATCATCAGTATCAAGTGGTCATGAAACCGTCGCCGCTCAACATCCAGGAACTCTATCTGGAAAGCTTGGCGCAGCTCGGAATCAAGGCGGCCGAACATGATATTCGCTTTGTGGAGGACAACTGGGAATCGCCGACTTTGGGCGCTTGGGGTCTGGGCTGGGAAGTCTGGCTGGACGGCATGGAAATTACTCAGTTCACGTATTTTCAACAAGTGGGCAGCATTGACGTGAAACCGGTTGCCGTCGAGATTACTTATGGGTTGGAACGCTTGTCCATGTACATTCAGGGCAAGGAAAATGTATTCGATATTGAATGGGTCAATGGCATTACCTATGGCGATGTCTTCCATCGCAACGAAGTCGAGCAGTCCTATTACAATTTTGAAATTGCCGATACCGATATGTTATTCCATTTGTTCGACATGTATGAAAAGGAAGCGATCCGGGTTGTTGATTTGGGTTATGTGCTGCCGGCCTACGACTATGTTTTGAAATGCAGCCACACTTTTAATCTGCTGAATTCTCGGGGGGCTATCAGCGTCAGTGAACGAACGGCATTTATAGGCCGGGTGAGAAACTTGGCCCGCCTTTGTGCGCAGGGCTATTTGGCGCAACGCGAGAAATTGGGCTATCCTCTTCTGAAGGAGGCGAAATAAGATGGCAAAAGATTTGTTGTTTGAAATTGGCACTGAAGAGATCCCAGCGCGATTTATGCCGGGAGCTTTAGGACAGTTCGCCGATTTGGCCAAGAAAGCGCTGGCGGATAAACGGATTGATTTCGCATCACTCAAAACGGTCGGAACGCCGCGGCGGTTGGCGTTGACCGTGCATGGCGTAGCTGAAGAACAAGCCGATCAGACGATCAAGAAAAAGGGGCCGTCGATTAAGTTGGCCTATGATTCGGCCGGAAAACCGAGCAAGGCTGCCGAAGGCTTTGCCCGCGGCGCAGGAGTGGCGGCGACGGACTTGATCAGTGAGGACGGCTACGTTTATGCGGTCATTCATGATACGGGGAAACAAGTGGCGGGATTGTTGCCGGAACTATTGCAGGGATTGGCGTCGGCTTTGGCTTTTCCCAAAAACATGCGTTGGGGCGACGGTGATCTGAAATTTGTCCGGCCGATTCACTGGTTGGTCGCGTTGTTTGGTGCGGAGGTCGTGCCGGTCGAATTTGCCGGCATTGTGTCCGGCCGGGTCAGCCGGGGACACCGCGTGCTGGGGTCCGCTAGCGTCTCCATTCCGACAGCTGCCGATTATGAAACATTGATGCGGGACAATTTCGTGATTGTGGATCCAACGGAACGACGGGCGATCATTCGCAGGCAAGTCGAGGAATTAGCGGTAGCCCAAGGCGGCACGGCGAACATTGATGCGGAATTATTGGAAGAAGTACTGTTTTTGGTGGAATACCCTACGGCGTTGTGCGGCCGCTTCGAGGAAAAATTCCTCGATTTGCCGGCTGATGCCATTATTACGCCAATGCGAGAGCATCAACGATACTTCCCGGTGTTCAGCGCGGATGGAAAGCTGTTTCCGGTGTTCATTACCGTCCGAAATGGCGGAACAGAATATATCGATAATGTCCGGCATGGCAATGAACGCGTTCTTCGGGCCCGGCTCGCCGACGCTCGCTTCTTTTACGACGAGGACCGAAAAGTGCCCCTGGGCGAACGGGTGGGTAAGTTAAAGACCATTGTTTTTCAGGAAGGCCTTGGTACTATGTACGACAAGGCTCAGCGTCTCAAAAAAATGTCGGTGGTGATTGCCGATCAAACAGGAGTGACCGCTGGCGACTTGCCCCTGGTGGAACGTGCCGCTGAATTGGCGAAAGCCGATCTGATGACCGGCATGGTCTGCGAGTTTACAGAACTGCAGGGAGTAATGGGCGAGGAGTATGCCCGGCTGTCCGGCGAATCTCCGATAGTGTCCAAAGCGATCTTCGAACATTATCTGCCGCGCTTTGCCGGCGACATTTTGCCGTCGACTGCGGCGGGACGCGCCGTGGCGATTGCCGATAAGATCGATAATATTGTCACGACGTTCAGCCGGGGCCTTATCCCAACCGGGTCGCAGGATCCTTACGCCCTGCGCCGGCAGGCCCTTGGTGTGGTGAATATTTTGATTGACGGAAAGATTTCTCTGTCTCTTTCGGAAATAGCCGAAAGCGCCATGGATTTGGCGGGACTGGTTGAGGAAGCAAAACGGCAAAAACTTCTCGACAGCTTTCAGGAGTTTTTCCGGCTTCGTCTGAAGAATGTGTTAAGCGATGCCGGCGTCCGGTATGATATTATCGATGCTTTGCTGGCGACCAGCACTAATGATGTTTATGACGCTTGGCTCCGGGCGATGGCCATGGCTTCGCCGGAAGGAACGGCCGCTTTGGAACGGGCTGTGGAAGCATTTACCCGGGCCGCCAATCTGGCGGGCAAAACGGAATGCGAAAATGTCGAAGAGTCTTTGTTTGAAAATGCGGCCGAAGCCTCGCTATATCAAGCCTGCGAGGCTGCCGAGTCGCGTATCGCCGGTGCAATCAACGACCAGGAGTATTTGGCGGCGCTACAAGTGATTGCTGATCTGGCAGCGCCAATTGATGCATTTTTTGCATCCGTCATGGTTATGGCGGAGGATGTCCGGGTTCGGGATAATCGGTTGGCTTTGTTGCGACGGATCAGCATCTTCACACGTAAGATCGCCGATTTCAGCAAAATCGTTCCCCAATAGCACCGTCAGCAAAGTTGATTTTTTTGACGAAAAAAGGATACCTGTTGGATACAAACCGGGGTCGATCAGTTCGACTCCGGTTTGTATTTTGCCGGGTAGAAAAATAATGAACCGCACAAGTTTGTGAAAAAATAATAAAATATTTTTCCATTTAGCATATACTATATTGGCAATATGACGCATATATGGTATCATGTAAACGAAAAAACTTAGGAGGCGGTATGGTGGTCGATAAACACGCAAAAGAGCAGTGGATCTTATGGTTTGAGGATATCTGCCGGGAAGATGTTGCGATCGTCGGCGGGAAATCGGCATCGTTGGGCGAAATGACTTCCAAAACCGGCGTTCCGGTTCCTTATGGTTTCGCGACAACCGCTCAGGCCTATCGGACGTTTTTGCGGGAAACCGGCCTTGATCGGAAAATCAGTGAAATGATTGCGAACCTTACCAATGTCGAAGATAGCCGACAGTTGCGGGAAATTAGCGCCGGTATCCGGCAAGTCATTGTGGACGCAAAACTGCCGAAAAAATTTGAAGAAGCGATCAAGCAGGCTTACGTGGATTTGGCGGCAAAAGTCGGGGAAGAACAGCCGTTTGTTGCGGTCCGCTCCAGCGCAACGGCGGAGGATTTACCGGATGCCAGCTTTGCCGGACAACAGGAAACATATTTGAATGTTCGGGGCGCTGACGAAGTGGTGGAACGAGTCAAGGAATGTTTCGCCTCGATGTTTACCGACCGCGCGGTTTACTATCGGACCAAGAAAAATTTCAGTCACACAGAGGCGGCGCTGAGCGCGGTTGTCCAGATGATGGTTTTTTCAGCGGCTTCCGGAGTCATGTTTACTGTCAATGTGGTCAATGGTGATGATCGAAATATCTTGATCGAGGGTTCCTGGGGATTAGGAGAATATATTGTACAGGGAACCGTGACTCCCGATCATTTTTGGGTTGCCAAAGCGGACCTGGAAATCACGGAACGATCCGTGCACGAAAAAACCGTTCAACTGGTACGAAGGCCGGGCGGCGGCGTCGTGGAAAAACCGGTTCCGGATGAACTGAAGAACAAACCGGTGCTTACCGACGAGCAAATTCAGGAATTGTCCCGTTATGCGCTGGATATTGAAAAACATTACGGCACTTATATGGACATGGAGTGGGCGATGGACGAACGAAACAATAGGCTGTGGATCGTCCAGGCCCGTCCGGAAACCGTCTGGTCGAATAAAAATAAACCGGTTACCACAGAACAGAAGGAGGTAGTGTCTGTGAAAAAAGAAACGGAAGCTGCACCAATCGCCGAACGAAACATTTTGGTCAAGGGCCTGCCGGCCAGTCCCGGGCGGGTAAGCGGCATTGCGCACGTTATTCTGTCGCCAAACCTGATCGACAACTTCAAAGAGGGCGAAATCTTGATCACGGAAATGACCGCTCCTGATTGGGTGCCGGCGATGAAAAAAGCGAAAGCCATTGTGACCGATTCCGGCGGAATGACGTGCCACGCCTCAATTGTCAGCCGGGAATTGGGAATTCCTTGCGTGGTTGGCACCAAGAGCCGCGGCAAGTCGGCGACTACGGCTATTCAGACCGGCATGCAGATTACGGTGGATGCAACGAACGGCGTGATTTATGAAGGCGTGATCAGTGATCTGGTGGCAGCGCCGCGGCCAGCTGAAGCCGGGCCGGGTTTTGCCGTTGAAACATTTCCGGTTACCGGAACCAAAATATACATGAATCTCGGCGATCCCGATTTGGCCGCCCGCTATGCACCGTTGCCTGCCGACGGGATTGGCCTGATGCGGGAAGAATTCATCTGGACGACTTTTATTCATGAACATCCCCTGTACCTGATTGAAATGAACCAACCGGACCGCGTGGTAAATGTGCTGGCGGACGCATTCCGCAAAGTTGCGCAAGCGATGGCGCCGCGACCGGTTACGCTGCGGTTCAGCGATTTCAAAACCAGTGAGTACCGAGATCTGAAAGGCGGGGAAAAATATGAACCGGTTGAGCCCAGCTCGCTGCTGGGGTGGCGGGGAGCCTCACGCTATTATGACCCGGCTTATATTGAGGCATTCCGGCTTGAACTGCGAGCGGTGCGAAAAGTGCGGGAAGAATTCGGTTTTAAAAATTTGCATGTCATGATTCCCTTTTGTCGTACCGTCGAAGAGGCGGCCAAAGTTACCGCTCTTATGGCGCAGGAAGGCCTGCGGCGAGGACCTGATTTCAAAGTATGGTTGATGGCGGAAATTCCCTCCAATATTATTTTGGCCGATCAATTTAACCAGTATGTGGATGGTTATTCGATCGGTTCCAATGATCTGACGATGTTGGTATTGGGATGCGATCGCGACAATGACAGTGTCGCCGGCATTTTTGATGAACGCAATCTGGCAGTTAAACGAGCGATCCGACATTTGATCGAAGTCGCGCATCGCGATGGGAAAACGGTTTCCATCTGCGGGCAAGCTCCCAGCGTTTATCCGGACTTTACGGAATTCTTGGTCCGAAGCGGCATTGATTCCATCTCGGTGAATCCGGATGCGGTGAAGGCATCCAAGCACTGGGTTGCGCAAATTGAACAAAGAATAATATTGGAAAAACTTACTGGCAGGGGACTGGCGGAAAATAGCGAATATACATGGTAGCATGGATCTCGGAGAGGAGTGGTTTCCATTCTACTTACGCCACGACAGGAAAAAATCATCGAAATGGTCAAGGAAGGCGGGCCGCTGACGGGGGAACAACTTGCTGAACGCCTAGGCGTGAGCCGGGCGGCATTGCGCCCCGATCTCGCTATTCTCATTATGTCCGGCATACTTGACGCACGGCCGAAAGTCGGATATTATTACACAGGCAAGGGCGCTTTCAGCATGCTGACTGAAGAAATAGCCCGTTACAAAGTGCGGGATATTCAGTCCGTGCCGGTTGTCGTAGCTGCGACAGCCAGCGCCTATGATACCATAGTGACGATGTTTCTCGAAGATGTCGGTACGGTATTTGTTGTCGAGCCGGGCGGGATATTGAGAGGCGTCGTTTCACGAAAGGATTTGTTGAAGGTAGCGATGGGGAGTCGTGATCTTCAAAAAATTCCGGTGAAGGTATTAATGACCGGGATGTCGAAAATGATTATGACCGATCCGGAAGAACCGGTTCTTTCGGCGGCGAAAAAGCTGGTGGATGGGGAAGTTGACAGTCTGCCGGTGGTTCGCCCAATGGGCTCCGAGGAAGAACGGGCGTTCGAAGTGATTGGTCGGTTAACCAAAACCAACATTACCCGGTTGCTTGTCGAAATGGGACAGGGAAAAAGGAGGTAACCGTCATAGCCGCTTTGCCTATCATTTATGCGTTGTCCGATTCTATCGGCGAAACTGCGGAAATGGTCGCCCGAGCCACGGCCAGCCAATTTGATTCCGGGAAGTTTGACATTGTCAGGATCCCTTATATCACTTCGGCGGTCCAAATTAAGGAGACACTGCGCGAAGCCTCGAAACATCCGTGCGTAGTCTGTCATACCTTAGTGTCGCCGGATCTGCGGGATGCATTGCTCGAAGAGGCCAAAAAGTATGATTTGGTTACAGTTGATATTATGGGCCCGATGATTCGGGCCATCCAATCTGTTTCCGACATGACGCCCAAATTGAAACCAGGCTTGATTCACATGTTGGATCAGGATTATTTCAAGCGGGTGGAGGCGATTGAATTCGCCGTAAAGTATGATGATGGCAAAAATCCCTGGGGATTGCTGAAAGCGGATTTGATTCTGGTGGGGGTATCCCGAACCTCGAAAACGCCGCTTAGCATGTATTTGGCTCATAAAAAAATCAAGGTAGCCAACGTGCCCCTTGTTCCGGAGGTTCCGCCACCGGACGAACTTTTCCAGGTGTCACCGCAGAAGGTTGTGGGTCTGGTCATCGATTCCCGGAAATTAAATGAGATTCGGGCTGAACGTCTAAAAGTTATGCGTTTGCCGCCAGATGCCAACTATGCAACATTGAATCGTATCAGCGAAGAATTGGAATATGCTACGACCATTATGGAACGGATTGGTTGCCCGATTATTGATGTGTCCAATAAGGCCATTGAAGAAACGGCCAATAAGATTATGGAACTCGTATTCAAAAACGGGCGGGCATAAACCGTTCAAAATATGATTCTGACGCAAAAAATCCCGGCCAGCTTGACCGGGATTTTTTGTCAATTCACAAATTCTTTCGTTTCCACATTGTAGCGGACCAACTCTGATCCTACAGGTGCTTGCCCCGTCTGAACCACTTTCACGTTGCCTTTGAACTCAGCGATTTTTGTCTTCCAGTTATAATCAACGCTGTCGGCTGTAATCTGAAGGTCGGGACGTTGGAAGTCGGCGCCGCCTTCGATCATGGCTGAATTTTTGCCGAACACGACGTAGGCAGACTCACCTTTAAATGTGACGTCGTCCTGCTTTAATGTCCAGCCCCCGGTTCCCCAGAATTCCAGGGTGGACAATTTGACTCGTGCCTTATCGCCGGCAATAAAGCCATTGCTGAGATGGATTACGATATTGCCGCTGATGACGTATTGACCGGTTTCAACATCAAAATATTGTTTGTCAGCCCGAAAATATTTATTGTTGACAGCTGCGAAGCAGCTTGAAGAAAGCGCAAATAGCAACACGGCAACAATAAAAATGAAATGGTACTTTCTCATGCGGTGGACCTCATTTCGTCGGCAACTCGAAGTTGCTTAGTTAATTTTTCTTCATTATAGCAAAAAACAGCGCGAATGTGTTGGATGATATTGGAATATAATTAAATGCTGAGCTGCAAAACCAATTTTTGAAAAAATATTATTTCTGGCAGGATACCCGAAGTTTTTAGCGAATAATTAATACACTATGATAAAGTATTCCGCTGCCGACGATTTTATCGAAAAGTTGCGGGCACAAACTGATATTGTTGCAATTATATCGGAATATGTCCCTCTGCAGAAAAAAGGTCGGAATTATTGGGGCTGTTGTCCTTTTCATCAGGAGAAAACTCCGTCGTTTTCCGTGGCGCCCGATAAAGGGTTTTTTTATTGTTTCGGCTGTCAAGCCGGAGGCGATGCATTTCGATTTCTCATGAAAATTGAGAATATCGGGTTCAGCGAGGCGGCGAAACTACTGGCGCAAAAGTTGAATATTCCGGTGCCGGAACGTGAACGTTCCGAAGCAGAGCGTCAAAGAGAGCGGGAACGGGAAGAAATTTTTCATGCCAACGCGCTTGCCCGGGATTTTTTCCATGCCTGCTTGCTGAAATCGTCGTTGGGAATCTATGCCTTGTCCTATCTGACAAATCGGGGCGTATCCGTTGAGATGGCGCAGGAACTGAAGCTTGGCTTTGCCCCAGACGATTGGAGCAAACTGGCCAATGCACTGCAAAAGCGGGGGATCCGCCCGGATGTTTTGGTGAAGGCTGGCTTGGCGCTTCCCCGTTCCCAAGATGGCATTTATGATCGCTTTCGCAACCGTGTCATGTTTCCGATCGAGGATATTCGCGAACGTGTCATCGGGTTCGGCGGTCGGGTGATGGATGATTCCCAGCCCAAGTATCTGAACAGCCCGGAAAGCCCAGTGTTCAGCAAAAAATATGTCCTGTACAATATTTCCCGGGCCCATCGGGCCATTAAAGAAGCGGGACGGGCGATCGTCGTCGAGGGCTACATGGATGCCATCGCCTTGTCCAGCCAAGGAATTCATAATGTTGTTGCATCCCTGGGTACATCCTTTACGGCTGAACAATCCCGTTTGGTTCGTCATTACGCTTCGGAGATTGTTTTTGCCTATGACGGGGACGCTGCGGGACAGCAGGCGACGCTCCGGGCGTTATCCATTGTGCGCGCCGGCGGTGCAGAAGTCCGGGTGGCTTCCTTTCCTGGCGGCAAAGATCCGGATGAAGTAATGCGGAAATACGGTCCGAAATTTGTGACTCAATGTTTAGAGTCCGCCGCCGGCCTGCTTGATTTTCAAATTGAACAGATTTTGAAGAATTCCGATTTTACGGATTTGAATGGAAAAGTATCGGTGGTGAATCAGGCGGTGCCATTCTTGGCGCAAGCTGACAACGCCGTGGAAGTGGATGCTCACATTGCCAGGCTGGCGGAGCGATTAGACATTGATGAAGGGTCGATTCGCAGCGAACTGCGTCGACAGCGGGGCCAAAAGGACAGCACCCGGCCTTCGGCAATATATGTACGGCGCGGGAATGATTCCCGGCAAGTGACTGCTGAAGAATATGTGCTTCGGCAGTTGCTGGAATCACCGGAACAGTTTGCGACAGTCGCCGCGACCCTGACTCCGGATGATTTTCAAAACGGTCCGCGACGCGTGTTGGCGGAGACAATCTGGCGAGTCGCGGTGAGAGATAAAAAAATTTGTCCGGAAAAGTTGATGGCGGAACTGGACGAGGAAACGGTTCAACTGTTATCCCGGCTGCTTCTTAAAGAAGGACAGGGACCGGCGGTATCGCAGGCATTGGAAGATTGTGTGCGGATCATTTTATTGGCCCGCCTTAACACTGAATATGAGGAACATCGACTGAAAGCCGATTTACTGTTGCGTAATGGAGATTCGCAATATATGCAGGAATTAGCGAATGCACAGCGAATACTTACAAAAATTAGCGATTTAACCAAAATGCAGGGTTAAGGGAATTTTGTTTGACAACCGGAGGGAGTAGGGTTTGGCAATGATCGACAAAAAGAAGCTCATCACGGATCGGGTGGATGAGTTGGTGAAAAAAGCGGCACAGGCCAACAATATGATAGCGACGGTTGAAGTGCTGGATGCATTCCAGAATGAAGACCTTTCGCCCGAAGATATCGAAGATGTCTATGAACTGTTGGCCAAGAAGAA
Source organism: Veillonellaceae bacterium (assembly GCA_012798135.1). The sequence goes on along the minus strand of JAAZNU010000039.1, from coordinate 228,149 downwards.
CGTAGAGATTGTCGATGAACTTCCCGATCCCGACGCTCTGGAAGCGGTAGGCGCCGGCGGAACTGAAACGGTTGTGGAAGAAGTTGACCTTGAGCAGGCGATTCCGGAAGGTGTCAGCATCGATGACCCTGTTCGGATGTATCTCAAGGAGATAGGCCGCGTTTCTTTGCTGTCGGCGGTTGATGAGACAAAGCTGGCGCAACGTATGGACAAAGCCAACGAAGCGCAATTGCTCCTTGATGAAATGCTTATGGAAAACGAGTTTATCGAGATGGAAAAGCCGTTATCTTTGTCTGAACGTCTGACTTTGTCACAAATCCTGCTGGCGCGGGAAGAGTATATGGTTCGGGTTCGACAGACCAGCGAAGTATTTAAGATATTGCGCGATCTAGCGGCTAAACGAGAGCAGAAACTTACTAATGGGCTGTTCCAGTCAGCTACCGTTGCGCTGACTCGAGAAGAAATTCGGGCATTGCAAAATCACTTGAATTCTGAAAGCGTTGAAATCATTGACGGGGAAGCGGACAGCAACCTTTTTGTTCCGCCGGCGCTAGATACGGCGCCAATACCGTCATTTCCAGCTGTTGCGGATTTAACCGAACTGATTCGGGCTGCGGTGACGTTGGGACGACAACAGGCCAACCTGATTACGACGGAACAGCTGAATCTTGCGTTGCGACCCGAGGAGCCGCCAACGGTGCGACTAGCCGAGGGCGGTAACGTCGCCAAAACCATCCAGGGATTAAAAGAAGCGGATATCCGCCTGGTTGAAGGTGGCAACCTTGCCTTGGCTTATTATCTGTTAGAGGGAGAACCGCAATCATCAGCCGCTGTCGCCGATACGCTGCAAAGAATCCGCACTACGGCCAAAGTTGCCCTGGAACAGGGTGACCGGGCAAAACGGAGTTTATCAGAGGCTAATTTGCGGTTGGTGGTTAGCATTGCCAAACGATATGTCGGGCGTGGGATGCTGTTTTTGGATCTGATTCAGGAAGGCAATTTAGGCTTGATTAAAGCTGTTGAAAAATTTGACTACACAAAAGGTTATAAATTCAGCACGTATGCGACCTGGTGGATTCGGCAGGCCATTACCAGGGCTATTGCCGATCAGGCGCGAACCATTCGTATTCCTGTGCATATGGTGGAAACTATCAACAAGTTGATTAGGGTTTCCCGGCAATTGTTGCAGGAATTGGGCCGCGAGCCATCTCCCGATGAGATTGCCAAAATGATGGACATTACGGTCGAACGAGTGCGTGAAATCATGAAGATTGCGCAAGAACCGGTGTCGTTGGAGACGCCAATCGGCGAGGAAGAGGATTCCCACCTTGGAGATTTTATTGAGGACGCCGATGCGCAGGCGCCAGCTGACGCCGCTTCATTTATGGTATTGAAGGAACAACTAGAGGAAGTGCTGGAAACACTAACGCCGCGAGAGAAAAAAGTGTTGCGGCTACGGTTTGGGCTGGATGATGGGCGAGCCAGGACATTGGAAGAAGTAGGCCATTTCTTTCAAGTTACCCGGGAACGTATCCGCCAGATTGAGGCAAAAGCGTTGCGTAAATTACGCCATCCCAGTCGGAGCAAAAAGCTGAAGGACTTTCTGGAATAAAAAAATTGATATTCTGTGCCGAAAAAATATAAAAAGCCCTTGACGCCGCCTGGTAGCTTGATTTATAATAAATGACGTTGACAACATTCCTCGATAGCTCAATGGTAGAGCACGCGGCTGTTAACCGCGGGGTTGTAGGTTCGAGTCCTACTCGAGGAGCCAATTTTAAAAGTCAGCAGGCTTTCTTCGGAAAACCTGTTTTGTGTCTCCGGGGCCTATAGCTCAGCGGTAGAGCCGCCGGCTCATAACCGGCTGGTCCCTGGTTCGATCCCAGGTGGGCCCACCACGTTAACATGGCCCGTTGGTCAAGCGGTTAAGACACCGCCCTTTCACGGCGGTATCGGGGGTTCGATTCCCCCACGGGTCACCAAAAAATAAAAGTTCGGGAGAAATTCCCGGGCTTTTCTTTTTTTGTCGCAGGGGTTCCATTGCGGACGGAGAAATGAATCATAGGTATGCAAGGAGGACGAAGCTGTGGAACTTGGGGCACGACTTAAGGCGATTGCCAACCAGATCGGTCCATATCAAAGCATGGCCGATATCGGTACGGATCATGCTTTTTTGCCGGTATGGCTGATACAAAGCGGCAAGATAATGGCGGCGGTGGCTGGCGATGTTCAGACAGGACCGCTGGAAGCCGCCAAACGTACTGTTCGGGAAGCCGCGATTGAAAATAAGGTGGCAGTCCGCCTGGGAGACGGCTTGCGGGTGGTTTCACCAGGAGAGGTGGAGGTTGCGGTCATTGCCGGCATGGGCGGGTCAACAATCAGTCGGATATTGCAGTCTTCACCCGAAGTCGTGAAGAACCTGCGCCGCATCGTTTGTCAACCAATGACCGGTGCCGCGAGTTTGAGGGAATGGCTCCTGACCAATGGCTGGATCATTGTGGCGGAAGACTTGGTACGGGAAGATGATCGCCTTTATGAAATCATCGTGGCGGAACAGGGATCGGCGGAAGCGTTGGATGCATTGCTGCTGGAAATAGGTCCCCAGCTCTGGCTGAATCGGCATCCGCTTTTGCCCGAACACCTGATCCGTTTGCGGCGGCAGTATTTGCACCGGGCAACGGCAATGGAAAAATCTCGCTCTGATAAAGTGGGCCGGGAACGACAGAAAATTATGTCCAAAATCGCTGAATTGGAGGCGAAGCTGAAATGTTTGCAAATTGTGGAATGATTGCCGCTGCTATCGAAAAAATGGCGCCAAGAGAATGGGCGGAGTCGTGGGATAATGTCGGCCTGTTGATCGGCAGCCCGGCCCAGGAGATTGAAAAAGCCTTGTTAAGCCTGGACGTGACGAGCGCGGTGGTCGATGAGGCCTGGCGGATGAATGCCGGACTGATTATCAGCCATCATCCGTTTCCTTTTCATTCCCTGAAAAGCATCCGTCTGGACACCCCGGATGGAGAACTGTTGACGAAGCTATTGCAAAGAAATATTTCGGTCTATGCAGCCCATACGAATCTGGATGTTGCGCCGGGCGGGGTCAATGACATTCTGGCGGAACAATTGTCCTTGCGGGACGTGGAAACTTTACGCCGTCGGCGGGAAGCGTTGGTCAAAGTAGCAACCTATGTACCGCAGCAATACGAAGAGGCGGTGTGGCAAGCAATGACCGAAGCCGGCGCGGGGTGTATCGGCAAATACAGCAAAAGTGGATTCCGTGTGACGGGAGTGGGGACATTTTTGCCGGGAGCGGATACAAGTCCGTTTATTGGCCGGCAAAACCAGTTTACCCGGGTAGAGGAGACCAGAATTGAATCGGTTGCACCGGCGAGTCTGGCTCAAAAGATCATCGCGGCAATTGTTGCGGTTCACCCATACGAAGAGGTGGCCTACGATGTATATCCCCTAAATAACGAATGGACTATCGGGGGACTAGGCAGGGTCGGAAATTTGGAGAGCCCGATGCGATTGGCCGACTTTGCTCACAACGTCCGGACTGCTTTGCAAGCCGACGGATTGCGAGTAGTCGGCGATCCGAATTCTTTCGTTCAACGGGTAGCGGTGTGCGGCGGGGCCGGGATGGAAGTGACGAAAGACGCTGTTCAACAAGGGGTACAGGTTTTGGTGACTGGTGATATTCGTTATCACGATGCTCAAGAAGCTCAATCCATAGGCTTAAATCTTGTGGATGCAGGACATTTTGCCACGGAACAACCGGTCCTCGTAAGATTACAGCGGTATTTGCAGGATTATTCGGACAAAAACCATTGGAGCTGTTTGTTCGAAATTTCGCAAAGCCAAGTAGACATTTGGCATTGGTTTTAAATTCGGTATTTCTTTTTTTGAAAAACATTGTATAATTTAATATAAATATATGATAACACTTTTCAGTTGGAGGAAGCGGGCAAAATGGATAGAAAAGAAATAACACTAGATATTGCCGCTACGCAAAAAGAAATGACGATTATTGGTGTGTCCGGCTCGCAGGCGCAGAAAACAAGAATGTTGCAAATGGGCTTCACCCCCGGAACGCGAGTTCGGATTATTCGGCGTGCCCCGCTGGCGGACCCGTTGGAAATTAAAGTGCGGGGAACCAGAATGGTGCTACGGCGGGATGAATGCCGGAATATAAGGGTGGCATCCGCTGAGTGAATGAAATAACTGTCGAGATAATTAAAGTAGCAATTATCGGCAATCCGAATGTAGGAAAAAGCGTTCTGTTCAACTCCATTACCGGCGCTAGTCAGATCATCGGCAACTGGTGCGGCAAGACGACCGAAGTCTGCACAATGGCGATAAATTATGACAACAGGGAATTTCATTTTACGGATCTTCCTGGAATATATGGTTATGGCAGTCATTCTTCGGAAGAAATTCTGGTGAATGACTTTTTGCGTGAAGAACCTCCCGATGTTGTCATGGTTGTTCTGGATGCCATGAATTTGGAGCGCGGCTTATACTTGTTGCTGGAAACTATGGAGCGATATCATCATGTAATGGCGGTTTTGAATAAGTTGGAGATTGCTTTTGAGCAAGAGCTTATTGTATATCACGATCGATTGGAAGAAGAACTGCAAGTACCGGTTGTACCGGAAAAAAAGCAGGGAACGCTAGATACTGCGGAATTATTTGCGACGATAACGAATGTTGCCAGCCACCAGGCGCCCCGACGAAATTATGCGATTCGTTATGGAGAACGGGTGGAAAGGGCTTTGATGCAGTGCAAGGGTAGTTTGCAGGACGGTCCCCAGGGGAGCGCTCGTTGGCTGCTGCTGAAGAGGCTTGAGACGGAAAGCGATGCTATGCAGAGCGACATTATCAGTACCCGGTACAACGTTGCGGAAGATATTGCAGCAAGAATTGCCGCCAAACGCCCAACCGGCGAGACGCTGTCGGACCGGATTGACCGTTGGGCCCTGCATCCGCTCTGGGGTGGACCATTGATGTTACTGGTCTTTGGCATTATGTTTTATTTAACATTTGCCATCAGTCGCCCCTTGTCGGAATGGATCGCCGAGATATTCGACGGCTTGGGAATTTTCTTGGCGGAGTGGTTTTTTATCTGGAATGTCCCAGGGCTTTTATCGGATCTCATTGTCGGCGGAATCCTCAAGGGCGTGGGAGCGGCAATGGGATTTTTGCCGCAGATGGCGATGTTTTTTTTGTTTTATTCACTGATTCAGGATAGCGGCTATATGGTCCGGATTGTATTTTTGGCGGATAAGATTATGAGCGCAATGGGGATGAATGGCAAGACTTTTTTGCCGTTAGTGCTCGGCTGCAGTTGCAATGTCAACGGCATTCTTGCTTCCCGCATCTTATCCAGCCGCTATGACCGAACCGTTGCCATTTTAGTGAGTTCGTACGCGCCGTGCCCGGCGCGTCTGGGCGTCATGGTTTTTTTGGTTTCCGCTTTTTTTGCGTCGACCGCGGCCACGGTAGTAATGTTGTCATTACTGGGAATCAGTTTGTTGTTGATGGTTTTGGTCGCATATATTGTAAGTCTGTTTATCCCCCGAGACGGGGAGAGCTCGTTCATGATGGAGCTGCCACCCTATCAGACGCCGACAATGCAAGGAATAACCACATCCGCAGTCTGGATGACGCTGAATTTTGTGCATAGAATTCGCAATGTCATTATTGCTGCGTCCGTGGTGATGTGGTGTTTGTCCAAATTTCCGGCGGGTCCCTTTGAACACACATATATTGCAAAGATCGGCCAGATTCTGGAGCCCGTCGGCGATCTCATGGGGTTAAGCTGGCAGCTGATTGTTGCTTTGATTTTTGGGATTGCCGCCAAAGAAAGCGTGTTATCCAGCTTGGGTATCATTTATCATGCGGCCCAGGATTCCGGAAATTTGGCGGAAATTTTGACGCATAGCATTTCCCCGCTTACTGCATTTACTTTTTTGCTGGTATATATGATTTATACGCCTTGTGTGACGACATTGGTGACCATGTATCAGGAAACGAAAGATTGGCGTATTGTCGTGTATGGGGCGCTTGGCAGCATTGTCTCGGCAGTTGTTTTGGGCAGCCTGGTTTTTCATGGAGGGAGACTGTTGTTGAGATAATGGCCCAATATGGGGGATATAATCGTGAGAGAGCGGAAAAACCGCTCTTTTTCTGTTTGGAAAGAAATATCTGCAAGTCCCCAATAAAATACTTGTCAGACAAAAAATAATGTGATAATATTTAGACAAAGATCGGTATGACAAATATAGGAGGGGTTGGCGCGATGTATCAAATTATTTTGGCGGAACGGGAAAAAAGAACAGCGAAGGTTGCCACTGCGTTTTTCATCGCTGAAGCCATATTGTTGACCTTTGCAATTATTTGATGCCTGTCTTGCCCGGTTGAATGATTATCGACGACCGCTCTCTCAAGAGAAGAGGGCGGTCGTTTCTATTTCAGGGTGCGAGAAACAGGAAATCGAGTTCGTGCAAGCGAATTTATTAGTGCAGAAAAACGCTGGCTGAAATAATGAGTCTGGAGGAGAAATGGAGGAGAAACTATTGCGCAACGTATCCTTGCGAAGCCGACGAGTTGTCACGATTGCGGGGTTCATTTTTCTGCTGGCGGTGTTGGTGGTTTCTATTCCCATCGCGGAGGCCGCGGTGGTCGTGGAGATGATGCATATTTCGCAGGGGGCGCGGGTACAGGCGACAGTGCCGCAGTTGCAAAATGGACCGCATCCCAGAATTCTGAGCGATGCCAACGAATTGTTCCGCAACGTTGTTTTGACCGCCTACCGACGGTTTGAACAAGCGGCGCTGGAGACGCGCACCGATCCGCATTTGCCGGAACATATGAAGGACGCTCTGACCTTTCGGGCCGACTACGAAGTTTTTCGCAATGATTCGCAGTTTCTGAGTCTGGGACAGACTGTTTATCAGTACACAGGCGGCGCCCATGGTATGAGTTTTCTCACTGCGTTTACGATTCAACTGCCGACTGGGCACTTATGCAAGCTGGCGGATTTGTTCGTTGTCGGGACGAATTATCGAGACCGGCTGACTGCAATAGTACGACGGGAAGGGGCGAGCCGCGGGTTGCCGCTTTGGGACTTCCGAGGTGTCAAAGAGGACTCGGGTTTTTATCTGACAGACGATGGCTTGGTGTTGTTTTTTCAGCCGTATGAAATTGCTCCCTACAGCGAAGGGATAGTCAAAATATTGGTTCGTTACCGGGATCTGACAAATATGCTGGCTTTCAAGTCTGACCGATGAATAAGCGCTTTTGTACATGGTTTCAATAATGTCAGGTGAATTCGTGAGGACAATCTTGTGCTGTTTAATTTTATCTCAAGAGATAACCAAAAAGGGTTCAGCTTTTTGTCGTTTTTTTCGATAATATGATTGAATAATTGGAATCGCGGAGGGGCCGCAGTTTTTTGCGGTATGGGGGGAATTAGTCTTGGAGATTTCAACTGCTATAGGGATGGCTGTTGCATGTTTTGCCGTTGTTGTTGGGATGGCGGTCAAGGGCGCAAGTCCAACGGCACTACTTAATCCAGCTGCAGCACTAATTATTTTCTTGGGTACAGTTGGTGTAATTTTTAATGCATTTCCCATTGCGGTCGTTAAACAAGTACCAACTTTTTTTAAGCTTTTAATCAAAAAACCACAATTGATGGAGCCCGATGAACTGTTAAAAATTATGGTCAATTTTGCTCAAACTGCCCGTCGAGAAGGATTGCTGGCGCTTGAAAATAGTTTGTCAGGAGTTAATGACCCTTTCCTAAAAGGCGGCCTGACGATGGTTATTGATGGCATGGATGGCGCTTTTGTCCGAGATGTACTGGAGTTGGACATTGCACTCATGGAAGAACGGCATCGAACCGGTGCACTTGTATTTGCCCAAGCAGGAATGTATGCACCGACCCTCGGCGTATTGGGAGCGGTTATTGGATTGATTGCCGCACTTGCGGACATGACGGATGTCGAAAAGTTGGGACATGCGATTGCTGGTGCGTTTGTCGCCACTATTTTCGGTATTTTTACCGGTTATGTCATGTGGCATCCATTTTCAAATAAATTGAAACTGATCTCCCAAGAAGAAGTCAAACTGAAACGAATGATGGTGGAGGGAATTTTATCGTTGCAGGCGGGTGATTCTCCGGTTGCCATAGAGGCAAAGTTATTAGTGTTCTTGCCGTCGGTCAATCGGAAATCTACGAAAGAGTCTGGTGAAGGGGGTTGAGGATGTTTGAGCCGTAAACATTCAGAACATCACGAAGAACATCCGGATGAAACATGGCTGGTCCCTTATTCGGATTTGCTGACGCTATTGTTGGCGTTGTTCATAGTATTGTTTGGTATGAGTAAGACCGATGAAAAAAAGGTGGGCGAGCTGGGAAAATCTTTTCATAGCGCTTTTACTGTAAACCTCGGCGGAGGTGGTTCGGGCGGTGCCAGTTCAATGTTTCCCTTTTCCTATATGGCGCCGTCTATGGCGCCGAGCGAGAATGTTCCTGCTGCCGTTACTAGCGACATGCCGCCCAATAGGCCTAATGCGCCTCCTGCATCTGCCACAAGCAACAAAGCGGTTCCCCTGACCCAGGCGGCTCTACGCGAAACAGTCCAACTTCTGCAATTGAAGGAGGCGGTAGAGCGTTATATCAAGCTAAACGGACTGGTCGGGGAATTGGAAGCGAGATCGACAGAAGACGGCGTGCGTTTACGAATTAAGGATTCGGCATTGTTTCCTTCCGGAGAAGCCTATCTCCGCCCAGAATCGCAAAAGCTGGCAGCGGATATTGCCAAATTGCTGGCAGGGTTGCCGCAACAAATCGTCGTGGCCGGACATACTGATAATGTTCCTATCAATACTTCGCTGTATCCATCAAACTGGGAATTGAGCGGAATGCGGGCTATCAATTTTATGCGGTTCATATTATCGCAGGAGCCATCGCTTAAGCCGGAAAATTTCAGCGCCATCGGTTATGGCGAATATCGCCCGTTGCGGCCGAATACTTCGGAAGAGGGACGTGCAAAGAATCGACGCGTTGAGGTCTGGATCATTCGAACACAAAAATCGACCAATTATTAGGTCGTTTCCCTAGGTTGCCTATTTTACGCAAGCCGCGGATTTTTCTGCGGCTTTACTTATGCTATAATATAGTTTGAGACTCATGACTGAGTTTCAGTTGGGAAATACATGGAGGTGTAAACACAGTGAATACCCTAAAAACGACCGTATTGATGGCGGCGCTGACAGGCCTTCTGATTACGGCCGGGAGTTTCTTCGGCGGGACCCGCGGGATGACCGTAATGTTCATCGTGTCCATGCTGATGAACTTTTTCAGCTACTGGTACAGCGACAAAATCGTTCTTAGCATGTACGGAGCCCGCGAAGTGGATGCCCGGACAGCACCGGAACTTGTACGACTGGTGGCAAATTTGGCCCGCAAAGATAGCCTGCCGATGCCGCGGGTTTATATCATCGATACGGATACCCCCAATGCCTTTGCTACCGGCCGTGATCCGGAACATGCCGCGGTGGCGGTGACGACTTCGCTTCTGCAGGGGTTGACCATGTCGGAAGTGGAGGGCGTCATGGCCCATGAACTCAGCCATGTCAAACACCGCGACACATTGATCAGCACAATGGTTTCTTCCATTGCCGGCGCCATCACCATGTTGGCGAATATGGCGCAGTGGGCTGCAATTTTTGGGTTTGGCCGCAGTGATGATGATGACAATGCCGGCGGAATTGTCGGCTACCTCTTCATGATCGTTCTTGCTCCGTTGGCTGCGGCATTGATTCAATTCGCCATCTCGCGTTCCCGTGAATATATGGCGGATGAATCCGCCGGGCGTCTGACTGGACAACCGATGGAACTGGCATCCGCTTTGCGAAAGATAGAGTTCTACGCACAGAATCGCGTGATGCCGGAGGCGACGCCAGCGACTTCCCATATGTTCATCATTAATCCGTTTTCGGGTTCAGGAGCGTCCTTGATGAGTTTGTTCAGTACGCATCCATCCACCGAAGCACGGATTCAAAAATTGCAGGAATTGGCGCAATCAATGCGCTAGTATGAACCCCACCGGCCCTCTGAGTTGCATCAGGGGGCCGTATCTCTTGACAAATAAACAGTGGAGGCATTGGCATCATGAAGTTTGTTCGATTCGAAACCCCAGAGAAAATTGCTTATGGAGTTTTAACCGGCAATACTATTCAAGAACTGGCAGGCGATTTGTTTTCCAGTCCCAACCTGTCCGGAAAACAATACGATTTGGCCACAATAAATTTGTTGGCGCCTTGCCTGCCGACAAAAGCAGTATGTATTGGGTTGAATTACCGGGATCATGCGTCGGAGATGAAGCTGGAGCTACCCAAAGAACCGTTGTTTTTTATCAAGCCTTCTACCGCCTTGAATGATCCCGCCGGCACGATCCGCTACCCCGCCATTTCTCATAATGTGCACCATGAAGGGGAACTGGCAGTGGTAATCGGCAGGACCGCCAAACACGTCAAAGCCTCGCAAGCACAGGAATATATCTTGGGCTATACTTGTGCCAATGATGTTACAGCACGCGACATTCAAATAAGCGATGGGCAGTGGACTCGGGGAAAAAGTTTTGACACATTCATGCCCGTGGGTCCTTGGATTGAAACGGACGTCGATCCGCATGGACTCGCGATAAAATGTCTGGTTAATGGTCAGGTACGCCAGTCTTCCCATACCGGCAATCTCATTTTCCGGGTTCCGGAGTTGATTGAATTTATCACGCAAGTGATGACCATGAATCCGGGAGACTTGATTCTGACCGGAACGCCATCCGGCGTGGGGCCGGTAAATATTGGCGATACCGTTGCCGTTGTCATCGAGGGGATTGGTGAGCTTACCAACACGGTTATTGCCGACTAATTATGGTTTATGGGGGAAAAATGAAGATAAAAATTGACGAAGAGAATGCCTGGTTGAAAGAAATATCGGAAGTTCCAGGGCCATCCGGCTTTGAACGACGAGTACGGGAACTGATGATCAAACGCTTGGGCGGAAAGTGCGAAATTCTTGAGGACAAAATCGGCAGTGTGATTTTTAAAAAACCGGGAAAGGATCACGGGCCGTCGATCATGTTGGCGGCACATATGGACGAGATCGGTTTTTTGGTCAAGAACGTGACCAAGGACGGATTTTTGAAATTTGTTACCCTGGGTGGCTGGTGGGAACAAGTGATGTTGGGGCAACGCGTCATCGTAATGTCCCCTAAGGGTGATATTCCCGGTATTATTGGCGCCAAGCCGCCGCATGTCCTCTCGCCGGAGGAACGCAAAAAAGTAGTCGCGAAAAAAGAAATGTATATTGATATCGGCGCCATTGATAAAAAAGACGCGGAAGAGAATTTCGGCGTGACGCCCGGGGTGGCAGTGGTTCCGTTCACGCTGTTTACGCCTATGGCCAACCCGAACTTGTTGTTGGGCAAGGCTTGGGATGACCGGGTGGGTTGCGCGATCGTGGCGGACGTTCTGAAGCGCCTTGACCGAGTCCAGCACCCCAATGTTGTCTATGGTGTGGGGACGGTTCAGGAAGAAGTCGGTTGTCGCGGCGCCAAAACCAGCGCCGATGTGATTGGTCCGCAGATAGCGCTTGCCGTGGATACCTGCATTGCCGGCGATACACCGGGAATGAGCGAAGACCAAGCGGCAGCCAGGCTGGGAAATGGGGTTGCCATATGCATTTATGATGCTTCGTTGATTCCCCATGTTAAATTGCGGGATTTTGTGCTGGAAACGGCCAAGTCGGCCGGTATTCCATTTCAGTTGGAGTTTTCCGAAGGCGGGGGAACGGACGGCGGCCGAATTCATTTGCACGCGCAAGGAGTTCCCAGTGTTGTATTGTCGGTGCCGACCCGCTATATCCATTCCCATAATGGCATTATCAACCGGCAAGACTATGAGTCCGCTGTTCAGCTGATCGTGGAATTAATCAAACGCTTGGATAGCACAAAAATACAGGAATTATTATCCTGAGGGGAGCGTGTACCGTGGAGAAAACCTTGGTGCTTGTTAAACCGGATGGGGTAAAAAGAAGACTAGGCGGCCAAATCATTGCCCGTTTTGAACAGCGAGGATTGCGAATTGTCGCTTTAAAGCTGATGCGAATGTCGAGAGCGTTGGCGGAAAAACATTATGCGGAACATACCGGTAAACCTTTTTTTGAGAGTTTGGTCGATTTTATCACTTCAGGATCGGTCATCGCCATGGTTGTGGAGGGAGAAAACGCGATCCGCGCCGTCCGAACGATGATGGGGGCTACCAATCCGCTGGAGGCGGCGCCGGGAACGATACGCGGTGATTATGCCCTGACGATGACGCAAAATGTGATCCATGGATCCGACGCCCCGGCAAGTGCCGAGCGAGAAATCAGCGTGTTTTTTTCCGCCACGGAAATTTTAACCGAGTGCTGAGGAGGTACTTCATGAAAATCTATACCAAGACAGGCGATAAAGGAACAACGGGATTGTACACGGGGCAACGCGTCAATAAGGACAGTGCGCGTGTCGAAGCCTACGGAAATGTGGATGAAATCAATTCCGCCCTTGGGATGGCCCGGGCTTGGGTCACCAATCCGGAAGTTCGGGAAACGATCCTGGAGTTACAGAAACTGCTGATGCAAAGGGTTATGTCGGATTTGGCCAGCGACGGGGCGCCGGCTTACACGACCGCTAAGGATGTCACACGGCTGGAGGAGCTGATCGATTCGTATACCCAACGCATGAAGCCGTTGAATCATTTTATCGTTCCGGGGGATACCCCCGGTGCTGCCGCACTGGATGTGGCTCGCACCACCGCCCGCCGGGCGGAACGCCAAGTGTGGCGTATGTCACGACAGGAAACGATGGATGAAGTGATTTTGATTGTTCTAAATCGGTTGTCAGATCTATGTTTTACGTTGGCGCGGGCTGAAGTGGAAATTTCCTAAAGATTTTAACTTTCTCCTTTTTTGAATCGTCAGAATCAGCAGGAAAATGTTCGATAGAGATAGAAGTCTTAAAAATAATTTTCATGCGTTGAATTTGACAAAAATAGGAGGGGCCCGATTTGAAAGAGTACAAAAGCGACAGGATCAAAAATGTGGGCATTGTAGCTCACGGTGGCGCCGGAAAAACTTCCCTGACCGAAGCCATGCTGTTCAACGCCGGGACGATTACCCGTCTAGGCCGTGTTGATGACGGCTCGGCGACCACCGACTTCGAAGCGGAAGAGGTTAAGCGGAAGGTCAGCATCAGCGCTGCTTTGGCTCCCTGCGAATGGAAAGATTATAAGATCAATGTCTTGGATACCCCGGGATACTCGGACTTCGTTTCCGAAGTCAAAGGAGCCCTGCGGGCGGTCGATGCGGCTGTGGTCGTACTGTGTGCGGCTTCCGGCGTGGAAGTCGAAACGGAAAAGGTCTGGAAATATGCGGGTGAACAAAATTTGCCGCGAATTGCGTTTGTGAATAAGATGGATCGTGAAAACGCCGATTTTGATGCAACGGTTGAGGCAATGAAAGCTGCATTCGGCGGCAACATTGTGCCGCTTCAACTGCCGGTCGGCTCTCAGGAATCGTTTAGCGGCGTAGTGGATATTGTCGGCAAGAAGGCTTTCATTTACAAAGGCGGCAAGGTTACCGAATCCGCGCTTCCGGCTGACATGGCGGATGCCGTGGAATTAGCCCGCATGAGCATGATCGAGGCAGCGGCTGAGTCCGACGATGATGTGCTGGCTAAGTATCTGGAAGGAGAAGAACTTTCGGATGAGGAAATTTCCGCCTGCTTGGTCAAAGGCGTGGCGGACGGCAGGATTTGCCCGGTGTTTTGCGGCTCGGCGACAAAGAATATTGGAATTGCTGATTTTTTGACGTCTCTGATTCAGTATGTTCCCTCTGCCGATAAAATCAAAGTGACCGGTGAACAGCCCAAGTCGTCGGAAGCGGTGACCCGGACTGTTCCGGATCCGTTTTCAGCCCTTGTGTTCAAGACTACGGCTGATCCTTTTGTCGGGCGATTGAGCTTTATTCGTGTCTTTTCCGGAACTTTAAAACCCGACAGCACGCTCTATAATGCTACAAAAGAAAAATCCGAACGGATCGGCAACCTATTTACTATGAAGGGGAAAACGCAGGACACAATGACTGTCGCGAACGCCGGCGATATCGTGGTGGTGGCCAAAATGGCGGAAACCGGCACCGGCGACACCCTCTGCGACAAGGACAAACCAGTCATATTTCCGCCGATCGATTATCCCGGTCAGATGTTTACCCTGTGCATTGAACCCAAAAACAAAGGGGATGAAGATAAGATCGGGACGGCGTTGACTCGCCTCTCCGATGAAGATCCCACACTGAAATTCCGGAAGCATCCGGAAACCAGTCAGTTGTTGGTTAGCGGCATGGGCGACCTCCATTTGGCAATCATGGCCGAGCGACTGAAACGAAAATTCGGCGTGGATGTCAAACTGAGCGATCCGAAGATTGCATATCGGGAAACGATCCGAACCGGTGTGAAAGTCGAAGGCAAACACAAGAAACAAACCGGCGGACATGGACAGTACGGTCACGTTTGGTTGCAACTGGATCCGTTGCCGCAAGGGTCGCCATTTGAGTTTGTAGACGCTACATTTGGCGGGTCGGTGCCGAAGTCGTTTATCCCCGCCGTCGAAAAAGGGGTGCGGGAAGCCTTTGCCAAAGGTGTCATTGCCGGCTATCCGGTGGTTGATATCAAGGTCACATTGACCGACGGTTCTTACCATGACGTGGACTCGTCGGAAATGTCCTTTAAGGTCGCCAGCGCGTTGGCCATTCGTAAAGGCGTTGTGCAGGCGAAGCCGATTTTGCTCGAACCGATCTATAGCGTGGAAGTGACGGTCCCGGAATCCTATATGGGCGATATTATCGGTGATCTCAATGGCAAGCGCGGCCGAATTCTGGGCATGGAACCAATCGGCGGCGGGTTGGGGATTGTTCGGGCCATGGCGCCCATGTCGGAAATGTTCCGCTATGCGATCGACTTGCGGTCGATAACCCAGGGCCGCGGCAATTTTACCATGGCGTTCGATCATTACGCCGAAGTGCCGCAGCGCCAGGCTGAAGCAATTATTGAAGCCTACAAGAAGGAAAAACAGGAAGAAGAAGAGTAAGCGGATCCTTCAGCGAGATCCTGACCGGGATCTCGCTGTTCTTTTTCGTAGTGAATGGAAAAGGAAGCTCGATGGATATGGTTGATCAATTGCGGCCGCAGCGAGGCGATCGTCGACACGCGGAAAATGTTCACTCCAATTGCCTGCTTTGTGGCGACGCGTTAACTGTTGCTACCTGTTACAGTTTTCATGGCGAATGTATCTGTATGTCGTGTCTGCTTCATTTTGGCCCCGACCGAGCTTGGACGCTCATGAAAGTTAAGAGGCTAGACTCGGCAGCTGTGGCCGGCGCGGTGTTGTTTTTGCGCAATCTGTTGACACGAAATCAAATTGTTCGCTTGCGGGAAGCCGTTCGGCTGGGTGGACGCAACTGGTGGGTAAAATTGCCGGAGTTTGGCGAGTATGTCTGTAAGGCTATAAGTGGGCAGGGGACTGGCTGGGATCCGGAAGTTCTCGATGAAATATGGGACCGCTTGGTGGAAGAAGCCGTGGAGGAGTGAATGTTGATGGAAAATCAGAAAGAACTGGAGTTTATTTATCGTCGCCGGAGTGTTCGCAAATTTTTGACGACACCGGTACCCGATGAAATTGTGAATGCATTGATTGACGCCGCGATACATGCGCCATCGGGGAAAAATGCGCAAAACTGGCATTTTGTGGTGGTTCGAAATGCCAAAATGATTGCGGATATGGCGATTATGGTCGAGAAAAAACACGAAATACTGTTGCCCTTCATTGCCGATGAGCAAAGAAAAAATGATTTTAAAAAGTCGGTGGGTTATCATACGGTTTTCCGGAATGCGCCGGCAGTCGTTCTGGCTTTTGCGGGGTCCTATCCGGTTCCGGCCGATGATATGGTTCCTGGCCCCGGTTTGACTCAAGCGGAAATTGACAGTCTGCGCCGGGCTAACCCCGGAATTCAAAATGTCGCTGCCGCTCTGCAAAACCTGCATCTGGCCGCAGCTGCCCTCGGCTATGGAACTTGCTGGATGACCGGCCCCAATTATGCCGGGAAGGAAATCGCCCAGATGGTTGGCTTTCACAAAGAAGACTACATCCTGGCGGCGTTGACTCCGTTAGGAATCCCGGCCGGTGGCGGCGGATCGCCGGCACGAAAACCGCTTGGAGAGATTTTGACGGTTGTTGACTAAAAAACTCCGGTTGTGCTAAATGAAAGCATAAATAGCAAAAAGGAAGGAACTCGACGAAGAGTTCCTTCCTTTAATATTGATGGTCGGGGCGACAGGACTTGAACCTGCGGCCTCCTGGTCCCGAACCAGGCGCGCTACCAAACTGCGCTACGCCCCGGAGTTCACAGTTTCAAATTATACACAATCTATGGGGGCTTGTCAACAGGAAAACGGGAATCGGATGCGCCTCGGGTCGGTTCAAAAAAATAAAACAGGCAGGATTTTTTTAAAATGCGGAGAATGTAGGTAAGGTAAAATTCTGAATCGAGGTGAGTCATGAAGCGAGTGGTGGAAAAAAAGAAGATGTTTGGGTTGATGATGGTTCTGTTTTTGGCGTTTATGATGTTTTCAGCCGTTCCGGTTGCTGCCGAGCCGGCAAGCCCGGATATGCCCGTTAAGCGGGGAATGTATGGCGACGAAGTCTCCAAGTTGCAGAACAAATTAAAAGAATATGGTTATTACAAGGAATCCGTTGATGGACGTTTCGGCTCCAACACGCTGAGCGCCGTTATTCAGTTCCAGATGGATGCAGGATTGGATGCCGACGGAATCGTCGGCCTGAGCACCTGGGAGGCGTTGAAAAACTTCCGGGGAGCCAGTTCGATCAGCCGGGGGCGTGTCGATGGACGTAGGGCGCAGATTTTGATCAATTTGGCCCGACAGTATCTGGGCGTGCCATATGTCTGGGCGGGTCGTTCGCCAAATGGATTTGATTGTTCGGGCTTTATTTTCTATCTGTTTGATCAGATGGGCTATGGCCTGCCGCGCATGGCTGACGGTCAATTTGAGGTCGGTCTACCCGTGGCGAGAAATGCATTACAGCCCGGGGACCTGGTTTTTTTCAGCACTTATGAACCTGGACCGTCGCATGTTGGGATATACCTGGGAAATGAGCAATTCATCCATGCCAGCTCGGGCGCTGGGCAGGTTGTTATCACTTCAATGTATAACCCGTACCACCGGGACAGATATATTGGAGCGCGACGCATCATTAAAGGCTAGCTGCTGGCCGGGCGATTGCCCGGCTTTTTTCTGGCAGCGAAGAGTTAGCGGGAGATAACCTGAGCTGGCAACATCTGCATGTCTACATAGATTTCAAAGGTTCGATCCCAGGGCAGTCCTGACCGGATGCTCCATGCGCCTGCCACATACGCGTTTGGCTGTTGTTGCCGGTAATATAATTCTGTATTTCGCCACTCGTTGCCAATGTATTTTACATAGGCGGAATGGATTTGCTGACGGATAGTATTTTCCACCTGTTCTCTGGACTGCTTCAGCTCGTACGGATTGATTTTTTTTTGTACCAGCTTATCATTCAAACGATGCCGGTATATTTTTTGATAGTACCAGTCGTCCAAAAGTCGTTCAGCCAAAAATTCAACGCGGGTAACATCACGAAACAACAGCGCGGAATCATCCGCAGCGGTACGGCCTCGCAAGGCCATTACAGCCTGGGTAATGGCGGTTCCTAACGAATTGCTGGCTGTATTCCAACCGGCGTAGGCGAGCAGTTGCGGCTCCGATACACCTTGGCGGCGAAGATGCGGCAACAAAGTTTGCTCGACACTCCAATCGGTCGCCAAATCCACGACAACAACCTGACGTCCGCTTTTCAGCCACGTTTGGATCAATTGGGCTTCAGATGCGAGATGGCGACCATTGCTCTGCCGATTGCCGGCATGAATTACGAGAATAAAATCTGCTTCTGTCAGTGTTTGGGTGATCGCTGCGTTGGCAATTAATAGCTTTTCCTCGACAATCTGAGCCAATGGCCGCGGCATGTAAGGTAAAACTGCGTCTGCGGCGCGACTTTCAGTATAATGGACAAATACTTTGGGCTTTGGCGCCGGAGCTGATTGGGTAGCCGGGTTTAGCAAGGTCAATCCCGCTTCATCGGTGGCGCGGGCCAAGAAAACTTTGCCCAAAAGAGATGGGCTTCCGGTCAGAATATTGTCCAGATGTTGCCGTTCCATATTAGCCACACCGAATGGCGCGCTGTCATCCTGCCCGATTAACAGGCCGGAAATCGTCCCGGTTTGAACCAGAAATATGAGCTGCTGATTCAGTTGTCGATTATCTGCATACAGTTGCCGGTAACGGTCAATCAGCGCGGAAGGAATAGACGATTCCAATGTACGCAGTTTTTCAATGTCCTGGGGATTTTCGAACGTTGTTGTCGTATCCCGCAGAATCGACCATTCCGCCATGGCTGATTTGTATTTTTCCGTTTCGGGATCGTCGGAAATCAGCAGGCGCGGCAATATGTTGAAGACGTAGAGCTTTAGCCGGGGCCATTGCCGATGCAGTGTCTTCAATAGATCGAGCGCATTGGCCCGGTCTCTTTTAGTGCCGGTAGATTGACGGGATGCCAGCAATCCGCCGTGCACCAGCATATCGACGGATAGGATCGCTGCATCCGCCTGCGCAGCATTTTGTTGCAACCACTGGGCAATGGCCACTTTATTTGCCGGTCGACGATAGTCGTCGAGAAATTCCCGCGGCGGGATGAGAACCTGAAATCCGGCCATGCGGGCAATTTTTACCACATAATCAGTGCACGGGGGGCGGCTGTCCAGCGGCACCAGCAATAAAACGCCCCTGACCGGCGGCTCGTGGAGCGTTACCGGTTCAGCCAGTTTGACGGCGCCCAAATAACCCAGTATGGCGAGTGAGGCTGAACAAATCAATATAATTAGACACCAATACACAAAAAAACGACGAATCATGTATCCTCCTTGGGAAGAGTGTTTTCAGGCAGCTGTTTTTCAGGTATTATAGTACTAATGGGTTTTTGGAATCCAATGAAGTTGGTGATAGGGTTGACATGAGAATTATTGCCGGTACTGCCAAGGGAATGAGATTAAAAGCACCAAAGGGGATGAATACCAGGCCGACGACAGACCGGGTCAAGGAGTCGGTATTCGGCATATTGGCGAATGATTTAATCGATGCCGAAGTATTGGATCTATTCGCCGGCACGGGAAATCTGGGACTCGAAGCATTGAGCCGCGGCGCCGCCACGGCGGTTTTTATTGACAAGCAGGCGCAGAGCATTAAGGTAATGATGGAAAATGCCATTCTGACCAATTTGGCCGGAAACGCGGTGATTTGCCGTGAGGATGTGATGCAGGCGTTGCGCCGCTTTCAGAACAATGGCAAATCTTTTGACCTGATTTTTTGTGATCCACCCTACAATTTGGGATTAATGCCAAAGGTCCTGCAATTTCTCGATGAAAGCCGGATTTTGCGGGACGGGGGAATATTGGTAATGGAACATTCCCGCCATGAAAAACTTCCGGCAGAATTAAAAAGGATTGTAGCGTATCGCAGCGAATCATATGGAGAAACAGTTGTGAGCTTTTTCACGATACGGGAGGGAATTCATAGTGAGAATTGCAGTGTGCCCCGGGAGCTTTGATCCGGTGACACTCGGTCATCTCGACATATTTGAGCGGGCCGCAAAAATGTTTGATGAAGTAATCGTAGCGGTTTTTCATAATCCTGGCAAGCGCCCGGCATTTTCCATGGAAGAAAGGGTTCATCTGTTGAAGGAAGCTACGGCTCATATCCCGAATATACAAGTGGATTGTTTTTCCGGCCTGCTCAACGAGTATGTGCGCAGCCGCAATACGAACATTATTGTTCGCGGGTTGCGGGCACTGACCGATTTTGAATACGAATTCCAGCGCGCTTTGCTGATCAAGCACGTGGATCCGAATATCGAAACGGTCTTTATGATGACGAGCAGCGAATATTCGTTTGTAAGTTCTTCGGCAACCAAGGAATTGGTCAAATTTGGCGGATCCATCAAAGGCCTGGTTCCGGAAAACGTGGAAGAGCAAATTTTTCGGCGGCTGAATGACCGGGCGTAAGAAAGGATGTGGCATTCATGAAAGTGGAAGAGATTTTGGAGGAAATGGAAAATATCCTGCTGGAGTCGGGACGGGTGCCCTTCACGAACAAGCGGTTGGTGGAAGAAGACGATATGGCGCGCTTGATTGATGAATTGCGGGATGCGATGCCGTCCCAGCTGGTGGAAGCGGGTCGGATCGTCAGCGACCGGCAGCGGATTCTGGAAGAGGCCCAGCAGAAATCGGACGAAATCATTCAGCAGGCAAAAGCCTACCATAGCAAGCTGACGGATGAAAACCTCATAACCCGTCAGGCGCAGGAACAGGCCAACGAAATTGTGACGAACGCCCGGAAAGAATCCGAGCAGACTTTGCGGGAAGCCGAGGAAAAGGCTGCCGAAATCTTGGACCAGGCGCAAAAAAGCGCCCAGGAGCTGGCGATGGATGCCGCAAGCTATGCGGATCAAGTATTTGAACTGGTGGAGGCGAATTTGTCGCAATCGCTGGACACAGTCCGAAAAGGGCATGAGGACCTGAAACAACAATTTCGCCGATAAAGGATCACAGGACCGTGATTAGCCTATATGAAAGGCGGACCGGCAAAAGTCGAGTCCGCCTTTTCTGTTCTCTGCGGCGGGCAGGCATAAGCTGAACAGGTCGGTTGCGGCCACGTCAACGGCCAGCATGGCCTGCAACGGTGTGAAATTTCCTCCGTGGTAGATGCGGGAGTTGAGATGTTGTGTTGTTTTGGTGATGATGGGAATTTCACTTTGGCGCGCAATATGCCGGAGAGCCACTCGCCCCCGCGAGTTCAGGGCCAGCACCCTGGCGTACAAAGGACCGGTCTGGTCGAAATCCGCCAGTTGATCCGCCGTGGTTCCCAACAGCAAGTGGGCTAAAATCCTCTGTAGGCGGGAATACGGGTATCGTTTTGATTTTACCTGCGTCAGTAGCGCTGTCAAGGTTCCGGCCTGGTCCGCCGCGTTTCGGAGTCGGTTTTCCAGTCCTTCGGACAGTTCCGGCAAAACTTGCAGCTGACGATCGCTTAAACGACGGAGCGTCGACAGGATGGCCGCTTCGAGACGAACCGGATCGGCCGGCCCCCAACCCGAAGCGAGAAGGTCGAGCGCCATCCGCGAGGAAGTGGCAGGCAGTGCGGCCAGAACGGCATCCGTCAATGGCAGTCCCCGGCGCAACCCGTTGCGGATGGCGGTGGCGCTGGAATAGGTTCCGGTGAGTTCCGGTTCGTGGTAGTGGCTGCCGATTCGGCGGATCGGTAAGGCGGCCATTTCGGGAGCCTGTTTTCGGATCGCCCGTAAATACTCAATGCCGAGAATATTGTTGGGCGATTTGATAATGTCGGCGGTTGTATGTCCGCAGGCAATCAGGGCATCCGCTAAAGCGGCGGCATAGGGCAGGCCTTGGGTCAAGTTGGATTTCAACTGGGCAGTGACCGCTGGTTCGTCCAACGCTGAGGCGGCCGAATAGAGCTGTTCGGGTTGAACCGCTTCGGCGCCGAAGGCCAGAGTAGCGACGATGCCTAGGCGCTGCAACAATTGAACGCCGCCGGTCGCAAAATATTGTGCGCTGCGAACTGCGAATACAGCCGGCAATTCCAGCACCAGATCTACGCCGGCCACCACGGCGGCCCCGGCGCGTTGCCATTTGTCAAAAATTGCGATTTCCCCGCGTTGCGTGATATGACCGCTCATGACGGCGATCACGGCATCGGCGCCGCTGCTTTTTCGGGTTTGCGCCGCATGGTAGGCATGTCCGTTGTGAAAAGGATTGTATTCGGCAATAATGCCAGCTGCATGCATTGTCAGTCGGTTCCTTTTATAATATAATTACTTCGAAATTAGTTTCGGGCGTGAAGGTGTTTTATCCTGCTTGTCAGGCGCTTTTCGTCTGATTCATTTTAAATGTGGGAGGGAACAAGGTGAAAGTACTCGTAGTAAATTGTGGCAGTTCTTCGCTCAAGTACCAGCTCTTTGACATGACGGATGAGAGCGTGCTGGCCAAGGGATTGGTGGAACGGATCGGCATCGAGGGGTCGGTATTGAATCACCAGCCGGCGGGAAAAGGGAAGATTCCCATCACCGCTGACATTAAAAATCACACGATCGCGATCAAAATGGTCCTGGATGCCCTGGTGGACCCGGAACATGGCGTTGTAACCGATATCAACGAAATTGACGCGATTGGGCACCGGGTTGTGCATGGCGCCGAAAAATTCAGCGATTCCGTTTTGATTACCCCCGCTGTGATGGCGGCTCTGGAAGAGTTTGTGGAGTTGGCCCCGCTGCACAATCCACCCAACATTTCAGGAATCAATGCCTGCAGCGAAATATTGCCGCAGGTGCCGCAAGTGGGCGTATTCGATACCGCTTTCCACCAAACCATGCCGCAACAGGCATTCCTGTACGGCATTCCCTACGAAGCGTACAAACAATATGGAGTTCGCCGATACGGTTTCCATGGAACTTCCCACAAATTTGTTTCCCAGCGGGCGGCCGAAATGATTGGCGACCATATGACCAATTTGCGGATTATTACCTGCCATTTGGGGAATGGCGCCAGCATCTCGGCGGTCAAGAACGGAAAATCCCTTGATACCAGCATGGGTTTTACCCCGCTGCAAGGCTTGGTCATGGGGACTCGTTGCGGGGACATCGACCCGGCGATACCGGCGTATCTGATGAAAAAAATGAACCTCTCTCCGGATGAAATCGACAACTATCTGAACAAAAAATCCGGAGTACTTGGCCTATCGGGATTGTCGAGCGATTTCCGCGACTTGGAGCAGGCGGCGGATCAGGGCAACGAACGGGCTAAACTGGCCATTGATGTATTTACCTATACGGTCCGGAAATATATCGGCAGTTATGCGGCCGTGATGGGCGGCGTGGACGCCATTGTATTCACCGCCGGGTTGGGCGAAAATTCCGTCCGTATTCGCGACGCTATCTGCAACGGATTGGAGTTCCTCGGCACACGCATTGACCCGGTCAGAAACGATGTACGGGGCAAGGAACAGGAAATCAGCGTGGCGGGCTCCAAGGTTCGAATTTTTGTCATCCCGACCAATGAAGAACTGATGATCGCCCGGGATACGAAAAAAATCTGCGCACCCTTGATGAAGTAAGGCAACTGGCTTTTCTTGACAAGCCGACGGTCCATCGCTATAATTGGTAAGGTGATTAACCCTTGGTCACAGTGGATATATCTCAAATTATTGAACATCCAGGCGGTATCCAGCCATTTTCTGTCGTTGTTAAGCCGCAGGAAATTGGCGAAAGTGAGTCGTGGGTCGAGGGTGACATTTCAGTAACCGGCCAAATTGTCAATGCCGGGTCGGTTTTCCGTCTGACTGGTGTTATCTCGGCAAAGGCTACGCTGGAATGCAGTCGTTGCCTCAATGTTTTCGGACAAACGGTGAAGTTTCCATTTGAAGAAGATCTTGAGGTGGCAATGTTTGGTTATCCGGATGAAGAGCTGGATATCAGTGAGTCCATTCGGGCTGCGCTGATTTTTCAGGAACCGATGCAACCGCTTTGCCGCGAAGACTGCAAGGGGTTGTGCCCACATTGCGGCTGTGATCGTAACCAAACGGAATGTGATTGTGAAAAACAGAGCACTGATCCCCGGCTGGCTGCATTGAAACGCTTGCTGGGAGAATGAATGATGATGACGCTGTCATTGAGTGGCACGTGAAGGAGGTGTAATGACATGGCGGTACCCAAGCGGAAACTTTCCAATTCACGCAAAAATCGGCGTAGGGCTAACTGGAAGCTTACGGCTCCCAATCTGTCGGCCTGCCCACATTGCCACGAACTGAGAATGCCTCACCGGGTTTGTCCGGAATGCGGTTATTATGACGGAAAAGAAGTAATCAAACAGGCTGAATAGGCTACAGTCTTAGTTCTACCGGAAAAGGGTCGGATACGCCGGCTCTTTTTTCGTTTTCACGATGAATTTTATGCATTGCGAGGAATGTGTATCATGTCGGAACAGGTTCTGCCCAATATCTATCGCATCGAAGTACCCATTCCGCATAGCCCGCTCAAGGCAACCAACGCCTACGTAATCCGGGGGAACGACCGAGTGCTGTTGGTGGATAGCGGGCAAAATCGACAGGAGAGCTTGACGGTCCTGAAACAGGGATTGGACGAACTGTCGGTTGATCTGCAACAGACAGACATTTTTTTGACGCATATGCATGCAGACCACTCCGGCTTGTTGACGTTTTTGAAAACAGACAGCAATCGGATTTTTGCCAGTCAGGAAGATGCGGGGCGCGTAAACCAGATGCTGACGGCGGACAATCCGCTCGAACCATTGTATCAGGCCGCCATCCGCAATGGCTTTTCTCCGGAAGAGGCAGGAAAGGCCATAACCCGTCATCCTGGTAACGTCAGGGGAAAGTTGGCCGCGTTGGACTTCGTTTTCGTGAAAGATAATGACGTTATTCAGGCCGGTGATTATGAGTTTGTCTGCATTACTACACCTGGGCACACACAAGGTCATGCTTGCCTATACGAACCGTCGCGCCGTTTTTTGATTTCCGGCGATCATATTCTTGGCGACATAAGCCCGAACATTACCCACTTTCTCGGTAAGGGCGATCCTCTGGCGGATTTTTTGGCGTCATTGCGTAAGGTGTCCAATTTATCCGTAGGAACCGTTTTGCCGGGTCACCGCCGCATATTCAACGATTGTCAGGGACGGATCTGCGAACTACAGGAACATCATCGCCGCCGCGCGGATGAGGTGGCGGTGATTCTGGCAGATCGACCTATGACTGGATACCAGGTCGCCGCGCGTATGACTTGGGACATGGTTTACCGCGAGTGGGCGGAAGTGGCGCCGGCCCAGAAATATTTCGCGACCGGCGAAGCTTTGTCGCACATTCATTATTTGGAGAATCGGGGTTATGTTCGCCGCCTGGAACAAGAGAATGTGATTTACTATTATCGGTCCTGAGAGATCGGAGTATGTGCGTCTGGCAGTCCGTGCTTGCAGAAAGCCGGACCTTTTTTATTTCCATATCTATTGCATTGCCATTTGGGAGCGGGTATAATCTTTTTAGTAGCAGATAATAATATCAAGTATTATGAACTGGTGTGGAAAATGGCGCGACAATCAAAAAAATTACGGCATGAGCAACTGAAAACATGGATGGAAAAGTCTCCATTCGTTACGGATGAAGAACTGGCTACCCGACTGGGCGTCAGCATCCAGACGGTTCGCCTGGACAGAATGGAACTGGGTATTCCGGAGCTGCGGGAACGCACCAGACAGGCGGCGCAGGAAGCGCATGCCAAACCCAAGGCCATTGCCAGCCAGGACGTGACTGGGGAGATTCTGGACCTTGATTTGGGTCACACGGGAATTTCTACGCTGGTGGTGACGCCGGAAATGGTGTTCGAGAAAACTCACGTGGCCCGTGGTCACCACATTTTTGCGCAAGCGAATTCGCTGGCGCTGGCGGTTATGGACGCTCCGGCGGCGGTTACCGGGGTCGCCAATATTAAATTCAAAGTTCCGGTTCGGGAAGGCGAAAGGTTGGTAGCCAAAGCGGAAGTCATACGCACACGGGCGAATAAAAACTTTATTTGGGTTAAAACGCGTTCCGGATCACAAGAAGTGTTTCGCGCTAAATTCATAATGGTTTCATTGGAAGGATGACAAAATTGATTAGAATTGCCGTTGACGCGATGGGTGGCGATTATGCTCCTGAAGAAATCGTGTTGGGCGCTGTTGAAGGCGCCCGTCAATACGGTTGTGAAATTTTTTTGGTAGGCGATGAAGCCCGCATTCGCGAATCTTTGCGAAAATCGCCAGGCTGGGAGCGATTGCCGGTTCATATTGTTCACGCTTCGGAGACTATTGACATGCATGATCAGCCCGGAGCGGCCGTCCGCCGCAAAAAAGACGCCTCTGTTGTGGTTGCGGCGCGCTTGGTTAAGGAGCAGAAGTGCGATGTGGCGATTGCAGCCGGCCACACTGGTGCGGCGGTTGCGTCGGCGTTGTTTGGAATAGGCCGGATACCCGGGATTGAACGGGCGGCGATTGCCACCGTTTTTCCCAATCTCCGGGGCCGTACGGTCTTGCTGGATGCAGGGGCGAATGTTGATTCCAAACCTAAACATTTGATGCAGGCCGCCATCATGGGGTCCATCTATGCCGAGTTTGTGCTGGGAATCGCCAAACCGCGGGTTGGGCTGCTGAATATCGGTGAGGAATCCACCAAGGGCAACGAGCAGGCGTTGACAACCTTCCCGTTGCTCAGCGAATTGAAAACCATCAATTTCATCGGCAATGTCGAAGGACGCGATATTATGGCCGGGACGGTCGATGTGGTGGTTTGCGATGGCTTTGTCGGCAATATTGTGCTGAAGACTTCGGAAGGATTGGCCAAAGCCCTGATGCAACTGGTTCGTGAAAGCATCATACAGGGGGGGTATCTGGCAAAATTGGGTGGCCTGCTGATCATGCCGGCCATGCGGAAACTGAAAAAGAAACTGGATTATGCGGAGTATGGCGGGGCGCCTTTATTGGGAGTCAATGCTGGCTTTATGATCTGCCACGGCAGTTCCAAAGCGAAGGCAATTACGAGCGCAGTCCGTTCCGCAAAAGAGTTTTATGAACAAAGGGTACTCGAACATATTCGCGAAAACCTGTTGATGGAGGGAATGAACAATGAGTCAAAAGATAACGGACAGTAAAAATGTTGGGATTCTTGGAGTCGGGGCGTATGCGCCGGAAACCGTATTGACCAATAAAGATTTGGAAAAAATGGTGGAAACCAGCGATCAATGGATTACGGAACGGACCGGAATTCGGGAGCGTCGCATTTCTTCGGCAGAAGTGCCAACATCTGAGCTGGCGGCTTTGGCTGCGGAAAAAGCATTGAGCGATGCCGGTCTGACGATTGACGATATAGACGCTATTATGATCGGCACATCCAGCCCGGATATGTTTTACCCCTCGGTTGGCTGTCTAGTGCAAACAAGGCTTAAGGCAAACAAAAAGATTCCTGCTTTCGATTTGCAGGCGGGTTGTTCTGGTTACTCTTATGCGATGGTGGTGGCAACGCAGTTCATTCGGACTGGCATGTATAAAAAGATCCTGGTAATTGGCGCCGATGAAATTTCCAAGATGATCAATTGGCAGGATCGCAATACATGCATTTTGTTCGGAGATGGCGCTGGTGCTGTCGTATTGGGCGAAGTGGATGCTCCATATGGGATTTTAGGAGCCTTTATGGGAGCTGATGGAATTGGCGGCGACCTTTTGAAATTTCCTGCTGGCGGGACTCGCATGCCGGCAACAGAGGAAACGGTTCGTCAAAAACTTCATTCAGTCCACATGGAAGGAAATGAGGTGTTCAAATTCGCTGTACGAGTGATGGGGGAGGCGGCCGGGAAGGCCCTTGAAGATGCCGGCTTGGTGGAAAGCGATATTGATTGGCTGATTCCGCATCAGGCGAATATGCGTATCATCCAGTCCGCTGCTAAACGTTTGAAAATGTCGATGGAAAAAGTTGTTGTCAATCTCGACAAGTATGGGAATACCTCGTCGGCTTCCATTCCATTGGCCTTGGACGAAGCGGTTCGAGATGGACGAATTCAGCCAGGCAACATTGTTATGATGGTCGGATTCGGTGCCGGGCTTACTTGGGCATCGCTGGTGTTGCGATGGGGAAAGTAGACTGTTAGTATTCAATTGAACCGAAAGGGAGGATAGTATGGCAACGACCGCGTTTTTGTTTCCGGGACAAGGTTCACAGTCAGTAGGCATGGGAAAAGATCTGGCGGATCACTTTCCGGTCGCCCGGGCGGTCTTTGAAGAAGCCGACCAGGCGTTGGGCTTTTCTATCAGTAAGCTTTGTTTTGATGGCCCAGAAGAAGAATTACGCAAAACTTTCAATACGCAGCCGGCGATTCTGACAGTGAGTGTGGCCGCTTTGCGTGTGATTCAAGAAGCCGGGCTCGTCTGCGACATAACGGCGGGGCATAGCTTGGGTGAATATTCCGCCTTAGTTGCAGCCGGGGTTCTGGAGTTCGCCGACGCGGTCCGATTGGTCAATAAACGGGGACAGTTCATGCAGGAAGCCGTGCCGCTGGGAGAAGGCGCCATGGCGGCGGTACTGGGAATGGACCGTGAAAAAGTCGTGGAGATTTGCGCTGAAGTCGAAAAAGAAGCTGGAGCCGTCCAGGCGGTCAATTTTAACTGCCCCGGACAAATCGTGATCGCCGGGAAGACGGCGGCGGTGGAAAAAGCCGCGGCGGCCTTGAAGGCCGCAGGCGCCAAACGCGCGATCATGTTGCCGGTGAGCGCTCCCTTCCATAGCACATTGTTACAGCCGGCGGCGGAGAAATTGGCTGTGGAACTGGATAAGGTTGCTTTTCATGAACCCAAGCTGCCGGTAGTGGCCAATGTGACCGGCAAAATTTCCAGCACCAGCCGTGAAATTAAGCAACTGTTGGTGACTCAGGCGGCCAATCCGGTTCTCTGGGAAGACTGTGTCGCCACCATTGCGGCATCCGGGGTGGCGAGCAGCGTGGAAATCGGTCCGGGAAAGGTGTTGACCGGTTTTACCAAAAAAATTGCTCCGAATATCGCTACATTGAATGTGGAAGACGTCGAATCCTTGCAAAAAACGCTTGATTATTTCAAGGAGGTCCGTTAGAATGCTATTAGCTGAAAAAACGGCGCTGGTTACGGGCGCTTCGCGCGGAATCGGCCGGGCGACGGCGTTGGAACTGGCCAAAGCCGGGGCAAAAGTCGCGGTGAATTTCGCCGGCAATCGGAGAGCGGCCGAAGAAGTCGTATCCCTGATCAAAGCAGCCGGCGGACAAGCGATGCTGGTACAGGCGGATGTCGGCAATGCCGCGGATGTTGAGGCTATGGTCAAGGAAGTTGTAGAACGCTTTGGCAAGATTGACATTCTGGTGAATAATGCCGGAATCACTCGTGACAACCTGATCATGCGGATGAAGGAAGAAGATTGGGATGCGGTGATCCACACCAATCTCAAGGGAATTTTCAACTGCACAAAGGCTGTCTCCAAGTTGATGATGAAACAACATTATGGCCGAATTGTGAACATGACTTCGGTAGTTGGAATTATGGGCAATGCCAGTCAGGCAAATTATGCAGCGGCGAAAGCTGGAGTCATCGGTTTCACCAAATCAATTGCCCGAGAATTAGCCTCGCGTAATATTACGGCCAATGCTGTGGCGCCGGGTTATATCGCCACCGATATGACCGCGGTGTTGCCTGAGCAGGCGAAAGCGGGTCTGCAAGCCCAAGTTCCTCTTCAGAGGCAAGGAACGCCGGAAGATGTCGCTGCGGCGGTGTTGTTTTTAGTATCGCCGGGCGCTGACTATATCACGGGCCAGACACTTCATGTGGACGGCGGAATGGTAATGTAGAACCGACAGGACTTTGGAAGGAGGTGAAATGCATGTCGACATTTGAGACAGTCAAGCGGATCGTAGTAGATCAGCTGCAGGTTGCTGCCGACGACGTCAAAATTGATTCCACGTTTATTGACGATCTTGGCGCAGACTCCCTGGACATCGTGGAATTGATCATGGCTTTTGAAGAGGAATTCAACATTGAAATTCCTGATGAAATCGCTGAAAAGATCAAGACCGTCAAGGACGCGGTGGACTATATTGAAAAGGAAAAACAAGCCTAACCATTGTGGTCGGCGAAAGTCCCGTGGAGTTGCTTCGCGGGACTTTCTCAAGACCTCAGGCGTTTTATGCAAAGACCGATTGGGGGATAAAATCAATTGAAACTCCCGGAGTTACGAATTGGAAAACTGGTTGCAAAAGTTCCGATCATTCAAGGAGGAATGGCGATTCGCCTTTCCACAGCGCCGCTGGCGGCGGCAGTAGCCCGTGAAGGCGGTATCGGTCTGATCGCGGCATCTGGAATGACGGTGGATGAGTTACGCAACGAAATCCGTCTGGCAAGATCTCTTACGGATGGGATTATTGGTATCAACATGATGGTGGCGGCTCGTTCCTTTGCAGTGATGATAAAAACGGCCATCGAGGAAGGCATTGACCTGGTAGTGGCCGGGGCGGGTTTTTCCCGCGATATGTTTGGTTTGGGCAAGGAGTCGGGTACTCCGATTGTGCCGATTGTTTCCAGCGCAAAGTTGGCTCGGATTTCAGAATCCTTGGGTGCTTCGGCGGTTATCGTAGAAGGCAAGGAGGCTGGCGGTCATTTAGGAACGGATCGCTCCATGCGGGTGATTGTTCCAGAAGTGCGGGAAGTTGTTAAGATTCCGGTGATCGGCGCTGGTGGCGTTATGACCGGCAAGGATATTGTCGAAGTTTTACGTTTGGGCGCCAATGGAGTGCAGATGGGGATTCGCTTCGCCGCCAGCGAAGAATCCAATGCCGGACCGGCTTTGAAGGAGTTTTATCTCAAGGCGCGTCCTGAAGACGTCATGTTAATTAAAAGTCCGGTGGGATTGCCGGGCCAAGCTGTGAGAAACCCATTCGCGGAAAAGATTGCCGATGGCACGGTTACCAGGCCGGAGCCTTGTGACGGTTGTCTGAAACATTGTTCGCAATCGTTCTGTATTATCAGGGCCTTGATTCGCGCCCAACAAGGCGACGTGGAGACTGGGTTGGTATTTACCGGTGAAAATGTACATAAAATCAAGAAAATAATGCCAGTCAAAGAAATCATTGCCACATTGGTCAAAGAAGCGGAAGAAACCGAATAGCAAGGAGTGAAGAACTTGAAAAAACGCGTTGTTATCACTGGGTTAGGCGCGATTACTCCGATCGGCAATACGGCGGAAACTTTTTGGCAGGCGCTTTTGGCAGGGACTTCCGGGATCGGAAAAATCACTCGGTTTGACGCTGCCGATTACGACGCAAAGATTGCCGGTGAAGTTAAAGGCTTTGATCCCACCGCATTTATTGACAAAAAGGAAGCCCGCCGGATGGATCGTTTTACGCAGTTTGCCATCGCGGCCACCCGGATGGCCTTGACCGACTCGGGACTCAATCTGGAAACGACAGACCGCTCCCGCATCGGTGCTTTTGTCGGTTCGGGAATCGGCGGAATGGATACGTTGCACGAACAGTACAAAAACTTGTTCGAGAAGGGACCAAACCGGATTAGTCCATTTTTTATTCCCATGATGATTGCTAATATGGCGGCTGGGCAGGTATCCATCGCTTTTGGACTTCAAGGCCCAAGCAGTTGTGTGGTGACGGCTTGCGCCACCGGGACCAATTGCATTGGCGACGCCATGCGTG
The DNA here is from genome assembly GCA_012798135.1 of Veillonellaceae bacterium. The sequence goes on along the minus strand of JAAZNU010000039.1, from coordinate 196,625 downwards.
TAATCCAACGCGGCGATGCCGATGTCATGGTGGCCGGCGGCACGGAAGCCGCCATTTCACCGGCCGGTATGGCAGGTTTTTGTGCAATGAAAGCACTGTCGACACGCAATGATGAACCGGAGAAAGCCTCCCGGCCATTTGAAAAAGATCGTGACGGGTTTGTGATGGGTGAGGGTTCCGGTATTGTCGTTATCGAATCTTTGGATCATGCATTGGCGCGCGGGGCAAGGATTTATGCGGAACTTGCCGGTTATGGAACGAACGCGGACGCCTATCATGTGACCGCACCGGCTCCAGAAGGGGTCCAAGCCGCGAAGTGCATGGAACTGGCAATCAAAGACGCGGGATTAACAACAGCCGATGTTGATTACATCAATGCGCATGGAACCTCCACGCCACTAAATGACAAAAACGAAACCTTGGCTATCAAGGCGCTGTTTAGCGATCAGGCCAAAACATTGGCGGTCAGCTCTATCAAATCCATGACCGGACACTTGCTCGGCGCGGCCGGCGGGGTGGAATGCGTCGCAACGGCGTTGACGGTTGTGAATGATATAATGCCGCCGACGATCAACTACGGTACACCCGACCCGGAACTTGACCTTGATTACGTTCCCAATCAGGCCCGCGCTAAAACCGTCAGAGTGGCCCTGTCCAACTCCTTCGGGTTTGGCGGTCATAATGCGACTCTGTTGGTCAAAAAGTTTGAAAAGTAAACAGAGCCGGGAGCGTCAGCTACAATATTTAATGACGTCTCTCGGCTATTCTTTTCAACGACCGGAGTTGCTGGCGGAAGCGTTGGTCCATTCGTCTTACGCTCATGAACAGGCAGATACACAGTTTCCGAATAATGAACGCCTGGAATTTCTGGGGGATGCCGTTCTGGATTTGGTTGTTAGTGAATGCCTGTTCCGGGCTGTACCTGACTTGAATGAGGGGGCGATGACGCAGGCGCGCGCTGCCGTCGTCTGTGAACGGAGCCTGGCGGCAGTGGCCCGACAGCTTCGCTTGGGTGAGCATTTGCAACTGGGGCGCGGCGAGCGCTCGCGAAATGGCAGTTATCCTGATTCTATTCTGGCGGATGCGTTGGAAGCCTTGATTGGCGCCATGTATGTGGACGGCGGGCTTGCCGTGGTATGCATCTTCGTGAAAAAAATCCTGGCGGAAGAATTGGCGCTTGCGCAACAAGGTGTACTGGTTCAGGACTTCAAATCCCACCTGCAGCAGGAGTTGCAAAAAAGCGGTCCCCGAACTATCGTCTATCAATTGATTTCCCAGAGCGGCCCGCCGCATGATCGAATGTTTACTGTGGAAGTATGGGTGGACGGAGAAGCGTTGGGCTCGGGGTCCGGCAAATCTAAGAAGGACGCGGAACAGCTGGCTGCGCAGACAGCGCTGGCAACGCTCGGTTAAACAGGACGAAAGGCAGCCGGAGAATATCCTGACTGCTTTTTTATTTTTGGAGGATTTCCACCAAAAGTGCAGAAAGAGTAATGAAAGAAAAATATAGGTCTGCAAAGGAGGTTCAATCATGCCTGTGTTGAAAGTGTCCGCAGCTTCCAATCCCAAGTCGGTGGCCGGTGCGTTGGCGGCAGTAATACGCGAGCAAGGTTCGGCGGATATGCAGGCGGTGGGAGCGGGCGCTGTCAATCAGTCCATGAAAGCGATAGCGATTGCCCGGGGTTATTTGGCGCCGGCGGGGATTAATCTGGTGGCCATCCCGTCATTTGCCGAAATCGAAATTGATGGTCAGGAAAAAACCGCGTTGCATTTTCGGGTTGAACCACGATAACGGCTGTAGCAATTCGATGAGAAACCTGTCCGCACTGCCTGACGGACAGGTTTTATTTGTATTGCAAAGATTCTCGTGTTAAAATTTTTTTGTTGTGATTTGATTTTCACGACGGTTTGACTATGAAATGAAAGACTGGATGTGATGGTTTGCTTCTCAAGAAGTTCGAGGTCTTTGGCTTTAAGTCGTTCGCCGATAAGACCGAACTTGAGTTCAGTCCCGGAATCAATGCCATTGTCGGTCCTAACGGCAGCGGCAAGAGCAATTTATCCGATGCTATCCGGTGGGCGCTGGGCGAACAAAGCATTCGGAATTTGCGTGGCGCCAAAATGGAAGACGTGATTTTTTCCGGAACGACGCAACGTAGGCCGCTGGGTTTTGCCGAAGTATCGCTCACCTTTGACAATTATGATGCGTTGTTGCCGCTTGATTTTGGCGAAGTGACGGTGACACGCCGGGTTTTTCGTTCCGGCGAGAGTGAGTATTATATCAATAAATCGCATTGCCGTCTCAAAGATTTGCAGGAATTGTTGGCCGGGACCGGTTTGGGCCGGGAATCCATGGCGGTGATCAGTCAGAACAAGATTGACGAGATCCTTAACAGCAAACCGGAAGAACGCCGGCTGCTATTTGAAGAAGTCATTGGCATCGCTCGCTTCAAGCAGCGCCGCAAAGACGCCGTACGCAAGCTGGAGGATACCGAGCAGAATCTCACCCGTGTTCGGGATATCGTGGCGGAAATCGAGACGCAGATTGAGCCCCTGCGGGAAAGCGCCGAGAAAACCAGCCGGTATAATAAGCTGTATTCCCAATTTGTCCAATGCAAGACAACCTTGTTTATCAACCGGTATGACTTGGCCCAGGAGCAGCTGACACGGTTGGCGGCAGAGGAAAAGAAGATGTCGGATGAAGCCATTGCCGCAACTACCCGCTTGTCAGTGGCCGAAAGCGAACGGGAACTGTTGGGGGCCGAACTTGCCAATACCGACGAACAGCTATTGTATTACGACCGGGTTCTGGCAACGGGCAGCTTAGCTTTGCAAAAAGCCGACGGCCTTCTGCAGCTTGGCAGGGAACGAATGGAACATCTTGTCCAGCGCCAGGCGCAACTGTCCAGCGAAGAACAACGCTTGACCGAACGTCAGGAACTTTTGACCGGTACACTGGCGGATTGCGAACAAAAATTGGTATCCTTGCAAGCGGAAGAAGATAAATTGGATAAGGAACTCCAGTCGGCTTCCGCAATCTTGTCTGCGCAGACACAGTCCATAAAAACTTTGGAACAGCAAATTCACGAGGCTCGGGATTTGGCCTTTGACCAACTGCAGGTCGTTGTGGACGAACGCAATAATCTCCGGCAGGCCGAACGCGAGATGGAAAGGCTGGAACAGCAAAAAGTACGGTTGGCCCGTGAGTTGGAATCTCTTTCGGCAGAATCACGGTCGGCAAACGAATTGCGCAAGGCAAAGGAGACCGAATATCAGGACTGCGCGCAGCAGTCGGAACAGCTGCAGCAACAGCAAATCAGCCTGTCAAAAGACGCGGAGCAAATGTCGGCGGAACTGCGCCAGCACCAACAACGGGAACGGGAACTTACGGCCCGGCGGCAGGAACATTTGTCGAAACGTAAAGTTTTGTCTTCCATGCAGAGCGCCTATGAAGGATTCAGTTTTGGCAGCCGGAATGTTCTCAAATGCACGCAAACGTGGCGTAGCGGCGTATTGGGGGCGGTAGCGCAACTTTTGCGTGTGCCGGACGCGTATGTGACCGCCATTGAAACGACACTGGGCGCCTCTTTGCAGAATATCGTCACGGAAGATGAACGAACGGCCAAGGCTGCCGTTAATTTTCTCAAGGAAGGACGTTTGGGTCGGGCCACCTTTCTGCCTTTGGAGTCCATCCGAGCGCAGGGCGCCCGCGATTTTGAAATTGCTGCAGCTGCCGCACCCGGGGCAGTAGGCTTGGCCTCGGCATTGGTTGATACGGAACCCCGTTTTCAGGTGCTCAAGCAAATGCTACTGGGACGGACCATCGTCGCCACCGATCTGGATGCGGCGTTGCGCTTGTCGCGCGACAGCGGACAGCGTCTGCGAATCGTTACCTTGGACGGTGAATTGATCAATCCGGGCGGAGCCATTACCGGCGGCAGGTCTTCGCAAAAAGAACAGGGATTTCTGAGCCGGCAAAATGAAATTGATGAATTATCCCGCGAACTTAGCGGCTTAGAGGAACAATTGGCAAAAGTCGCAGAGTTGCTGCAACAGGTGTCGGACAAGATCGCCAAAAATGAAGCGCACCTGCGCGACAATCGCGACCAACAGGCGCAAAATGAATTCCAGAAAAATGATATTGGCCGCGGCCTAATCCGGTGGCGGCAGGATGAAGAAAAATGCCGTCTGGCGGTTGACACCTGCCATCAGGAAATTCGTCAAGCCAATGTGCAACGGCAGGAACAAGAACGATTAGCGGCAGAAATCCGAATACGTCTGGAATTATTGAAGGATCAGGAAACGCAGAATAAAGGAAAAATCGAAGAGTGGCAGCTGGAATTGTCACGTACGCAATCCGAACGGGAAGTGCAGGACAAGCTCGTTACCGAGCTGCGGATCCGACAGAACGATTTTCGACATCGCCGGGAAAACGCTGTGGCGGATCAGAACCGCCAGGCTGAAGAAAAAGGTCGTCTTGACCAACAACGACAAATTTTGCAGGCTGAGGCCGAGAAAATTGCCGATCAGCGGCAAGAAACAGAATGGTCATTGCAGGACGCCGAGTTTGAGCGTCGGGATTTACTGACGAAAAATGAACAGTACCGGCTATTCCGAAATGACCTTTATGCCTCTAAAATGCAACTGGTGTCGGAAAGTCAGAAAATGGACCGTTTGTTGCGCGACTTGAAGCGACGCTGTCACGATCTTGAGGATACACTTCATACGCTCCAGTTGGAAGTTGCCAAATATGAGTTCGAAGTGCAGAATTGCCGGGAGCAGATCGAAACCCAGTTTAATGTTTCGTTGGCGGACGCCGCCCGGAATCGTATCCAAGCGCCGGTCGAGGAAATCGAAAATCGAGCCCGGCTCTGCGAACGGGAAATTCAGGAAATCGGCCCGGTGAACCCGGCGGCTGTCGAGGAATACCGCCGGACCGCCGATCGCTATGAATTCCTGCAGAATCAGGCTACGGATCTGGAAGCGGCCGTCAAGTCACTGCGACAAATCATCGAAGATATCGACCGGACTATGGCGGAACGGTTCGCAGCCGGATTCACCGAAATCAATGCCCATTTCAGCGACATTTTTGTGCGGTTGTTCGGCGGCGGCAGTGCCATCTTGGAACTGTCGGCTGCGGATAATGTACTGGAATCCGGCGTCGAGATTTTTGTCCAACCGCCGGGAAAACGACGGCAGAACCTGGCTCTGCTGTCCGGCGGCGAACGGGCGCTCACGGTGATTTCGATCCTGTTCGCGTTTCTGGCGTATCGGCCGGCGCCGTTTTGCGTAGTCGACGAAATCGACTCGGCGCTGGATGAAGCAAATGTTCGCCGATTCAGCGAATTTTTGACCGAGTATTCCCAACACAGTCAGTTTATTGTTGTTACCCATCGTAAGGGAACGATGGAAGCCGCGGATATTCTGCACGGGGTCACTATGGAAGATTCCGGCGTGTCCAGGCTGGTATCCGTAAAATTCAAGGAAGAATAGAAACCAACTGAAGAGGGGCGAATGATGCGTGGGACTTTTTGATTCTCTGAAAAACAGTCTCGAAAAAAGCCGCCGGAGTCTGGCCGAAAAATTAACAAGCCTGATTGGCGGAACCGTCGCGCTGGATGATGATTTTTACGATGATCTGGAAGCGACTTTGATCATGTCGGATAGCGGCGCCGGTGTGGCCCGGCGCCTGATCGCGGCCATCCGTCAAATCGCGAACGAAAAGCGCTTGCAAAACCCGGCGGACTTGTTGCCGGTGCTGGAGCAGGAGATTGCTTCCCTGATGCGTGGCTCTGAGATGCCGCCGATCCAGCCGGGTCAGCCGCATGTCATCCTGATCGTCGGCGTCAATGGCTCTGGCAAGACGACATCCATCGGCAAACTGGCTCATTATTACAAAATGCAAGGTAAAACCGTCTTAGTGGCGGCAGCGGATACTTTTCGGGCAGCTGCCGCTGAACAACTGACGCTTTGGGCACAGCGCACCGGTGCGGACATCGTTTGCCACGCCGAAGGCTCCGATCCGGCGGCGGTGGTGTACGATGCGGTTTTGGCCGCCAAAGCGCGCAAGACAGACATCCTGCTTGTCGACACTGCAGGACGCTTACATACCAAAGCCAATCTGATGGAAGAACTCAAAAAAATTCGCCGCGTGATTCAACGCGAGTTGCCGGCAGCGCCGCAGGAGACCTTGCTGGTTTTGGATGCCGTTACGGGTCAGAACGCACTGCTGCAGGCTAAGATATTCAATGAGGCGACCGAATTGACCGGCGTCATTCTGACCAAACTGGAAGGCACCGCGAAAGGCGGATTCGCCATTTCCATCCGGACGGAACTGGGCGTGCCAGTTCGCTGGGTGGGACTGGGCGAACAAAAAGCCGATTTTGCCCCCTTTGACGCCGCAGCATACGCTCATGCCTTGCTCCATGACAGATGATGCAAGCTTTCCCTTCGGCCTATGCCGGAGGGCTTCTTTTTCAGGTTAACACGCGAAAAACGAGGTGTAACAGAGTGAAAACAAGAATACGCGGCAAAGTAATTTTGTGGCTGTTGTTACTGATTTTGGCGGGAAACGCTTTTAAAACCGGCAATGTTGTTTGGGCGGAAGCAGGAGGAACCCTTGAGGTTGCCGGAATAGGTTCGTTCGGCCTGCCGGACTGGTTGGAGGCCAAAGCGGCAAAAGGATTGGAAAATCAACCCAATGCCGGAATCCAATACGATCTGGTGGGCTTCTCCACAGATACTTGGCACTATGCTCGCCTAGTCTCCTATAAAATGGAACAAAACCTGGGAGTAGCGGCGATGTTATTTGGAGTTGCTGAAGCCAACCCGCAAGTACTGGGAGAACTGGCCCGCCCGCTTTTGGAAAAAAGCCTTGCGGATAACGGAGGCAAGATATTGGAATGGTCAACGCCGAAAAAGGCGCCTCTGGGCGGGCGCAACGTACCTGCAATATCGGCGCGCCTGATCATGACCGAAAAAGTTCCGTTGCCGATGGCCGCGACCGTATATGTATTTATGTATCAAGATCGGCTGTTCGCATTGGGGTTGTTTTCACCTGACAGCGATCGACAGTTTTGGGCGCAGCAGTTTCGGCAAATGGCGACAACGCTGAAATGGAAATGAGTTCGGTAAAGCCTGGAGTTGGCGAATATGTTGGGGGTGTTATAAACGATGGAGCGGGTAAGAATAAAGGTGGATTTGGAGAAGTGTACGCGGTGCGGGTTGTGTGCGAAGGTTTGTCCTTCCGGCATCATTCAGGAGCGGGAACAAGGCCCGACCTTGATCTGGGACAAGGCCTGTATTCGTTGCGGACATTGTGTGGCCATCTGCCCGCAGGCCGCAATGGACCATACCGCCAATCCTCTATCCAGTCAGGTCGACGTGTCGAAGTTGCCCAACGTGGATGCGGCGACTGCGGAACGGTTTTTACGAAGCCGACGCTCAATTAGAAGTTACAAAGCGGACGCCGTTCCCCACCGGGACATGCTGAAAGTGTTGGATGTGGCGCGGTTTGCTCCTTCCGGCGGTAATTCGCAGGGTGTATCATTTCTTGTCCTTTCCGAGCGCACTGTTTTGAGAAAAATCACTGAAATCGTCATCGAATGGCTGGAAGAACAACTCCGCCAGGAAGTCGCCTGGGTGAAGCCTTATGCCGGTATCGTGAAAATTTATCGTGATACCGGATATGATATTGTACTCAGGGGAGCGCCGAACCTGGTGCTGGCGCTATATGACAGCCGCAATCCAATCGGCCGAGATAATGGACGTTACGCTCTAACGTATGCCGAACTGTATGCACCATCAGCCGGGTTGGGAAGCTGTTGGGCCGGATTCTTTGAAATGGCGGCATTTGCGAATTGTCAACCGCTGCTGGCATTGTTGGATCTGCCGGCCGGCAAGGCAATTGCCGGCGCCATCATGTTGGGTATACCCCAATATCGGTATCAGCGATTGGTGGAACGCAATCCCTTGGATGTAGTCATTCGTTGATGCTGTTTGGAGAGGATTAATGTAATGCAGCTTTTATCGGATCGCCAACGTATTCAACGGGATATTGAGGCCCTGGCCCGGTTTACTTCGTCCCCTGGGCAGGGAGTCAGCCGATTTTCGTTCACTACGGAAGACCGCCTGGCCCGGGAATACATAAAGCGGCAGATGTCTGCCAGCCATTTGCAAATCCGGGAAGACGCCGCCGGCACCATTATCGGCCGCCGGGAAGGCCGTCGGGTTGGTGCGCCGGTTGTCATGATCGGTTCGCATTTTGACTCCGTTAGGAACGGTGGTGCTTTCGACGGACCGGCCGGCGTTGTTGCCGGTCTCGAGATTGCCAGGATTCTCGATGCAAATCGGCTTGTTACCGAATATCCGTTCGAATTTGTGGCCATGATTGAAGAAGAAGGAGGCCGGTTTGGCGCCGGCTTGTTCGGTAGCCGGGCGATGCTGGGGAAAGTTTCTTCTGCCGAACTACAAAATTTGCGTGACCGCGACGGGATCAATGTTGCGACGGCAATGCGGGAGTTTGGATTTGATCCGGCGAATATTGGAACCGCGTTTCGCCATGCCGATGAAATTAAGGCATTTTTTGAGCTGCATATTGAACAGGGGCCGATTCTGGAGAAAGCAAAAATTGACGTCGGCCTGGTGGAAACGGTGGTTGGGATTGACCAGTGGGAAATCGAGATACTGGGAAGGCCGGATCATGCCGGCACAACTCCTATGGATATGCGCGCCGATGCGTTGGTGGCGGCTGCCGCAATTGTGCAGGAGATTTATCGCCTGGGCAAACAAGCCGGCGCCGGTACAGTGGCGACTGTCGGCAGCCTTCAGGTCTGGCCGGACGCCGGTAATATCGTGCCGGGGAAAGTAGTTTTTTCCGTGGATATCCGCTCCACAGCCGCCGTCACTATTCGAAAAATCAGCACGGCGTTGCAGAAGGCGGTACACGATCTGCCATATCGATATTCGGGGATTTCCGTTCGAATCACGCCCATCCTTTCAGTTCAACCAACCGTGCTTTCCGCAACAGTGTTAAAAATTCTGGAGGAAGAATCCCGCAACTGTGGAATCACCGCACAACGAATGCAGAGCGGCGCCGGTCACGATGCAATGATCATGGCTGGGCTGACTGAAGTAGGGCTGATATTTGTGCCCAGTCGCGACGGCAGAAGTCACTGTCCGGAAGAGTGGACCGACTATGAGCAACTGCAGACGGGAATCAATTTGTTATTGCGGGCGGCGCTTAAAATGGCGGGAATTTTTGTTTCCGAATGATATGGCGCGTCTAATCCACTATGCCGTTTTAGCTTTTATTTGAGAGTGTACCTATAAAAATACCTAATATAGCCAGACTATCCAATTGGAATTTTGGATTTATACTTCAGAGAGTCTATCGGTTAATTTGCGAGATTGCATTGCATCTGGAACTTGAAGGCGAATTCGCCTGTGTATTTTACGGTTTGAAGTTTCAATGTGATGCAAGCAGATAATGCAGGCATTGATGTAAAGGTAAAAACCTTGACAGCGACGATCGAATGCCGTATAATCAATTCATGCTTGAAAAGATAATTCGGGTCGGCCGTTTGTATGATCATTATGGATTGTTGCTGACCGAACGGCAGCAGAAATGCCTGGAACTTCATTTTCTCCAGGACTGGTCGCTGGGCGAGATTGCCGCCGATTTCGGGGTATCCCGGCAAGCTGTCAATGATATTTTGCGCCGTTCTGAGGAAATGCTGGAAGAATACGAGAAGAGGCTCAAGCTGTTGCAACAGGAAGCGGAACTTACGGAACGACTGAACAGAGCTAAAAGCCTGTTGCAGGAGTCGAACGCGGAACAAGCTTCGCCGAAGGTTTCGCAGGCGCTTCAAGAAATCGACGCACTTCTCGAGCAAGAGGTGGGAACGGAATAGTGTTGTTTTCAGGGTTAGCGGATCGCTTACAGGGAATCTTTAAAAATTTGCGGGGCCGGGGACGTTTATCCGAATCCGACGTCAATGAATGCTTGCGGGAAATTCGCCTGGCCTTGTTGGAAGCCGACGTAAACTTCAAGGTTGTAAAAGATTTTGTCGCCAGAGTGAAAGCCAGAGCCGTCGGGCACGATGTTTTGGAAAGCCTGAACCCGGCGCAACAGGTTGTTAAGATCGTTTATGAAGAATTGACCGATATGATGGGCGGGGCGCAACGTGGCATTTCGATGGCGTCGGAGCCGCCGACTGTCATAATGATGGTGGGACTGCAGGGTTCGGGTAAAACGACGACGGCGGCAAAACTGGCGCGTCAGTTTGCCAAACAAGGCAAACGACCCCTCTTGGTAGCCGCTGACTTGTACCGGCCGGCGGCCGTGCAACAATTGCAGACTCTTGGAAAACAATTGGATATTCCGGTGCTGACGGTGGCGGGGGAAACGAATCCATTGGCCGTCGTGCGGTCCGTTCGTGAAACGGCCCTGTCGCAGTTGCGCGATGTGGTCATTATCGACACGGCGGGACGTTTGCACGTTGATACGGCCATGATGGAAGAACTAACCAACATTAAAAACCTGATCAAGCCCCACGAAGTTTTGTTGGTTGTCGATGCCATGACCGGGCAGGATGCTGTCAATGTCGCGGAGAATTTTCATGGCGTCGTCGGGATCGACGGCGTAATCCTGACCAAGATGGACGGCGATGCCCGTGGCGGTGCGGCGCTTTCCGTCAGGGCGGTGACCGGACGACCCATCAAATATATTGGCAGTGGGGAAAAGGTGGAAAACCTGGAACCGTTTCATCCGGATCGCATGGCTTCCCGCATCTTGGGTATGGGGGACATGCTGAGCCTGATCGAAAAGGCCCAGGAGACCTTTGACAAGGAAAAAACCCTTGCCATGCAGCAGAAGCTGAGCAAGAACGAGTTTACCCTGGATGATTTTTTGACGCAGATGCAATCCATTCGCAAGATGGGATCCTTTGAGCAGCTACTGGGCATGATTCCAGGGTTGGGCGGCAAAATGAAGCAGATTCAGGATATGCAGATCGAGGAAAAAGACTTCAAACGAGTGGAAGCCATCATTCAGTCCATGACGAAAAGGGAGCGGCACGACCCCTCCATTGTCAATGGGAGCCGTCGCAAACGGATTGCCGACGGCAGTGGCACCCGGGTTCAGGATGTGAATCGTTTACTGAAACAGTTCATGGAAGCCCGCAAAATGATGAAAAAAATGCAGGGAATGCAGAAACTTGGTCAAAAAATGTCAGGCTTCCGGTTGCCGTTTGGTCACTGAGAACCTTGCATTGATACACCCCAGCGGTTCATTATGAAAAGGAGGTGAAAACATGGCAGTTAAAATTCGGTTGCGTCGCATGGGCGGCAAAAAGGATTCGTTTTTCCGTATCGTGGTGGCGGATGCCCGTTCACCGCGCGACGGACGCTTCATTGAATCCATCGGCTATTATGATCCCACAACGACTCCGGCGATTGTGAAGCTGGATGAAGAAAAGGCTCAGGAATGGATGGCCAAAGGCGCCCAAGTCACCGATACCGTCAAGGTCCTGCTGCAAAACGCGGGCACTCTGCAGAAAATCGCGGAACAGAAACAACAAGCCCGGAAGGAGGGCTAACCGGCGTGAAGGAACTCATTGAACTGTTGGTCCGGTCCTTGGTGAAAAATCCGGATCAAGTTTGCGTCGCTGAACGCGAAGAGAACGATACCTGGATTTATGAAATCACCGTCGCCCAGGAAGACATGGGCAAGGTTATCGGGAAGCAAGGCCGTATCGCCAAAGCGATCCGTACGGTCGCCAAGGCGGCGGCTACCCGGGAAAACCGGCGGGTGATGGTGGAGATAATCGGATGAATACAATTACGTTAAAATGTCCGGTAACCATTAAATCCAAGGTTACCGCGACCCTAAAAGAACAACTGGTCGCTGAAATCAAGGAAGCGATGGCGAAAATCGACATGGAGCTCCAACAAATCGAGTTTCACGCGAAACGCCTGATGACGGAACAGGTTCGTTCCGACGTTCAGGGGCTGACCGCCCTGCGGCAGCAAATTGACGCTGAAAAGCAGAAGCGACTGGAGCTCAAGACCCACATGCAGGAGAAGCTGCAAGAAACCAACCAACTGGAAATCGGCGCTGAAATTGTCCAGGGAACGATGGAACAGCTGGTAACGGTCGCGGAAGGCGATGACCTGCAAAAACTGATGAGCCGGGAAATTTTACTGGAAGACGGTAAAATACTGGCCATTCGGGAATGAGATGATGGCGCGGTGAAAGACGATCTGATCGCTGTAGCCAAAATTTTGTCGCCGCACGGAGTCCGTGGAGAGGTGAAACTTTTGCCTCTCACGGACTTTCCGCATCGATTCGCCCAAACCGAGTATTTGTTGCTGGCTGATCGATCCCAACTTTATCTGGAATCCGTCCGGATGCTAAACAATACGATCGTGGTCAAGTTCCGCGGCATGGATATCCCTGAGGCCTGGATCCCTTTTCGCAACAAGGAGCTTTTCGTTACGGAAGACAATCTGATGCCATTGCCGCCGGGGCAATATTACATTCACCAGATTGTCGGACTGGAAGTAGTCGACGAACAAGGGAAGATCATTGGTCGTGTCGCCGAGGTATTACAGACCGGCAGCAATGATGTGTATGTCATTAAGACTCCGGAGGGAGACGAATTGTTATTGGCAGCCATCGTATCCGTCGTCCGGGAGATTGATATCGCAGCAGGCCGGATGAGCGTGATTGTGCCGGAATACTGCTAGCCGCCATGCGCATTGATATTGTTTCGCTGTTTCCGGAAATGTTCGACGGCGTTCTGGGCTGCAGTATTATCGCGCGAGCAATCGCCGCTGGACTGGCCAAAATTTCTGTAGTCAATCCCCGGGGTTTTGCAACGGATCGGCATCATATCGTCGATGATTATCCGTTTGGCGGCGGCTCCGGTATGGTGATGAAGCCGGAACCTCTTTTCTCTTGTGTGGAAAGCCTGATTGACGGCGTTGGGGTGGATATCGGAAAACGACGCATTGTTTTGTTGAGCCCGGCCGCACCGCGGTTTTGCCAAGCGGATGCCGAGCGACTGGGGCAATATGAGCAGTTAATTTTAGTCTGCGGTCACTATGAGGGAATCGACGAACGCGTTAGAGACCATTTGTGCGATGAGGCTTTGTCTGTGGGCGATTATGTGCTGACTGGCGGCGAATTGCCGGCGATGATCGTGACCGATGCCGTGGTCCGCTTGATTCCCGGCGCGCTGGGTGCTGCGGATTCGGCGGAGCTCGATTCCTATTCTTCAGGTCTTCTGGAATATCCCCAGTATACCCGGCCCCGGTTGTTTCGTGACTGGGAAGCACCCGAAGTTTTATTGTCCGGCAACCATGCCGAGATCGCCAAGTGGCGTCGCCAAGAGGCTTTGCGACGCACATGGCTGATTCGTCCGGATTTATTGGAATCGTTTCCGCTGACGATGGCGGATCGGCAATATTTGGCGCTGTTAAAAAAAGATGCCAAGCCGGAACTATAAGCCGCTTGTCTTCTGACCGAGTTTATGTTACAATTCTCATGTTTATACAGGGTGGTCCTCTGCGCGGCGGTTGCCGGCAAGAACATCCGAAGAAGGGGGAGCATACATGGATATTATCAAAATTCTGGAGCAGGAACAATTACGGACCGACATTCCTGAGTTCCGGCCAGGCGACACCGTCAGGGTTCAAGTAAAGGTTGTTGAGGGTAGCCGCGAGAGACTCCAGGCTTTTGAGGGTCTCGTCATCGCCCGCAGCGGCGGCAGTTCCCGCGAAACGTTCACGGTTCGCCGCATTTCCTATGGCGTAGGCGTAGAGCGGACTTTCCCGGTTCATTCGCCAAGAGTGGACAAAATTGAAGTCGTTCGCCGCGGTGTAGTCCGCCGGGCAAAACTCTTCTATCTGCGGGATCTGACGGGAAAAGCAGCCCGTATCAAGGAAAAAAGATAGTTGGAATTCGACAGAAAAGGGACTGCTTGCAGTCCCTTTTTCTTCATTCGCGGAGAGGTTGTGTTGGTTTGGCTACAATAAATTGGAGCGAAGAGATCAAAGATTGGGTCATCTCGATTCTGATCGCCGTTGCGTTGGCTTTATTCATTCGTCATTTTATAGTGGAGCTATACCTGGTGGAAGGTCCTTCCATGCGGCCGACGCTGGTCAATAGCGAACGCCTGGTCGTAAACAAGTTTATTTATTATTTCCGGCAGCCGGAACGGGGCGAAGTTTTGGTGTTCCGTTATCCACGGGACCCGAGTCGTGATTTCATCAAGCGGGTCATTGGTGTTGCCGGCGATACGATCGAAATTCGGCAAGGTCAGGTCTATCGAAATGGAGAACTGTTAAATGAACCTTATATTCTGGAGATGACCCGGGGCAATTTTCCTGCATCTAAGGTTCCGGAAGGGCATTTGTTCGCGATGGGCGATAACCGGAATAATTCCGAAGACAGCCGATCACGGGCGGTTGGCTTTGTGCCCCTCAACATGGTAAAGGGGAAAGCCATGCTGGTGTTCTGGCCGCCGTCCCAGTTTAAGACGTTGCCGTGACGCAGTCGATGAGTAAAACGATTCAGTGGTATCCCGGCCATATGGCCAAGGCCAAGCGGATTGTGGCCGAAGACCTTAAGGTGGTAGACGTGGTTGTGGAGGTATTGGATGCGAGATTGCCTCACAGCAGCTCTAATCCCGTACTGAAGGACCTCATAGGGGTGCGCCCGGTCGTTGTGGCTTTGAACAAGTCGGATTTGGCGGATTCAACTGTGAATGACGCCTGGGTGCATTATTTCGATACAAAGGGCCGACCGGCAGCGTTGATCAATGCCGTGGACGGCAAAGGAATCCGGCAGTTGATGCAGAAAGTTCGGCAGGCCGGATCGGCCGCGCTGGCCAAGTTGCAGAACAAGGGTTTGCGCCCGCGGCCGGTGAGGGTCATGATCATCGGGATTCCCAATGTCGGCAAATCATCGTTGGTCAACCGAATCGTCCGGTCGGCTTCCGTTAAAACCGGCGACAAGCCCGGAGTAACCCGCGGTCGTCAATGGATTCGCGTGGATGCCAATGTCGACCTGCTGGATACGCCCGGAATTTTGCCGCCCAGCCTGCCGGATCAGAAAAGTGCTCTTTTGCTTGGACTCTGCGGCGCCTTAAAAGATACAATCTATGCGACAGATGAAGCGGCCATGGAATTGATCCGCCAATTGGAGCGCCGATATCCCGGACGGTTCGGCGATCGATACCTGAAAGGACGAGACCTGTCGGTTCAGTCGCTGGAAGAATTGTTGGCGGAGGCTGCCCGTACTCAGGGACTACTGGGTAAAGAAGGAATTCCGCAAATTGATAATATGTCGCGCCTGATACTTGCCGATTTTCGTCAGGGCAGACTGGGGCCGATTTCATTTGAAGAACCAAGCGACAAATAGCCTTACTCAAACATCTTTATTTTCGGATAGGTTGCCGGAGCTGATGGACGATTTGTTCGCTTTTGATCGTTATTGGGCCGCCCAGGGTTATGCCGCCATAGCCGGAACGGACGAGGCTGGCCGGGGGCCCTTGGCTGGGCCGGTGGTCGCGGCGGCCGTAATTTTGCCATTGGGTCTGGCGATTCCCTATCTGAATGATTCGAAACAGGTATCGCCGCGTCGCCGGGAATGGTTGTATGAACAAATTTTGGTCAAGGCGATTGCCTGTTCCTGGAGTGAAGTCGGTCCGGCTGAAATAGACCAAATCAATATTTATCAGGCGTCACGGCTGGCCATGATGCAAGCGCTGACAGGGTTGGCCCGGACTTTTGATTTGGTTTTGTCAGATGCAATGCCGTTGCCGGCATTGCCGGTACCCTGCATTCCCATTGTTCATGGCGATGCCAAAAGCGCCAGTATTGCTGCGGCCTCTATTCTTGCTAAAGTGGTACGGGACCGCATCATGGGCGAATGGGACACAAAGTTCCCCCAATATGGATTTCGACAGCACAAGGGGTATGGAACGGCCAAACACTTGCAGGCCATTCGTGAGTATGGCCCGTGCCCCATTCATCGTCGGACGTACGAGCCGATCAAATGTTGGAGGGCGCGGACGGATGAGAATTGATAATTTGCTTCGAAATTCCGGTGTAAAGCCCGAAACGCTTCCCGTCACGGGCAATGAGGTTTCGGGTCAGCTCCCGGCCAAGGGTTCGCGCAACGCTACCCCGACGATGACAGGGGAACCGGAACTGTTTTTGACGGAACTGTTGCAGCGATTTACCGATCTGATTGATAAACGGCAAGCTTTGACGGAAGGATTGCCGGCAAGCGTTCAAAACCGGTTAACGGAATCGGTTGCATCAGGGACCGCTGATCTTGCTCCGGCGACCATCGGGCAGGGGATATCGGGCTTGGTCCGGGACAATCGGGTCGTGCAGGCCTCAATGCGACAAGTTATGTCAGAATTAGATTTTATTCTTCGAAACCCTGATTTTGCCCAGGATGTTGCTTCGGCTGCCGAATCAGGCAACCTTCTTTTCGAGAGGGGGCAGTCGGCGGTGGACGCAGGTCTGTCAGCCTTGAAAAATTTATTGTTGGCGGAACAGCAGTCATTAAGCCCGACGGTCCTACTTACGGCGCTGATCGATAAAACAGTGCAGACAGGTATTATCACCCCAGAGTTTGCCGCCTGGGCCGAGTTGTTGAATGCTGCGGTGGACCAACTGCCGGAAGATTCGATACTGTCGATGAGAATTGCCATGGCGAAGGACTCCGTTGAACCGCAGATTCTGGCAACTGCCCACTCGACCGGGCAACCGGACTTGGTGAAGGTGTGGGCGGTAACACAGGCATTGGCCGGGGACGATTCCCTTTTAACTTCAGCCTTGGCGACAGCAGTTGGGGAGAGCTCGGATTCGAACGGCGGCGCCATCGGGGTCCTGATGCAAAATCTAGCGCGCGAAAATGTTACAGCCAGCATGCCTGGAGACTTGACCGCTGAACCGCCCGGACTGGCGTCGCGGGCCGCGAACTTTGAATTGTTGCTGTCTGGAACCTTGTCGCGACCGGAGGTTTTGAATGCGTTCCTGACCATGTTGCCTTCAGTTGCGGGCGATGTCAGCTCGTTGTTTGCCTTGCCCAATGATAAAAGTATTGCGTCAATACATGAAAAATTGCGCAATATGGCGCCTAAATGGCTGATTGACCTCTCAAAACAGATGAACAAGCCGGAATTGGTAGATTTTTGGATTGCGGCCAAGGCGACGGACCTGACTCCCTGGACACGGCTAAGTCAGTTGGAGCAACGGACTGCGTTGGATTCGCTGAAAGAGCTGGCGATTTCCTACCAACAACCGGAAGCCTTCCGGGAAAGCATTTCGGCCAATTCGAACGGCTTGATTCTGCAAACGGCCTTGTACATGCCGGGACAGGAAAAACCTTATCCGGCCCTGATCCAGATTTTTGAGGAGAAAAGGGAACGGGGCGGCGGACAGCTGCCGGAGCAGGAAGTATGGATTCGGATTACTCTGGAAACGGATCATATCGGGCGGGTAGAACTTAGCTTTCGGCTGCAGGATAAGAAGTTTCTGACCGTTTTCAGCAGATTTGCCGATTCCGCAATCGCCGCCGAATTTCAGGAGTGTCTGCCGGATTTTGAGAAGGATTTGGCGAATACTCCGCTGGAACTGAAAAAATTCGCGGTGACGCAGCAAACTATCATGGTGACGAATGATGGCTGAGAATAAACGAACGCCAGTCCCGGAAGCGGTGGCTCTCCGGTATGACCGGGAAAGGGAAAATGCTCCCCGGGTAGTGGCCAAAGGGCGCGGCATCGTGGCCCAACAACTGATGGAGATTGCCAAAAAACATTCCGTTCCGGTATATCAGAACCAATCGGTGACGCAGTTGTTGATGGCCGTTGAACTGGATCGAGAGATTCCGCCTGAGTTATATCAGGCCGTGGCTAATGTGCTGGCCTATGTGTATCGGCTGGATGGCCGGGCGGGAGCGAAAGCGGGAAAACGAAGATGAACAATTTCATGACCGGTGTCGAAAAAGGTCGCCGCGGCGAGGACCTCGCGGCGGCTTTTTTATTGGAGCGGGGATATCGGATTTTACAGAGAAACTGGCGGCGAAAAACGGGCGAAATCGATATTGTTGCTGAAAAAGCCGATTTGTTGGTTTTTTGCGAAGTCAAAACCCGTACGGGAACCTGTTTCGGTGTTGGTGCCGAAGCTGTCGATCACAGGAAACAATCAAGGATCATCCGGACCGCCTTGCTGTATTTGCAGCAGTCGCATCAGATGGAGCATGCCTGCCGGTTTGATGTGATCGAGATCGATGTAGCGGGCGCAGGTCCGTCAATTCGTCACATTCCCAATGCTTTCGGGGGGTGAGGAGAAGCCTATGTTCGCAAAAGTTTTTGGCGCCGGAATCTTCGGCTTGAATGGAACGCTGATTGATGTTGAGGTCGACATCGCTAACGGAATCCCTGGCCTGGAAATCGTGGGGCTCCCGGATGCGGCAGTGCGTGAGGCCAAAGAACGGGTCAAGGCGGCAATTCGCAATGCGGGATTTGAGTTCCCCTGTCGCAGGATCACGGTCAACCTAGCGCCGGCGGACCTGCGAAAAGATGGTTCTGCCTTGGATTTGCCGATCGCCTTGGGTATTTTGTCGGCAACCGGGCAATTGGGCGAGTGTGATTTGAGTCGGACAGTCATGGTCGGGGAGCTGTCGTTGGACGGACAAGTTCGAAATATCGCCGGGGTTTTGCCCATGGCGGTCCTTTGCCGACAGATGCAAGTTCAGAGATTCCTTGTGCCGGTGGCAAATGCCGCGGAAGCGTTGGTGGTCGATGCAAAAAACGTGTTCGCCGTTGACAATCTGACAATGGCAGTTCAGATCATTGATGGAACGCTGCCGGGACAACCGGATTTGGCAATAGCAGTCCCTAAATTCATTACGTCAGTCAAGCGGGACGATTTTTGCGATGTGCAGGGACAGTTTGCGGCCAAACGCGCGTTGGAAATTGCCGCTGCCGGCGGGCACAATGTGCTGATGAGCGGTCCGCCCGGCGCCGGCAAGACAATGCTGGCCCGACGGATTTCTTCAATTTTGCCGCCATTGACTACGGACGAGGCTCTGGAGGTCAGCAAAATATACAGTGTAGCGGGGTTAATGGGGGAAACGGCGGGGCTGATCCAAGAACGACCATTTCGTTCGCCGCATCATACGGTTTCAGCCGCTGCCATGGCCGGTGGCGGTAAAATCCCCCATCCGGGCGAAGTAACCTTGGCCCATCACGGAGTTTTGTTCCTTGATGAATTGCCGGAATTTCCGCGACAGGTACTGGAAGTGTTGCGACAACCGATTGAAGACGGGCAGGTGACGATATCCCGTGTCAACGCTGCCTATACCTATCCCTCCCGGTTCATGCTTATCGCCAGTATGAATCCCTGCCCCTGTGGATTTTTTCAGGATCCAGTGCATGAATGTTGTTGCACGGATGCGGAAATCAAACGATATCTGCGAAAAATTTCCGGCCCTTTGCTGGACCGAATTGATATTCATGTCGGGATCCCCCAAGTCAAGTATGAAGAAATGATTTCCAATGCGGCTGCGGAGCCGTCTGCACGGATCGCTATGCGGGTGAAAGAGGCGCGACAGCGACAATCAACCCGCCTGATGGGGACAGGCATTTTTTGCAATGCCCAAATGAATCATCGGCAACTTCGCGAATTGTGCCCAATAAGCGGTGAAGCGCAATCGTTGCTGCATTCCGCGTTTGAAAAAATGAAACTGAACGCACGTTCTTACGACCGGATCATCAAAGTTGCGCAAACCATCGCCGATTTGGCCGAAACTGAAGAGATTGCCGCGCCCCATATGGCGGAAGCCATTCAGTTGCGCGTGGCGATGGTCGAGAACAAATTATAAATTGCAAAGCCGGTATTGTTGGCAGGAAAACAGCCTTGCGCCGCTGAATTTTATCTCTATTCCCGCGGTTCACGTGATTAGGGTAACGGAGGGATTAGGGTTGGACAACGCGCCGTATTTCTATCGTACGATCTTAAACCATTTAAAGGAAGGCGTCTATTTTGTGGATGCCAACCGAGTCATTACCTTTTGGAATGAAGGAGCTGAAAAGATTACCGGTTATAAAGAGAGCGATGTGTTGCACAAACCTTGTCATTGGAATTTGTTGACCCATACGGATGTTAATGGCGTCAATCTATGTCAGGGAAGATGCCCAGTGGCGAAAACATTAGTGGACGGAATCGTCCGCGAAGAGGCGCTGTTTATTCAACACAAGGAAGGCTATCGCATTCCGGTGGAAGCCCGGATTTTGCCTATGCGAAATATGTCCCGGCAGATTGTCGGTGCTGTTCAGATTTTTTCAGATCTCACACCCAACAGTGAACATGGCAAGAAGATGAAGGCATTGGCAACGTTGGCCTATTTTGATTTAGTCACCGGCCTGCCGAACCGGCGATATATCGAAAACCGGATTGGCGTTATGTTGACGGAATATACAAAAAACCTGTCGCCGTTTGGCCTTTTGTTGATCAACGTCGTTGGTTTCAAGACATTGAACGACAAATATGGGCCGCAAGTCGGCGATCAGGTTTTGCGCTCGGTTGCACGTAATATTGCTGCCGGAGTGGGACCGGATGATATTGTGAGCCGTTGGGACGGAACACGGTTTTTAGTGATCAGCCCCAACACCAAAAAAACCTTGTTGCTATTGTTAGCGGAAAAATTGCGGGTTATCACTTTGCGCGCCGCCAATCTGGAAGGTTCGGAAGACGTGTCTCTGAAAGTGAGTATGTCGGGAACAATCAATCGGCTAGATGATTCGGCCGTATCTTTGCAGCAACGATTGGCTAACCTAATGCAACAAAGCGAAAGTCACGACGGCACGTTGACTTTGGATGAAGATTGAAACTGGAGGATTACTCCACAATCTGAAGACGGGGATTGTTCCGGTAATGCCGTCCGGCCTTCGCGCAGGGTTTGCCGTCAACAGCAACGATATCCGCGGTGAAGTTGACGCTGTCGTTGAATAAGCTGGCGCCAACGGCATACACATCGACTGGCGTTCTTTCTGCTTCAAATGCCCGGATTTTTTCCGCTGTGAATCCGCCCGACACCATGATTTTTACATGATTGAATCCTTCGTCATCCAATGCCTTGCGTACGTTTCGCACCAGAACAGGACACACTCCTGTAGGTTTAAAGGTTCCCATGTGGGGCAGAACGGAAGCGTCGACCAGAGTATCGGCCGTATCCAACCGCACGCCGTAGAGCTGGGAACCGAACTTTCGGGCAACTTCCAGAGCTGTTCGGACACAATCATTGTCAAAGTCCACCAAGGCAACCCGATTGATGGCAGGGTCGATATACCGGTCAAAAGCCTCGGTTGCCGCCAGCGTGTTACCGCAATAAGCGGCGATCAAGGCGTGGGGGATGGTTCCCACCGCATCCCCGTTCCAGTAAGAGGCGTTCGCTGGAGTAGAGACACCGATCACGCCGCCAACCTGTGCGGCATATCCATCTTCGGCCTGAACCGCATAGTGGTCAAACCGGGACGGAAAAAACAGAACCGGTTTGCCGGCAGCCGCCTTAACGACGCGGTCGACATTGGTGGCGATTTTTGTCTGTCTGGAGAGAGCACCCAGATACACTGTTTCCAGATGAACAAAATCCGCCAGACGGCCTTCGATCGTCAGGACTGTATCCCACGGTTCAAGCCTGTCGCCATCAAACAATGCACGGATTTTCAAATCTTCGGGGCGGCGAGCGCATGTTTTCAGGATGGCAATTGCTTGGTCAATGCCGCATAAAACGGCTTGTTGACGCTGAAACACCTGCATGAGAACCTGCGGGTTATAATTGTCGTTATCCAGAATCATTTGAGACCTGACAAAGTAACTGTCGCTATAAAAGCCACGGCGGATTTCTTCCACCGGCAAGTTGAAATGACTGACGGGCAATCTTTGTTTCATGAGAGCGCCTCCTTGAAGCTTCTTCATTTATCAATTGTAACTATGATACAATATTGCAAGATTGCCTGCAACAGGAGGAAATGGATGAATTATCAAGCCAGAGTGGTTCGCTTGTCGGGGACTGAGGAGGCGACAGCTTGGTTGCGGCGCATGAACTGCGATCCGAGCGGTGTCGCCATCATGGCTCCGAAAGCAATTTTTCGAACGGTTTGCGTCGAGAGCGTGCCGACGAAAGCGGCCAATTTGCTGAAACAGACTTTTTTGGCCAAAGGGGCTGAGGTTGCCGTTGCCAGGGGAACCGCCGACTTGAGCGCTGAATATACGGATGTATTGATTTGTGGAACACTAAAGCATTATCGGCTGGCTTTGGCACAGTTGCGCCAACAGCCCTGGGGATTGCCGGATTTGGCGAAAGCCGTGGAACAGGCGCTGGCGAACGACAGCCGGAGTTTGTCCAACCATTACCAGGTACACAACTGTCATTGGACAGTCCAGAGCAGGCGAACTCTGGTGATGGGAATCTTGAATTTGACACCCGATTCCTTTTCTGACGGCGGACAGCACAACCAACTGGATCAGGCGGTGGCCAGAGCCAGGCAAATGGTCGACGAAGGCGCCGATATCTTGGATGTGGGGGCGGAATCGACCCGTCCTTATGGTGCGACGCCAATCTCGGCGCAGGAAGAAATGGACCGATTGTTGCCGGCATTGGAGAAAATATTGGCGGCAGTAAATATTCCCGTCTCCATTGATACTTATAAGAGCGAAGTTGCTGAACAGGCATTGCGAATAGGAGCGCACATGCTCAACGATATCTGGGGCCTTCAGCGGGAGCCGGTAATGGCGGAGTTGGCCGTGAAGTACGATGTGCCGGTGGTGGTGATGCATAACCGACAGTCGGCAGAATCAACCCAGGACATCATGGGCGAGCTGACAAAATTTTTCCGCGATAGCCTGCGCATCGGTCGCGCAGCCGGCATGCAGGAAACGCAATTTATTTTGGATCCCGGAATTGGCTTCGGTAAAACTACGATGCAGAATTTGGAAGTATTGGGACGACTGGCCGAGTTGCGGTCTTTAGGTTTTCCCATTCTTGTGGGAACCTCACGCAAGCGTTTCATTGGCGAGGTTTTGGGGTTGCCGGTGGAAGAACGGGACGAAGGAACGGGAGCGACGGTAGTGCATTCCATTCTTAACGGGGCGGCCATTGTACGGATGCACGACGTGAAAATGGCGAAACGGATGGCGGTCATGACGGACGCATTGCAAGGCTGGAGGATAGATGCCAATGGATAAGATCACCTTATATAATATGAAGTTTTTTGGCTATCATGGCTGTGAGGATTTTGAACAGCGGAACGGGCAAATTTTTGAGGTGGACACGGAATTGTTCACTAGTCTGGAACGGGCCGGCTGTAGCGACTGTTTAGCGGATGCCGTAAATTATGTGAACATTTTCGGACGGATTCGCGACGTGGTGGAAACGGAACGTCATCAACTGCTGGAAAGATTGGCGCAACGGATTGCCGACGCGGTTTTGGCAGAAACTCGCATCACTTCCGTGGTGGTTCGGGTCAGAAAACCGGCGGTGCCGCTGCCGGGGATGCTGGACGGAGTTGAGGTAGAGATCAGGCGGGACCGAGCTGTATGATCCTAATTGGTTTGGGAAGCAACATGGGAGATCGCGAGAAAAACCTGGAAAAGGCCTTATATTTGCTGGAGCAAGATGAAGCGATCGTGCTTGACCGGATATCCGGCATTTATGAGTCAGCTCCCTATGGCGTAACCGATCAGGCGGATTTTTTGAATATGGTGGCGGTTGTTGTCACGATGCTTTCTCCGTTTCAGCTACTGGACCGATGTCTGGCGGTGGAAAACGCTTTGGGACGATGGCGAACCCGGCACTGGGGTCCTCGGATTATCGATATCGATTTGTTGGTGTATGATCAGGTCGAGCTAACGGAGCCTGCTTTGACGCTCCCGCATCCCGGACTGTTTCAACGGGCGTTTGTTTTGGCTCCGTTGCTGGAGATTATGGCGGACGATTGGTTGATTGCCGGAAGAACGAAGCAGGAAGTGGCGGCGGGTTTGATGCAAATTTCCGGGCAGGGAATTCAGCTTTGGAAACGGGTGCAGTGGGATTCAGTAAAAAAATGCTTTGCGTAACTCAGGCGGGCAAGCTCAGCTTGTCCGCTTTTAGTTTTCGTGACGCCTTGACCCTGATTCTGATAGAGGACTATAATAAGGACCATATATTGTCGGTCCATATCTGGAGATGAACAGAAAATGGAACATCTGCCGGAAGCATTGCTCATGATGGTGCCGGGAATAGGCAGTCTAAAACAGAGAAAACTGGTCGAGTATTTTGGTGATGCTTGTGCCGCTTGGGCTGCGAAAGGCGCGGAACTGGCCCAATCACGTATCCTAAATGAGAAAGAGATCGCCGGCATTCTGTCACTGCGGGAATCGCTCGATCCGTCGCAGCTCGAAAAAAATTGGACTCGGCAGGGAATCGGTATCTGCGGCATTGACGACCCGGATTATCCGGCATTGCTGCGCAAAATTTTTGACCCGCCGTCCATTCTGTTCTATCGTGGGCACATGATTGGCGATTCCTTAAATCTCGCCGTTGTGGGATCACGGCGCTCCACTCCCTATGGGCGGAATGTTGCCCGCTCGTTTAGTGAGCAACTTGCCCGTTGCGGCGTTTCAATCGTGAGTGGCG
This sequence comes from Veillonellaceae bacterium, assembly GCA_012798135.1. The sequence goes on along the minus strand of JAAZNU010000039.1, from coordinate 171,928 downwards.
CGGCCAGAGGCATTGATACCGCTTCGCACGAAGGCGCCTTGGCGGCTGGCGCTGGAACTATGGCAATCCTGGGCTGCGGAGTGGACATTGCTTATCCGCCGGAAAACGCCTCTTTGTTGGAACGGATGATCGACAATGGATGTCTGATCTCCGAATATCCACCGGGAACTCCGCCGTTACCGGGGCAGTTTCCGGCGCGAAACAGGATCATTGCGGGCATGTCCGTGGGAGTTTTAGTCGTGGAAGCCGCCGAGAAAAGCGGTGCTTTGATCACCGCCGATTTCGCCTTGAATGAGAATCGCGAAGTGTATGCGATTCCGGGCAGTGTGTTTTCGAATGCCAGCCGGGGTGTTCATCGTTTGATTCAGCAGGGGGCCCGCTTGATCGGCAGCGTCGATGATTTGTTGGAAGACTTGGGCTTGTCGTCGTTCGATACGCAGGTAAAGCCGCCGCAATCACTATCACCGGATGAAAAAAAGGTGCTGGCCGAACTTTCGGCGTCAGAACCGATCGGTCTGGATGAACTGGTGATACGACTAAATATGGCCGCCTCGCAACTGGCGGTGGTTTTGTTGCAGTTGGAAATGTCCGGATATGTTGAAAAATTTTCCGGCAACCGTTATGGTCGAGTTGCCAAGGAGTGAAAAAATTGGCGAAAAATCTTGTAATTGTTGAGTCTCCGGCCAAAGCCAGTACAATTGAGAAATATCTTGGCAAATCAGACTATCTGGTAAAAGCAACGATGGGCCACCTACGGGATTTGCCCAAAAGCCAGTTCGGCATCGATGTCGACAACGGATTCGACCCCAAATATATTATTGTTCGCGGAAAGACCGCCCTGGCCAATGAACTGCTCAAACTCGCTGGCCAGGCCAAACAAGTTTTTCTGGCGACCGACCCGGATCGCGAGGGTGAAGCTATTGCCTGGCATTTAGCCGCGATTTTGCATATTGACGCCACTAAAGCCTGCCGTATTGAATTCAATGAAATTACCAAATCCGCCGTGAGCGAAGCGATAAAACACGCCCGAAAAGTCGATGAAGATATGGTCAATGCGCAACAAACACGCCGGATCCTTGATCGTATCGTGGGATATAAGCTCAGCCCGCTGTTATGGAAAAAAGTCCGCCGGGGGCTAAGTGCCGGTCGGGTTCAATCGGTGGCGGTTCGTCTAATCTGTGATCGTGAGCGGGAAATCGAAGCCTTTCAAGTTGCGGAATACTGGTCGATTCATGTTTTGTTGCAGAAACGGGATTCCCCGGTATCGTTTGAAGTGGATTTGGTAACAGTGGATGGTCAAAAGGTTGAGATTTTGAACGAAGAAGCGGCGTCTGCCATAAAAAAGGATCTCAGCTGCAACAATTCCTTCCGGGTAGAGGAACTAAAACGACGTGATCGCCAACGAAAACCTTATCCGCCGTTTATTACCAGCACTCTGCAACAGGATGCTTCGCACAAGCTTGGGTTTAGCGCAAAAAAAACCATGATGCTGGCGCAGCAGCTCTATGAAGAAGGCCATATTACCTATATGCGAACGGATTCGACCCGAATCGCTTCGTCGGCGCAAACGGAAGCGCGGGAATGGATTGGCAACAATCTCGGCGCGGTTTATCTTCCGCCGGCGGCGCCGCAATATACGAAAAAGAGCGCGCAAGACGCTCACGAGGCGATTCGCCCATCCTTGCCGCAGCTTACGGCGGAGCAATTGCCCGCAACAATCAGTCGGGACCAAAAACGTCTTTATGAACTGATTTGGAAACGATTTATTTCCAGCCAGATGAAACCGGCGATTTTTGATACGCTAACCGTCGAGATTCATGCGGACAAATATGGGTTTCGCGCTACCGGTTCGGTACTGCGTTTTCCAGGATTCATGGCGGTGTATGCCGATTCCGTTGAAAACGGGAACCGGGAGGAAAATGACAAAATGTTGCCGCCGCTGGCTGAGGGTGAAGAACTGACGGCACGTGAAATACGGCCGGTACAGCATTTTACGGACCCCCCCCCGCGATTTACCGAGGCGGCTCTGATTAAACTGCTTGAGGAAAAAGGCATAGGCCGTCCCAGTACTTACGCGCCGATTATTGATACGATTCAGGGTCGGGGTTATGTAGTCAAAACCGAGAAAAAATTTCAGCCAACTCCCTTGGGATTTATCGTCAATGATTTGTTGCAGGAATACTTCCCGAAAATTGTTGATGTCGGATTTACTGCCGCCATGGAAACAAAACTCGACGAAATAGCGCAGGGAGAGCAAGAATGGCGGGGTCTGTTGCAGGAGTTTTATGGGCCCTTTGTGGAGAGAATCGCCCAAGCGGAAGCGGAAGCGCCAAGGATCAAGGTGCCGGAGGAGATTACCGACATTGCGTGTGAAAATTGCGGTGCACCGATGGCAGTCAAACATGGCCGTTTCGGTGCATTCCTGGGTTGCACCAGATTTCCTGAGTGCCGGACTACCCGACCGCTGGTCAAGGAAATTGGTGTAGCCTGTCCCCTGTGCGAGAAACCGGTCGTCGAACGCAAGACCAAAACTGGTCGCTTGTTTTATGGTTGCAGCGATTATCCTGCCTGTAACTTTATTTCCTGGAATAAACCAACTGGAGAATTGTGTCCGGTCTGCGGGGCTTTCCTGGTGGAGAAGAAATACAAAAACCAGCCTGCGGCAGCCGAATGCAGCAATGCGGAATGCCCTACCCGGCAAGGAAATAGTAAACCTGCCGACACTGTGAAAGACCAGGAAAAGCAAAAGAAAATAACTAAGCCAGCAAAACCTGCCGTAAAGAACAATACTGACGCAATTACCCGAAGAAAAAGTTCTTCGCCCCGTTCCACCCAAAAGCCTTCCCAAGACAATACGGATTCGAAGTCGAAAAATCCCCCCGTTGCCGCCGCGAAACCTCGCCGAGCCACCAGAAAGCGGTCACAAGAAAAATGAGGCTTTTCGAAAACAATTATGAAAAGTGTGACAATCTTATTGCCACACTTTTTTAATTGTGTTACAATATGTCTCAAATACAGGAATTTGGGGCTTTTTATGTGAATGACGGCTGGCAAACTCAGTTAACGCAATATCTGGAATACATTCAGGGAACTAAAAATGTCTCCCCCCATACTGTTAACAATTATCGCCGGGATATCGAACAGTTTTTGGAGTTCCTGCGCCGGTTATCAGCCGGCGATTTTATGTTCAAGGCTGTAGATGTTTTTTTGGCCAGACGGTATCTCGCTTCTCTGGTTAGCCGGGATTATTCCCGAAAGACGGTCGCTCGCCATATTGCGGCGCTACGCTCGTTTTTTCGCTATCTTTGCAGGGTTCAGCTGATTGATTCAAATCCGTTCGTCGGGATCCGCACTCCCAAGTTGGAACGGCGGTTGCCGCAATTTTTGGACATGCCGGAAATGGAAGATTTGTTGAAGTTGCCGCCGCCGACTGTTCTCGGACGGCGTGATTCTGCGTTGCTGGAATTGTTGTATGGCGCAGGAGTTCGCGTCTCGGAATTAGTCGGACTGTCACTGCGCAACCTCGACTTGTCGGAACAGTATATTCTGGTTTTCGGCAAAGGGTCAAAAGAACGCATTATCCCAATTGGTCGAATGGCTGTCAAAGCAATTTCTTCCTATCTACAGGAAAGTCGTCCGTCGTTGCAACGAAAACATGCGGAAGCGACCGATGCCTTATTCCTTAATCATAATGGCACTCCTTTGAGCGACCGCAGTGTTCGCCGAATTTTGGACAAGTATGTGACGTCGCTGGCTGTTCACAAACGCGTGACTCCTCATACCCTGCGGCACAGCTTCGCAACTCATTTGCTGGATAATGGCGCCGATCTGCGTTCCGTCCAGGAACTGCTGGGGCATGTCAGCCTCAAAACTACCCAGGTATATACCCATATATCCAGCGAAAGGCTTTTGTCAGTATATCGAAATGCTCATCCCCGGGCCTGAGCCCCTTATTCTTTTTGGGAGAACATACGAAATAGTATTTGAGAGGTGGAATTCTAAGTGGCAAGTGTATTGTTGGAAAAGACAAGGAAAATCAGTCGGTTGCTTGAAAAAGTCGAAAAAATTTCTTACACGGATCTGTCCAAGACCTTGAGCGAAGTCATGCGGGCGAATGTTTATCTGGTGAATCGGGAAGGCATAATCTTGGGGTACAACATTGTCGGCGACTTTGAATGCTCGATTATGAAGGAAAAAGTGTTGAGCGTAGGCCGATTTCCGGAGCGCTACGTGGCTTGGTTGTTGAAAGTGCTGGAAACTTCCGAAAATTTGACTTTAAACAATGGACGTTGCGCTTTTAGCATTGATACTCCTTGCATTGCCAATGAAAAATTTACAACTGTTGTACCGATCTATGGCGCTGGCGAGCGGTTGGGAACACTGATTGTCGCGACGTTTAATGAACCGTTTGTTGACGAGGATTTGATTTTGGCCGAATATGCGGCTACGGTGGTCGGCATTGAGTTTTTACGCGACCGGACGGAACGCATTGAAGATGATGCCCGCAAGATGGCAACCATCCAAGTTGCCCTCGGGACCTTATCCTATTCCGAAATGGAAGCAGTAATGCATATTTTGGGCGAACTTGATGGTAATGAAGGCTTGTTGGTCGCCAGCAAAATCGCCGACCGTGTCGGGATTACCCGCTCGGTGATTGTCAACGCCTTGCGAAAATTTGAAAGCGCCGGTGTGATCGAGTCCAAGTCCTTGGGAATGAAGGGAACCTATATCAAGGTCTTAAATGAAAAATTGATTGATGAACTAAAGAAACTGAAACGCTAAAATGTTAGGAAACCACCCTGGCGGGTGGTTTCCTTCCCAGCGACAGGATTTTTGGGGCGCATGTTGAATTTAAGATATAAATATAATTTACGTTATGTTATAATGCACTTTATAATGTGTAGAGAGGGGGAAATTGTCCCGCATGTTTGACCGACTTTTTAACTCAGCGCCGATAAATGTGTTGGAGAAAGCACTGGCGGGATCATCCCTGCGGCATAAAGTGATCAGCAATAACATAGCCAATGTTAATACACCTGGTTACAAACGAATGGAGGTTTCGTTTGAATCGGAGTTGGCCGCTGCCGTATCTGCGGATACGGACGCTTCGGCGAGCACTGGCGGATTGACGCGTACTCATCCCAAACATTTGCTGCCGACAAATTCGGCGCCCGTGTCGGTTTCAATGCGTACAGTCAATGATACTTCGTTACGGACCGATGGGAACAATGTCGATATTGATGCCGAAATGGCGGCTATGACTAAGAACAATATTTTTTACAACACGGTCGCGCAAAGAATTGGCGGGTACTATACCAATATCAAGTCGGCGATCAAGGGAGGCTGATGGAGATGAGTATTTTTGGCGCCATTGATGTTGCGGCGTCGGGCATGACGGCGGAACGTCTGCGATTGGATGTTATCTCCAACAACATTGCCAATGTCAATACGACCCGGACGGTAGAAGGCGGGCCTTATCGTCGTCAATTCGTGGTTTTTGAGTCCCGGCAGGGGGATGCGTCTTCTTTTTCCAGCGTTATGGCCGGTCAGCTTCAGATGAACGGTGTGCGGGTTTCGGCCATCAAGAAGGATGATTCGCCGGTACGAATGGTTTATGAGCCGGGGCATCCGGATGCTGACGCGAACGGTTATGTGCAAATGCCGAATATCAATATTGTCACTGAAATGGTCGACATGATGACAGCATCCCGTGCGTATGAGGCAAACGTAACGTCGGTGAATGTGGCGAAAAGCATGATGTTGAAAGCTCTGGAAATCGGCAAATAACTCTGGGTTGAATAAGAAGGTGAGGATATGCCGCTAGAATCAATAGGCGCAACAAAGCTGGCCATGACGCCAAGCGCAGGAACATTGAAGACAACAGAATCAACGGAAAAGTCCTTCGGCCAGTTTTTGTCGGAGGCGCTGGACAATGTTAATGATTTGCAGAAAAAGGCGGATCAAGCGTCGACTGATCTGGCGACCGGAAAAATTGAGGACATTTCCGAAGTGGTTATTGCTGCGGAAAAGGCGGCAGTTGCTCTCCAACTGACAATTCAGGTTCGAAACAAAATGTTGGAATCTTATCAGGAAATGATGAGAATGTCAGTTTGATGTCGGTGAGGTAAATAAGCATGGCGGAACTGCGCGAGCAGCTTAAAAAATTATGGGAACGGTTTACACCAAGACAACGCTGGATCATGTTGGGTTCCGCGTTGCTTCTGTTTATTGCGGTGCTTGGCACCAGTTACTGGGTTGGCAGTAAACCCAAATTCGTCCCATTGTTTACAGAGATGGAAAGCAAGGATGCTGGCGATGTGGTTGCGAAACTGCAGGAATTGAAAGTGCCGTATGAGATTATGGGAAACGGTACGGCAATTGGCGTATCGGAAAAAGATCTTTATAAAACCCGCCTGGAACTGGCTCGTCAGGGATTGCCGCGCGGCAATAAAGGTTTTGAACTGTTCGATGAAAGCAAATTTGGGACCACGGAGTTTCAGAACCGGGTGAAATACCTTCAGGCCCTACAAGGCGAATTGACGCGGACTATCGAAGGCATGGCGGAAGTTGAAAAAGCCCGGGTACATATTGTGCTGCCGGAAGACAGTCTTTACAAAAAAAACGAAAAGCCAGCAACGGCCTCCATCATGCTGAAATTAAAACCGAAGGCCAATTTGTCGCCGGAACAGATCAAAGGGATTGTGAATTTAACCGCTCATAGCATTCGCGGCTTAAGCGCTGATAATATTACGGTTGTGGACAATTTCGCCAGGATTTTGAATGTTAAAGCCGATCCGTTGGGATTGGACGCCACGGTCAATATCAAACAGGTCGAGTTGACCCGGAAAAAGCAAGACGAGATGCAAAAGGCTCTGGAATCTTTGCTGGAACAGGTGCTGGGTCCCAATAAAGCAGCGGTTCGGGTCAGCATGGAACTGAGCTTTGATCAAAAAACGGTGGACAAACAAACCTTTGAACCTGTCGTGGATGATAAAGGAATTTTGCGGAGCAGTCAGGAGAAAAACGAATCGTTCAAGGGGACCAATCCGCCGCCCACCAGCGGCCCCCCGGGAACAACTTCCAATATTCCGGGTTATGTTACCGGCGGGTCTAATTCACAGTCAACTTCCAGCATGGAAAAGAAAGAAGCCACGCGCAACTATGAAGTGAATGAAACCAAGGAAAAGACCATCGTCGCCCCTGGGGGGATCAAACGGATTTCTGTCGGCGTTTTGGTCGATGCCAGTATTAGCAAGGCTCAGCAGGAGAGCGTCGCCAAGGCGGTTGCTTCTGCAGCGGGAATTAACCCGGCGCGCGGTGATGTCATTTCCGTAGAAGCGGTGCCATTCAGCACGGAGATCGCTGACAAGATCCGCAAGGAAGAGCAGGATCAGGAACAGGCCCAACAGCGCGATCAGTGGACCAAGATCGGTCTTGGCGTAGGTGCAGTGCTGCTGGTTGCCGGTATCGGGGTCTGGGCCTTGAAGCGTCGGCGGGAAGAGGAAATCGAAGTATTGAATATGGAAGCCGAACTGACCGAACAAGAAACGGCGGAAGCCGGACAAGAAGCAGAATTGGAGAAGGCCAGCGAGGCGGCGATCGCGACGATACGGGAATTAACGCCGGAAGAAAAGGCTCGCAATGCCGAGCAGGAAGCTTTGGAAACCTTGGCCAAGGCCAAACCGGAAGAAGTTGCCCTGCTACTGAAAACCTGGCTGGCCGAAGATTGATTGCAAGAGGTGTCTGAATGGCGCAAGCAGCGGAAATGACTCCCAAACAAAAGGCGGCTGTATTGCTGATTACCTTGGGCCCCAATGTTTCTGCCCAGATTCTGAAACATCTGAACGAAGAAGAAATTGAGAAATTGACCCTGGAAATTGCCAATCAACGAAAATTAACGCAAGATCAAAAAGACAAAGTGATCCATGAATTCCATGAGATGTGCATTGCCAAGGAGTACTTGTCCTCCGGCGGATTGGATTATGCGCGCGATGTGCTGGAAAGAGCCTTGGGCCCGGAAAAAGCAAGTTCGATCATTACCCGTCTTACATCCAGTTTGCAAATCAGGCCATTTGATTTTGCCCGAAAAACGGATCCCTCGCAGCTGCTAAATTTTATCCAGAATGAACATCCGCAGACGATCGCCCTGATCATGGCGTACCTTCAACCAGATCAGGCCGGTGCAATTCTGTCGGGTCTGCCGCCGGACCGCCAGATTGACGTGGCTCGCCGTATGGCGACGATGGACCGGACTTCGCCCGAAGTCATCCGTGACGTCGAAAAAATCCTGGAACGTAAGTTATCCTCCCTGGTAACCGAAGATTTCACATCTGCCGGTGGTGTCGACGCTGTGGTGGAAGTGCTGAACCGGGTGGATCGGACAACCGAGCGGACAATCGTGGAAAGCCTGGAAGTGCAGGATCCGGAGCTGGCCGAAGATATCAAGAAACGCATGTTTGTGTTTGAAAACATTATTGTACTGGATGATCGCTCGCTGCAGATGGTGTTGCGCGAAGTGGACAGCAAGGAATTGGGGCTGGCGTTGAAGGCGGCTTCGTCGGAAGTCGCCAACAAGGTGTTCAAGAATATGTCCAAACGAGCAGCGGAAATGTTGCGGGAAGAAATCGATTTTATGGGTCCGGTGCGGATTCGCGACGTAGAGGAAGCCCAACAAAAGATTGTCGCGGTAATCCGTCGTCTGGAGGAATCCGGCGAGATTGTAATTTCCAGAGGAAGGGGCGAAGACGTCCTCGTCTGATATGCGAATTATTAAGGATGCGAAAATTACCCGTGAACCGGTTGTCATTGTCATGCATCAATTTGACGACCTGGTGGATGCTCAAGATATATTACGTCACGAAACAGATTGCGACCTCGAACCTGTAACAATGAAATCGCCGATGAATGACGAGCGAGACATGAAGCCGGCGATTCCGTCTGCCAATGAGCAGGCGGCAGAGGCCGCTGAAAAGATTTTGCAGGCTGCCCGGAAGAATGCGGATGATTTGCTGGCGGTCGCTGCGCAAGAAGCAGACCGCTTGAAAAATTCGGCGCAAACCGAAGCGGAATCATTAAAGCAGCAGGCGCTCCTTGATGGAATCCAACAGGGCTTGGCGGAGGCAAAACTGCAAATGGCGGAGCAAGTGAAACAAGCTGCCGACCAGTGCAATGCAATCATTGAGGCTGCGAACAGGGAGGCCCAGCAGATGGTTCTTGGCGCCGATCGTCAGATTGTTGAGCTGGTTTTGGCGATTGCGCGCAAAATTATTATGGATGAGATGGAAGAGCGGACGGATGTTATTTTGGGTGTGGTGCGGGAGGCGCTGGAACGCGTCAAGGACCAAGACCGGATTAATGTTCACGTCAGCTTGGATGACTATGAGCAAATCTTGCAAGCGAGGAATGTTTTGCAAGGTATTGTCGGGTTGGAGAAAATTGTAACCGTTACCGCTGATGCAGTTTTGTCCAGAGGCGGTTGCCTGATCGAAACCTCGTTCGGCACTGTGGAGGCTGGGCTTGATAGCCAATTGGAATCCATCCGCAAAGCGTTGAAGGAAATGCTGCCGTGAGAGCGTTTGACGTCCGACCGTATCTAAATGCGGTTAAATCGGCCGAAACGGTATTGCTGAAAGGAAAAATTACCAAAATTGTCGGCTTGGTTATTGAATCGGATGGGCCGAGCATCAATCTTGGTGAGCTTTGCTATATTTCGCCGAGGATTGAAGCGCCGCTTTTGCCGGCTGAAGTCGTCGGCTTTCGTGAGAACCGGGTGTTGTTGATGCCGTTGGGAGAAATGCAGGGGATCGGCCCTGGCAGTGAAGTGGTTTCTTCGCGAAACCTCCTGCGTGTAAAAGTAGGGCAAGCACTGTTGGGACGGGTGTTGGACGGGTTGGGCAACCCTATTGACGGAAAGGGTCCCTTGCTGGCTGATATCGAATACCCGATTCAAAGCCCGCCGCCAGCCCCGTTGTCCCGGCGACGGATCTGCGAACCGGTGTCGGTTGGTATCCGGGCGGTGGATGGATTAATGACACTCGGAAAAGGTCAACGGATGGCGATTTTAGCGGGCAGCGGCGTCGGCAAAAGTACCATGATGGGGATGATTGCCCGTAACACGAGCGCCGACATCAACGTGATCGCCCTGATCGGCGAACGGGGAAGAGAAGTCCTGGATTTTATTGAACGCGATTTAGGCGAAGAAGGATTAAAAAAATCGGTGGTCGTGGTTTCTACCTCGGATCAACCGGCGTTGTTACGGATTAAGGGCGCCAACACGGCGACTGCGGTAGCTGAGTATTTCCGGGATCAAGGCTTGGATGTCATGTTGATGATGGATTCACTGACCCGGGTCGCGATGGCGCAGCGTGAAGTGGGGCTGACGATCGGCGAACCGCCGGCGACGCGTGGATATCCGCCTTCAGTGTTCGCGATGATGCCAAAATTGCTGGAGCGTTCCGGAACTGGCGAAAAAGGGTCCATTACGGGACTGTATGCCGTATTGGTGGACGGGGATGATATGAATGAACCGGTTGCCGATAACGTCCGAAGCATCGTTGATGGGCATGTGGTATTGTCCCGGCGTCTGGCGGCGCAAAATCATTACCCGCCGATCGACATATTATCCAGCTTGAGCCGCGTGATGAACGAAGTGGTAGACGCGGAACACCTGAAGGCTGCGCAGCGACTACGCAGCCTTCAGGCAACCTATCAGGAGGCGGAGGACTTGATTAATATTGGCGCCTACTCGGCCGGAAGCAATCCGGAAATTGACCGGGCCATTGAGAGAAATCCCGGAATTCGGGACTTTTTACGCCAAGGCGTCATGGAAAAGGTCAGTTTTGCCGACACCGTGGCCCGCATGAAACAGTTGGTTCAGTGATGGCAAAACAGAGGAAATGAGTCATGCAAAAATTTCGATTTAAATTGCAACGATTACTTGATTTTCGTAAAATTCGCGAGGAACAAGCCGAGGCTGAATTTGCCAAGGCAACTCGCGTTTTTTTACAGGAGAAGGAAGTGCTCCGGCAGCTAGAAATTAAGCTGGTTAAAACATTTGATCTGATTAAGCAGGAGCAGGAAAAGTCTAGCTCGCTATTGACGCTTAAGTTGTTCCAGGATTACATCGATACAACTAGAGAAGGAATAAAACAGCAGGCCATTAGCGTTGCCGCCGCTGCCGACCGTCGGCAGCAATGTTTGCGAAAACTGGAAGAAGCCGTGCGCAAACGAAAAGGCGTTGAGAGCTTAAAAGATAAGAAAATCCAGCAGTATCACGAAGAACTATTGCGTGAAGAGCAGGGATTTTTGGATGAATTATCCACTCAACGATATATTAGGCACAGTTGACTTCATTCCCGTTCGGTTGAGCGATTAACAGAAAGGCAGCCGTTTCATAGATGGACAAGAAAAAAGTCACGCCGGTAAAGGCGCCGGAATCAAAAAGTGTGCCACTGAAACCAGCGCAAAAAAAGCGACGGATTTTTCTCTGGCTTTTTTTCTCATTCTTTCTGCTGGGAGGTCTGGTTGGCGCGGCTTTTTTTTACCGCTTGATCCCTATGAGCGACGAAACCGCGGCAGCTGTTGAGCCTTATCTGATCAAAGCTGAGGAAATAGCCCGCAGCACCGGCGAATCCTTGAGCTCATTGGGACCTTTCTTTGCAAAACTCAAGTTTTGGCAATCTACGGATGAAGCAGTAGCCGACGGAAAACCGAAAACAAATTTTCCGCTGGTCGAGTTGAATGAAAGTGCTAAACCATCAGCGTCAGGCAGCGCGCCTCCCGCTGCTACCATTTTGGGCCCGCCGGCCGTTGCTGCGGCAGCCCCATTCCAACAGCCAACCGCGGGGGGAAACAAACCGTCGGCCAAAGCGGTCGCCGGATCGGATAATGCCAAAGCGTATGCCAAACTGGCAAAATTATATGGCGCGATGAAACCGGAAGAAGTTGTCGCTGTTTTTCGCAATCTGGAAGATGAGCAAGTTATCCCTATTTTGACCCGCATGGAAGAAGAAGCAGCCAGCAAGGCGTTGGCGGCAATGGAACCTAAACGGGCGGCCCGCCTGACCCAGGCTATCATAAAAAACAAATAGAACTGGACCGCACAGAAAGGAGGTGAAAACAATGGAGATGTTAATTCTTAAGGACATGATGCTCAATCTTTCCGCAGGCCCAGCATTTCCACAACAAACCATTAATGAAGTCGGCAGTGCGAAAACGTTCGAAAAGTCGGCGACGACGTCGAATGCTTTTTCGCAAAAACTGTCGACAGCCATCGACAAGTCCGCAAAAGAGGCCCCGATCACATCCAAGCGGCCAGAAAAAACGAAGACCGCATCGGCAAACAAGGACTTTCCAGTAGACACTACGCCGCCTGGAACGGCAATCGGCCTTGCCGCCAGTTTGCCGCCCACGGAAATACCCACAGGAAGCGATGGGGGAACTGGACTTGAAACAGTGACACCTGTAGTTTCAGGGATTTTGTCGGATACCTCGGCTGAATTGGTTGCAGTGGCAACAGTGAACTGGCCGAATTCGGAAACTAACCCGATGGCTGTTCAACAACAAGCGGCGATGACTGAGGTGATTCCCACTATACCGGTTGTTGAAACGGGCCAGCGCAATTCCGCAATTGGCACAGCAACTACCGGGGTCCCTACAACAATTGTTGAAACGGGCCAGCGCAATTCCGCAATTGGCACCGCAACTATCGGGGTCCCTACAACGGTCGCCGAAAAGGGACGGACAAGTTCCACAATAAACGCAACCGAGAATCCTCTACGGACTGGGCCGCAACCGTCAGCTTTTCCGCCGAACATATCCAATGGGTCGTTTTCTGCAACCCAACAGCCGGTAAGCCAAGGCACTGAGCATTCAGCAACTTCGGCAGGCAATGCCGCTGGAAGATTAACGACGGCAAATAAAACAGCCGATATGGCACTAAATGTCGATCTCAAACCGCTTGATCCGCCGCTTCCACGAAATATTGTTTCGGTTCAGGTAACAACAAACCCTATTGCCATTGCCGCAGACACCGAGAGCCCTTTGTCAAGTCATGCAACACAGCTGGAGCAACTCCCGACACAATCAGGCACTCCGGCAATTCGGCCGCAAATCGTTGCAGCAACCGAACAACGGATTCCTATCAATACTGAGCCGGCAGAGGAAAATCCGACCAATGTCGTCAACAATCTAAAATTCGAAGCAAAACCCGAACAAGTTGCAACGCCGCGAGCGGAACAGGATACTGCCGATGACAATTTGGAACAAGAGTCGGAAGACTCAATGGGACGGACAACTAAGGACAAGTCGCAAGTGGTTACAGTACCCTTGGCCCCGTTCGAAAAAGTCTTGAATCCAATTGGCGCTGCGCCTGCGGCGGAGCCGACGCTACAGCAACCAAGACAAGAACTACATGAGGTCGCGCGACAAGTCATGGACGGGATGATCGCGTCAACGGATCGTTTGAAAAGCTCTCAAGTGATCATTACTTTGAAGCCGGAGCACTTGGGAGAAGTTACGGTGAAGATCAATGTTGACGGAGACCGGGTGACCGCCGCATTTCACGCTGCAAGTTCCGAAGTAAGAGCGATTTTGGAAAGTTCTCTGCCACAATTGCGACAGGAGATGTCGCAACAGGGATGGAAGTTTGATTCTGAAGGAGTCTACGGCGGAATGCAACAGTTCCTGGCGAACCAACAGCAGCAACAATCAACCAATCAATGGCAAATGTTCTCACCAATTCCTCAACGGATGAATCGGGACGAGTATGACGAGACGATAGCCTTTTCACCCACCGGACGCCTGCAGGTGTTGTCGGCGGCGGCAGTGGACTACAGAGTTTGATTTTGAAATAAGGAGGCGATAATAATGAGCATTTCCGCAACATCGGGTACGACAGGAACAGCAGCGACGGGTACCAGCACAACAACCACTAAGGCAAACGACTTGGGCAAGGACGATTTTTTGAAGTTGTTGGTTGCTCAGCTACAATCGCAAGATCCGCTGAACCCAATGGAAGATAAGGAATTCATTTCCCAGATGGCTCAGTTTACCAGTCTGGAACAGATGAAGAATATGAATATGGCGGTTCAGATCACCCAAGCCACATCCTATATCGGCAAACAGGTAACATGGGATGATGACGCAGGTGTGCAACAGACCGGTATCGTAAAATCCATTCGCATTGTTAGCGGTTCGCCGCAAGTGGTTGTCGGCGATCAAAACATACCGCTTGATGACGTTACGTCGGTTGCAGACGCGCCATCGGCTGCTTCGGTTTCCGGCACGGGGGCGACTGGGTGATGACGGATAGTAGGTTTTATTTGGCAAACCAGCCAATACAACCCCTTCAACCGGCTACGGTTTCTCGTTCCGGTTCCGTACGGAATGGAACTGCACCCGCGGGTGAATTTGAGCAAGCCCTTAATCAAGCCATCGGCGGGGTGAAGTTTTCCCAGCATGCTGCGCAGCGGCTGCAAACCCGCAACATCAACATGACGCCCGCACAGATGGACCAACTGAAGGGCGCTGTGGATAAGGCAGCCCAGAAGGGCGCCCGGGAATCGCTGATCTTGATGAACAATGATCTGGCGCTGGTGGTCAGTGTGCGTAACCGGACGGTGATTACCGCGATGGACGGGGCGAGTATCAAGGATAATGTGTTTACGAATATCGACAGCGCCGTGATTGTCTAGGACTGGACCTCTCGGGGAAGTCCCTGGCTGCCGATGGACTGAGGCAGCTACACGACGCAAACTGCGAAACAAAAAAAATAGAGGGAGGTCATTCATTATGATGCGTTCGTTATCCTCTGCCGTGGCGGGTCTCAATACCCAACAAACAGCCATGGACGTAATTGGCGCCAACATATCCAACATCAATACGGTCGGCTACAAGGGCAGCCGGACTTCATTCCAGGACGTAATGAGCCAGACTATGCAAAGCGCAACTGGGTCGAGCGGTGATCGCGGCGGCACCAACGCCATCCAGATTGGCATGGGGGTTGGTTTGGCCGCAGTCGATACCATAACGGAAGCCGGCAGTTATCAATCAACCGGCAGAAACACCGACTTGGCGATTCAAAAAGAGGGTTATTTCGTCGTTACCGATGGCAAACAACAATATTACACACGCGCCGGTAATTTCGATTTTGACGCGAAAGGGAATCTGGTCATTCCGGGAAGCGGCTTGTTCATTCGTGGGTGGAACGCGGTGGACGGTGTTCTCGACAGCTCCGGCCAGATCAGCAATATTACGGTTCCTGCCGGAACATCCATTCCCGCTAAGTCGACAACCGAGATGACGTTCATCAACAATTTGTCCGCGTCGGCGACGCCGGGTACAACTGCCATGACCTCCAAAGACGTGTATGATTCACTAGGTAAGACACATACGCTTAACAACACTTTTACCAAAGTCAGTGATAACAAATGGATTTCAGCTAGTACTCTGGCGGATGGCACACCTGTGACCAATGGGTTGACGGAAATCTCATTTGATACCCAAGGGGGATTTTCCACGGTCAAGCAGGCGACGGTAAACGCAGCGGCCACTACCAGCATCAATTTGGATTTAACGAAATATCAATTGGATAATACAACTGGTTCCATTCATTCCGCTTATTATACGGTGGCGGATAATGGCAGTCCAGCAGCTTTGCATGTGCTGAAAGCAACCTTTACTCAGATGGCCGACAATAAATGGACGTATGCGATTACGGATACTTCCAGTAAAAGTTCAACGGCCCTTAAAACAGGTGAAATTGTCTATGACTCAACCGCCACTAATGACTACACGGATAATAATGCGGCGGCGACCTTCGCAATAAACGGCGCTACCGTCACCTTTTCTTTGTCGGGTGACGGGGTAGCTCCCACGGGGACATCCTTTCATGCGGATCGAGCTTCAACAGATGCAGCAGCTTACTCCACCGATGCAACTGTGAATCCAATCGAGTTTACACCATCGGATGCGGCGACTATGTACGTGGGCATGAACTATTATGACCTGACGCAGTATGGCACCGATACAACGGTTCAGGCATCCGAACAAGACGGATACGCTGCCGGAACGTTGGACAGCGTTTCGATCGACAGCACCGGCAAAATTATCGGCACCTTTACGAACGGACAGACAGAGGACCTAGCCCAAATCGCCTTGGCGACCTTTACCAATCCCGGCGGCTTGACCCGAGTCGGCGGAAGTATGTTCGCCGAATCTGAAAACTCCGGGTTTGCCTCCATTGGCACCAGCGGTTCCGGTGGGCGTGGGGAAATCCAGTCGGGAACCTTGGAAATGTCTAATATTGATTTAGCGGACCAGTTCAGTAAAATGATCGTGGCTCAGCGCGGTTTCCAATCCAACTCCAAGATTATCACAGTCAGTGATGAAATGATGGAAATATTGGCGAACCTGAAACGGTAAACTATGACAACGCGCCTCTCCAGGGCGGGGGACTGTTCTGGAGAGGCGATCATTTAAAGGGGCGATAAGCGATGATTAAGTTGACACGCTTCAAGACCAAAGATCACGAGTTTTTGTTGAATGCCGAACTGATTGAAACGGTGGAAGAAACGCCGGATACCGTGATTACGCTGGTCAATGGCAACAAGGTAATTGTCGAGGAAGACATGGATGAAATCATGCGCTTGGTCATTGAATATCGACGTTCGTTGAATCGGTTCGGCCGATAAAAACACTTGTCGGATACCAGGGAGGGAAGAGCAATGCCGGATGAAGTCGTAGAAGAAAAGGCGCCAGCGGCCAAAAAACCGATTTTTATTTATGTCGCGGTGGGGCTAGTGCTGGTTTTGGCGTTAGCTGGCGGCACAGCCTATTATGTGGTGACCAACTATATGGGTGGCGCCAAGACGGCAGTAAGTCATCGGGAGCCAGGTTTTTTGATGAAATTGGGCGACCCCAAGGAAGGCTTTATCGTCAACATTGGTTCCGCCAGTAGCGGCCGTTACCTGAAAATAGGCGTAATTTTGGAATTAAAGCCGGATAAAAAGCTGCAGGCGGCAGGAAAAACCATGTCGCCCGAGGAAATAAAAATACAGGATGCGGTGTTGCATGTGTTGCGTTCGCAACGGGTCGAAGACTATGACCCGCAAAAGCAGGATCGCTTGAAGGACCTGATCAAGCAAGAAGTCAACAAGGTGTTGGGACGGGATTCCGTTTATGAAGTTTATATCACCAATATTTTGTTGCAATAAAGCATCATGATTCGAAACCTCGGAACAGGGCGGTGATGACGAGTGGCGGATGTTCTTTCCCAAAACGAAATAGATGAGTTGTTATCAGCGATATCGACTGGTGTTGTCAGTGCGGAAAACATCAAACAGGAACAAAAACAGAAGAAGATTAAGCTCTACGATTTCAAGCGCCCGGACAAGTTTTCCAAAGATCAGATTCGTACCTTGTATATGTTGCATGAGAATTTTGCCCGGCTGTTAAATACTTATCTATCTGCACACCTGCGGACAATGGTTCAGGTCAGTGTTGCTTCGGTGGACCAATTGACGTATGAAGAATTTATTCGGTCCATGCCTAACCCCAGTGTGATCAGCATTTTTGAAATGCGGCCACTTTCGGGAAATGCGCTGATGGAGATCAATCCGGCTATCGTATTTTCCATTATCGACCGTTTGTTTGGCGGGATTGGGACTCCACCGGCGAAAGCACGTGAACTGACGGACATTGAGCAGTCGATTGTCGCCCGCTTGCTGAATAAAGCAATGGACTGCCTGCAAGAGGCTTGGCGCCAAGTCGTCAATATCGAACCGCGACTGGAAGCGATCGAAAGCAATCCTCAGTTTACGCAAATTGTGCCGCCCAACGACATGGTGGTTATCGTTACCTTACAGACCCGGATTGCCCAAACGGAAGGATTTATTAATCTGTGCATTCCTTATTTAGTTCTGGAGCCGATTATGCCCAAGTTGACCACATCTTTTTGGGTAGCGTCATCGATTGCCCGGGCGGGTTCGCAGACAAACACTGCGCTGTTGCAAAAGAAACTGGAGCGGACTTTGGTGCCGTTGACCGTGGAGTTGGGGAAAATTACGGTGACGGTCGGCGAAATGCTCGATCTGACGGTTGGCGATGTGATCCGTCTGGATACCCGGGTTGATGATGAATTGGCTGTGATTATTGGACAGCATCAAAAATTCAGGTGTAAACCGGGCAGTTCCAACAACCGGATTGCCATTCAGATAACACAACCCATCGGCGAAGAGGAGGATGAACATGAGTGACAGCTTTTTGTCTCAGGAAGAAATAGATGCCCTGTTGCGGAATGAAACGTCGACTACAACGATGGCGCCCGCTAGCGCGCACTTGCTCTCAGATGTTGAGATTGACGCGCTGGGCGAAATCGGCAATATTTCAATGGGTAGCGCTGCTACCACCATGTCGGTCTTGCTGTCGCGCAAAGTGGAAATCACTACGCCTCGTGTATCCATCGGCCGGCTGGTTGAGATGCGCAAAGAATATCCCATGCCGTATATTATTGTGGAAGTACGCTTTACGGAAGGAGTCAGCGGAACCAATCTGTTGGCGATGAAAGAGAAGGACGCAGCCATCATCGCCGATCTGATGATGGGGAATGACGGATCCAATCCGCCGGAAAACATGAGCGAATTATACATGAGCGCGGTGGCGGAAGCCATGAATCAGATGATGGGGGCTACAGCAACATCTCTTTCCAGCATTTTTAAAAATCGCGTCGATTTGGCTCCACCGAAAGTTCGGTTGATAGATTTGGCCGGAAATGATAATATTACAGATAGCCTTAATGACGTGGATCCGCTGGCGAGGATTGCTTTCCGCATGGTGGTGGAAGGCTTGATTGACAGCGAGATTATGCTGATTTTGCCTCTGAGTGTTGCCCGTGACATGGTGGATGGATTATTACACTCGACGGCGCCGACGCCGATGCCGCAACCGGCAAAACCCGTCACAGCACCGTCGATGGCAACCGCTCCAGCAGCGACACAACAACCGTATGTTGCTCCGCCGACACCCGCCCGGGGACCGGCAGCGACTATGGATCAGAACGTAATGGTGCAGCCGGCGCAATTTGCTCCACTGAAGCAGACCGTTCTAAATGCATCCGATTCCAATATCGGGATGATCATGGATGTGCCGTTACAGGTTACGGTTGAATTAGGGCGCACTCGTAAGTTGATTCGCGAAATCTTGGAATTGGCTCCGGGGTCGGTAGTGGAATTGGACAAATTGGCCGGCGAACCGGTGGACATTTTGGTGAATGGCAAGATCGTAGCTAAAGGTGAAGTGGTTGTTATTGATGAAAACTTTGGCGTGCGGATTACAGGGATTGTCAGCATGCAAGAGAGAGCCAGTACGCTTCAGTAGATCAAAGAAGGTAAGGAAGGGGATTTCTGATGGGATTGCGAGTCTTGGTAGTCGATGACGCGGCATTCATGCGAATGATGATCAAGGACATTCTTTCCAAAAACGGGTTCGAGGTCGTTGGCGAAGGGGCCAATGGATTGCAGGCGGTCGAGAAATATAAGGAACTCAAGCCGGATCTGACGACTATGGACATCACGATGCCGGAAATGGATGGAATTAGCGCCGTCAAAGAAATCAAGAAAATTGATCCGCAAGCGAAAATTATCATGTGTAGCGCTATGGGCCAACAGGCGATGGTGATCGAATCGATCCAATCCGGCGCCCGTGATTTCATTGTGAAACCATTCCAGCCAGATCGCGTGTTGGAAGCAATCCGCAAGGCCGTCGGTTAGTTAAATGATCTGGGGAACGGCGTTCCGCCGTTGTCTGGCCTGTGTAATCGGATTAACTCTGGTTTGCGGAGTGATTGGGTTGGCTGCGGCAGCGGAACCGGTTAGCCCGTCAGCGGCGCCGGGTTATCTGCAATATCAGGATCCAGCGGCCAAACCGGTGGGAACCGCGTGGGGAACCTTCGCGTATGTGTTGTCCCTGATCTTGCTGTTTATCGGGGTTATTTTCTTGGCCTACCTTGCCTCGCGTTTTCTGGCAACCAAAATGGGCGGGATTTCTCATAGCGCAGGAACCGCCATACATATGACACTCGCCTTAGGACCGAATCGCAATATTCATCTTGTGGAGATGGCGGGACGGTTCTTTGTCGTAGGTGCCACCGAACATACGATTCAAATGTTGTTTGCTATTGACTCGCCGGAGGAGATCGCCCGGATCCGCGAAATTGCTCAAGCTGCCGTGCCTTCGTTCGAAGCTGCCCTTGGCAGTCAAATTTCCGCTCTGAAACAAATTCGGGACAGATTTCCCGGAATGTTTTCGCCGTCGGTCGGCGCGGACAAGAATGATGACCAAGAGAAGAGGTAGGGGACGGTTGTCGTTAATTTCTGCATGGAACAGGCTTTTCGCCGGAAATCGCCGGGTACTTTTATTGGGATGTCTGTTGTTGCTCTGTGTATCCGTCTGTGCGGAAGCTGCACCACTGATCCCGCTTCCGAATGTGAATATCGGGGTCGAGCCGGCCAGTAAACCGCAAGATGTGGCTCTTAGTCTGCAAATATTACTGATACTGACCATTTTGTCTCTAGCGCCGTCCATCATTATCATGATGACGGCGTTTACGCGCATCATAGTTGTTTTGTCATTTCTGCGCAGTGCCCTAGCAACGCAACAAATGCCGCCAAACCAAGTGATCGTGGGATTGGCGCTGTTTTTGACTTTTTTTACAATGTCGCCTTACTTGGACCAGGTCAATAAAAACGCCTGGCAACCTTACCTGGCGGGAACGCTGTCGCAGGAAGCAGCAACTACCGAAGCACTCAAACCTCTGCGCGAATTTATGTTCAAACAGGCACGGGAAAACGACATTGCCTTGTTTGTTAACCTGACCAATGGACCACGGCCGGAAACCCAAAATGATGTTCCAACCACAGTATTGATTCCGGCATTTATCATCAGTGAACTCAAGACGGCATTCCAAATCGGTTTTCTGATTTATATTCCGTTTATTGTGGTTGACATGGTTGTCGCCAGTACCTTGATGTCGATGGGGATGATGATGGTACCGCCGGTCATGATATCGTTGCCGTTTAAAGTGCTATTGTTTATTCTGGTGGACGGATGGCATCTGGTTGTCCGGTCTCTGTTATTGTCGTTTAATTAGGAGGACTTCAGGATGACTCAGGATTTGGCGATTCAAATTGGACGTGAGGCGCTATTTGTCGTAATGTTGGTAGCTGCCCCCATGCTGGGACTTGGTTTGATTGTTGGCGTTGTTGTGAGCATTTTCCAGGCAACCACCCAGATTCAGGAGCAAACGTTGGTTTTTGTTCCTAAAATTATTGCCACATTTGTGGCGATTCTTATATTTGGGCCTTGGATTTTGGGAATGATGGTGGATTACACGCGAGAAATCTTAACTTCTTTCAACATGGTTATTCGCTGATTCGGAGGCACGAGTGGATTTTCCCGCTGAGCTAGCCAATCAATTCATACAGTTTCTGTTGGTATTCAGCCGGATTACCGGAACTTTGACAAGCGCGCCGGTGTTTGCCAGCAAAACGATTCCGGTTTATGCCAGGGTCGGCTTGTCCGCCCTGTTGGCCTTGTTCATGCTACCGCTGTCCGTGCTGTCTGAGTATCGTGAACCGACGTCATTGCTGGTTCTGATGTGGTGGCTGATGTTGGAGCTGTTATACGGCCTTTCAGCCGGATTTGTTGCTTCTTTGTTTCTCCAGGCCGTTCAGATGGCTGGGCAACTGATTGATATGCAAATCGGCTTTGGCATGGTGAATGTTTTTGATCCACAGTTCGGCCAGCAGGTTCCTTTGGTCGGTAATTTTAAATATCTGATCGCTTTGACGATCTTTCTGGCCTTGCAAGGACATCATATCCTGATTTCCGCGCTGGCTGAAAATTTCCGGGCGGTTCCCTTGGGTGTACAGCCCCAATTTGCCAATGTAACGGAGTTTTTGGTCGATGCCGTTGCCAACATGTTTGTGATGGCGCTTCGACTGGCCCTGCCAATATTGGGAACGATTTTGATGACGGATGTCGCTTTGGGCATCCTGGCTCGCCTGATGCCGCAGATGAATGTGTTTGTCGTAGGGATAACCGGAAAACTGATTGTCGGTATTTTCATGTTGTTTTTGATTTTGCCATTCTATGTTGCATTTTTGGAGGTCGGCTTTGAAGGAATTTATCGAGATTTCTTCAAGATATTGGCGGAGGTCGGCGGAACACCCCGGTAAACGCTTTGCCTTTGACCTGCAGCGGTTTGATTCGGCGGAAAAGACCGAAGAACCGACTCAGCGCAAGAAAGAGGAGAGTCGAAAAAAAGGACAAGTCGCCAAAAGCGCCGAACTGAGTTCGGTCTTTGTGATTTTGGCGGCGTTTGTGGCGCTGAAGGCCGCCGGTTCCTATATGTACGGGAAAATTGCCGGTTACATGCGGTATGTTTTCGGTGAGCTGAATGTTCAGGGCGACTTTACGATCGAGACGGTCCATTTGCTCATTTTGAATGCCGGTCTGGTGTTCCTGGAGATAGTGTTGCCGATATTGTTGGCGGTATTGGTCGTTTCCGTCACCGTGTCCTTTCTCCAGGTCGGTTTCAACTTTGCCCCGGAATTGATTATGCCGCAGTTTAGTCGAATTAATCCTATTGCCGGGTTCGGCCGGATTTTTTCCAAACGATCCGTTGTTGAACTCGTGAAATCGCTGTTGAAGATTATTGTCGTGGGCTATTTCATTTATCGGTATCTCAGGGAAGAAGCAATGCGGATTCCTTCCCTGATGATGGCCGAACTACCGGAAGCCTTTGCAGTTTTGGCGGCTATTATTTATGACCTGGCCTTTCAAATTGCCTTGGTCATTTTGGTTTTGGCAATTCTCGACTACGGTTACCAATGGTGGGAACATATGCAAAACCTAAAGATGAGCAAGCAAGAAGTTAAGGAGGAAATGAAACAAACCGAAGGCAATCCCCAGATCAAGGGAAAAATCCGGGAAAAACAACGCGCGATGGCGATGCGGCGAATGATGTCGGAAGTCCCGAAAGCGGATGTCGTGGTGACGAACCCGACCCATTTTGCGGTTGCGATAAAATATGAAACCGGCATGGACGCACCGACTGTGGTGGCCAAAGGCTCGGATTTTATCGCCCAACGGATTAAAGAGATCGCTAAAGAGAACGATGTAATCATCGTCGAGAACAAGCCCTTGGCGCAGGCTTTGTTCAAGACCGCCGAAATCGGCGATCTGATTCCGCCGGAATTATATAAGGCGGTTGCCGAAGTTTTGGCTTACGTTTACCGATTGAAACGGAAAATTACCTGAATGGTGTCGGGTTGGAGATATTGAATGGCGGATAAAAATACGATTATCAGCAAATTGAATCAGTTCAGCGATGTCATTCTGGCATTAGGCGTGGTAACCATCGTTATCATGATGATTATTCCAATGCCGCCTTTTTTACTGGACTTGCTGTTGGCGCTCAACATAACCTTGTCCTTGACCATTGTCATGATATCCATATACAATGTCGAGCCCCTGCAATTTTCGGTCTTTCCGTCTCTGCTGCTCGTTACCACTTTGTTTCGTCTGGCCCTCAATGTTTCTTCAACTCGCCTGATTCTGTTATATGGGTACGCGGGCGAAGTCATCATGGCCTTCGGAACCTTCGTTGTTGGCGGCAATGCCGTGGTGGGGTTCATTGTGTTTATCATCCTCATTTTGATTCAGTTTATCGTTATTACCCGTGGCGCGGAGCGGGTCGCGGAAGTTGCCGCCCGATTCACCTTGGATGCTATGCCTGGTAAACAGATGGCGATTGACGCAGACCTCAACGCCGGCTTGATTTCTGATGCCGAGGCCAGGACGCGTCGCCGAAATGTGCAGCGCGAAGCGGATTTCTATGGCGCCATGGATGGCGCCAGTAAGTTTGTCAAAGGCGATGCCATTGCCGCCATTGTGATTATTGTTGTGAACATTATCGGCGGATTCATTATCGGCATGGTCCAACGAGACATGTCAATTTTACAGGCGCTGCAAGCCTATACGCTGTTAACGGTCGGGGAAGGTCTGGTCAACCAGATCCCGGCTTTGCTCATTTCCACCGCTACCGGACTTGTCGTTACCCGGGCGGCTTCGGACGAGAATTTGGGACATGATATTGCGGCGCAATTGCTGGCCCATCCCCGGGTCTTCTTTTTGGTCGCCGGCGTGCTGACCTTATTGGCAGCCGTCCCCGGACTGCCGGGAATTCCGTTTGTGGCCATCGCCCTCATTGTGGCCGGCGTCGGCTATGTATTGCAAAAAACGGCGACTACCGCCGCGGAAACCGAAGTAATCAAACAGGAAGAGAAGGAGCGGGAAGAAGTACGCAAACCGGAAAGCATCGTGTCGTTGCTGCAGGTGGATCCGATTGAACTGGAAATCGGCTACAGCCTGATCCCATTGGTGGATGTCGCCCAAGGCGGGAATCTATTGGACCGCGTTGTTATGATCCGGCGCCAGTGCGCGCTGGAGATGGGGATTGTGGTTCCCACCATCCGGATTCGCGACAATATTCAACTAAAACCCAATGCATATGTGATAAAAATAAAGGGAATTGAGGTTGCCCGAGGCGAATTATTACTTGATCACTTTTTAGCAATGAATCCGGGAACGGTTACCGAAGAGATACCGGGCGAAGCCACCACCGAACCGGCCTTTGGCCTGCCGGCGACCTGGATCAGCGAAGCCTTTAGGGAGCGCGCGGAATTGTGCGGCTATACTGTGGTCGACCCCATTTCCGTATTGGCAACGCACCTGACGGAAATCGTGAAAGGACATGCGGACGAGCTCCTTGGCAGACAGGACGTCCAGACTCTGATTGATTCCGTTAAACAGGATCATCCGGCGGTTGTTTCCGAACTGGTTCCAGCCATGATGTCCATTGGCGAGATCCAAAAAGTGCTGGTCTGCCTGCTTCGGGAGCGAGTACCGGTCCGAGATCTGGTCACCATTCTGGAAACATTGGCGGATTCAGCCTCGTTTACCAAGGATCCTGAAATATTGGCGGAATATGTTCGTCGTTCCTTGTCCAGAAATATTACTCGTCAATATATTCAAAACAACGTGTTGACTTGTCTGACATTGGATCCGCAAACGGAAAACCAGATTGTATCTTCGGTTCAGCACTCTGACAGGGGTAGCTTTGTCAGTTTGGACCCCGTAACTACGCAACAGTTTATCAATAGTCTGGCCAAAGAGCTTCAAAAATTGACGTCGGCTGGCTATCACCCAATTCTATTAACCAGTCCGGCTTCCCGGTTATATGTGCGCAAGCTGACCGAGCGGCTTGCGCCCAATCTGGTGATTTTGTCCTTCGCCGAATTGGAAAATCAGATTGAAGTTCAGTCATTAGGGATGGTGAAAGCGTAATTGAAAGTCAAGACTTTTCGGGCGCCGACGCTGGCGGAAGCCTTGGCCGAAGTTAAAGCGGATCTGGGGCGAGACGCAGTGATTCTGCAAACCCGGCGATTGCGACAAGGCGGCATTTTGGGCATGCTGGCGACAGAGATTTTCGAGGTAACGGCCGCGATCGATCCGAATCCGGCTCCGCCGAAGAAGGTCACACCGTTGCCGCGGGAACTGGGGTCTGCAGAAGATAAAACGGCTGATGCCAAACTGCTGGCCGTTCATCTGGAATTGGCCAGCATGCGTAAAACCTTGGAATCGGCCATGGCATCCCTGCAACGCAACACGGAACCGGCAAATTCCGATCAGGTGGAGTACAGCCGAAATCCAGCCATACAGGAGTGGCTTCGGCAAAATGATATTGAACCTTTCGCCGCGGAGATGCTGTTAAAGGGAATTCCGACAGCCGGGACGACAAGTTTGGACAAATACTACCCGCTGCTTAGAGACCGGTTGTTTCCGGTTTTTCAGAATGCGGCAGGGATCACCCTCCGTTCCGGTTATTGCAAAATGGTTGCATTGATCGGACCGACCGGCGTGGGGAAAACTACGACCGTCGCAAAATTGGCGGCCAATTTTGCACTGCGGGAAAAATATCGGGTTGCTTTAATAACTGCCGACACCTACCGAATTGCCGCAGTGGAGCAACTCAGAACATACGCCGACTTAATCGGCATCCCGATCGAGGTTGTTTACACACCGCAAGAACTGCGTCAGGCCCTGGCGCGCCATCAGGATAAGCAGTTGGTGTTGATTGACACAGCGGGACGAAGTCCCGCCAACCAACCACAGATGGCGGAGTTGAACGCCTTGATGGCAGTGAACCCGGAAATCGAGAAACAGCTCGTTTTGAGTGCGACCACGAAATTTGCGGAGTGTATGCAGGCAGTTCGTCGGTTTCAGGAATCAAACCCGCAAAAATATCTGTTTACGAAGATTGATGAGGCCTGTAATTTGGGAACGGTATTCAGTTTGCTGGTTCACGCTCCCAAAACGTTGTCCTATATAACGACGGGACAGAATGTTCCGGATGACATTGAACCGGCCAATCCAGAGCGATTGATATCTTTACTGTTGCGAGGCGTCATATGAACGACCAGGCGAATAAACTGCGGCAAATGCATGAAATGATGGGTAATACCCGTAGCCCCATACTAAAGCCGATTCCGACGCAAGCACGGGTAATCACCGTAACCAGCGGAAAAGGTGGTGTGGGCAAGACTAATTTTACGGTTGCCTTGGCCATTGCTTTTGCCCGGCATGGAAAAAAAGTTCTGGTGATTGATGCCGATTTGGGTTTGTCGAATGTCGATGTGATTTTAGGGAGTTCGCCACCTGGCAATCTTTTGCAGGTAATGCAGGGAGGATATTCGCTAAATGATGTGGTGGCGGACGGTCCCTTGGGCATCAAATTCATTTCCGGCGGTTCCGGGATTTACGACTTGTCGAATTTGTCCGACGTTCAACTGCAGTTTTTCTTGAATCAGGTAGGGCAGTTTGATAGTTGGGCCGATGTTATTCTCATTGACACCGGTGCTGGCTTGAACCGCATGGTCCTGAATTTTGTCATGGCCGCCGATGAAGTCATTGTGATCACCACGCCGGAGCCGACCGCCGTAACAGACGCCTATGCGGTCATAAAGACGTACGCTTCCCACGGCGGAACTTCCCCGGTTCGCTTAGTGGTCAACCGGGTGCGGGAAGTTGCGGAAGGAGACGGCGTGGTCAACAAACTTTCGAAAGTGTCGCAAAGATTCTTGGGTTTGACCGTATCCCATTTGGGATTTGTCTTTGAAGATCGGCTGGTTCAAAAAGCCGTAACCAGCCAGGTCCCGCTCATGATTGCTTATCCGGACAGTATGTTTGCCCGTTGTATCGATAAAATTGCCCATACATTAATTTTTGGCGAGGAAATGATGCCGGCGCCACGCGGCATTCGCGGTTTGTTCCAACGGCTATTGGCAATACGATCGTAATTTTTTAACAGCGAAAAGATGATTTTACAGATAAAGGGTCGAATACCTTATGGGGGGAATAGTGTTGATTCGGGTGTTGGTTGTTGACGATTCCGCGTTTATGCGCAAGGTATTATCGGATCTGTTTAAAGCGGAGTCCGATTTTGAGGTGGTGGATGTAGCCCGAAATGGCGTTGAAGCCATTGAAAAAGTTGTGCAGCATTCGCCGGATGTAGTGACGTTGGACGTAGAGATGCCAGTTTTAGACGGTTTGTCTGCCTTGGAAAAAATTATGGCGACGAAGCCGACGCCAGTGATTATGGTCAGTAGTCTCACCAAGGCTGGCGCGGACGCGACGATCCGGGCGCTCAGCTTGGGGGCTGTTGATTTTGTGGCTAAAACGGCCGGGTCGATTTCCCGCATTGATGATATCGCCAGAGATTTGTTGCAAAAGTGTCGCGAAGCTAAGGGGATCAGCCCCAAACGATTGCAGGCCAGAGAAATCCCGCCGTTTACCGGCAGCAAACCAAAACTCGTCATTCCTGCCGCAACGCCGACGAGTATGCCAGTGCCAGCCACAAAACCGCCGTCGGTATTTACAACAATGACCAGCGGCGACATTCCGCCCCTGAACGATTGGGTTGTGGCGATCGGCACTTCGACCGGCGGCCCGCGGGCCTTGCAGGAAGTATTGCCCCGCCTGCCAGGCAACTTGCCGTGCCCGGCGATTGTGGTTCAACATATGCCGCCGGGATTTACAAAATCGTTGGCGGATCGGCTAAATACCCTCTGCGCGTTGACGGTCAAAGAGGCTGAAGACAATGATCGCTTGGTTGCCGGAACCGTGTTCGTAGCGCCGGGGGATTTTCACCTGACGATTCGCAAAGAGGGCGGCAGTTCCTTTGTTAAATTGAATAAAGAACCGGCAATTGGCGGCTTGCGTCCGGCAGTCGACCCCATGATGGTTTCCGTTGCCGAAGCTTATGGCGCCAAAACTATCGGGGTGATTCTGACCGGGATGGGCCACGACGGGGCGAAGGGGATGCAGGCCATCAAACGTCTGCGCGGCCTGACCATTGCCGAGGACCAGTCGACATCCGTAGTGTTTGGAATGCCCAAGGCGGCGATTGAAGCAGGAGTGGTTGACACGGTGTTGCCATTGCCGCAAATCGCCGACGGGATCGTGCAGTGTCTGAAGAGGGGGGGAACAAGGTAATGGATGTCAATCAATATCTGGGCATTTTTCTGGAGGAAGCCCGCGAACATCTGCAAACATTGAACCGATGTGTTTTGGATTTGGAACATGAGCCGGGTGACTTGCACATCCTTGATGAAATATTTCGCAGTGCGCATACAATCAAGGGCATGTCGGCGACGATGGGGTATTCGGCGATCGCCGAGTTGACGCATGAAATGGAAAATGTGTTGGATTTACTGCGAAAAGGAGTCCTGACGGCGCATACCGAGATTATTGACACCTTGTTTCAATGCGTGGATCGCTTGGAACAACTCGTGGAAGAAGTCGCGAACGGGCAAAGCGGCGGCGTGGATGTAACGGCGTTATCCGCCAAGCTGGCTGCGCTGGCGAAAGGGGAACCGGTCGCACCGCCATCGGTAGCGCCACCAACCGCGTCGAAAACAGTTGAGGCGTCCGCCAGCGCGGCGACCAAAAACAAAATGCAGTTGAACGATACGGAAACGGAAATGGTGGATACAGCTATTTCGCAAGGTTTGCAGGCATTGGAACTGACAGTGGGCTTACGACAGGGAACCTTACTGAAATCCGTTCGGGCGTATATGGCGATGAAAGCCTTGGATGAAATGGGGGACGTTATCAAGACCGAGCCGTTGGTTGAAGAACTGGAAAAAGATAATTTCGGCCAGGAATTCAGCGTTTTATTGATAACGGAGGTCCCTGCCCAGAAAGTTCAGGAAACCTTGCTTTCCATTGCCGAAATTGAGATGGTGGATGTGAAGCCTTGCATAAAATCGGCTGTTTCTGAACCGGCAGCTGTTGAGCACAAAGAATCCGTGGCGGCGCCGGCGGCTTCAGGGGGTGCCGCTTCGGTCGAGCACGCTCCGGAGACCGGTAAAGATGCCAAAGCCGATTCGACCGCCAAGAACAAAGGGCGAGCTTTGTTGCGGGTTGATGCGGAGAAGCTGGACTCCCTGCTGAATCTGGTGGGTGAGTTAGTGATCAACAAAACCCGCCTGCAACAAATTGGACTTTCCAATCAGTTGCAGGAATTGAGTGAAGCCATCGAACAAATGGATCGGGTAACCACAGATTTGCAGGGAATTGTCATGAAATTACGCATGGTTCCCGTTGGTCAGGTATTCAATCGTTTTCCGCGGATGGTCCGGGACTTATCCCATAGCTTGGGCAAGGAAATCAATCTGATTATCCAAGGCGAGGAAACGGAACTGGACCGGACAGTGATCGATGAGATCGGCGATCCATTGGTTCATTTGCTTCGTAACTCGATTGACCATGGCATTGAGAAACCGGAAGACCGAATTGCCGCCGGCAAAAATCCTGTCGGCGAAGTTCGCCTGATTGCCCGCCATGAAGGGAATAATGTATTGTTAATGGTTACGGATGACGGCAAGGGACTGAAAGCCGATCTCATCAAACAAAAGGCATTGGAAAAGGGATTGGTTACCAAAGCCGAACTTGATTCCATGGATGCCGGCGATATTTTGAAGTTGATCTTTTTGCCGGGGTTCTCCACGGCCGAGGTCGTCACGGATGTATCTGGCCGCGGTGTTGGGATGGATGCGGTGCGAACCAAGATTGAGGCATTGGGCGGCGCCTTGGAGCTGGACTCGACGCCGGGCCAGGGGACTCGCGTACGGATTCGGTTGCCGCTGACCTTGGCGATCATTCAGGCCCTGCTGGTTCAGGTGCACGCGGAAACTTACGCAATTCCGCTGGGTTCCATTGACAGTACGATCAACATTACCCCTGAGGATATCCGCACCATTCAACAACAGGAAGTCATCTTGCTGCGCGGGCAGATAATCCCCCTGGTCAGGCTGGGCCGAAGTCTGGGCATCATGGATGCCGCCGGTTTTGAAGCCGGACAGGAATTGTATGTAGTGATTGTTCAGGCTGGCGATCATCGAATCGGACTTCTGGTGGACGCCTTGGTCGGCCAGCAGGAAATCGTCATAAAATCTTTGGGCAAGATTTTGACCGGCATTCGACAAATTGCCGGCGCCACTATATTGGGTGACGGCCAGGTGGTTTTGATTCTGGATGTCAACGCGCTGGGATGATGAGGAGGTTTCGTGATGGCAGAGAATGATACGGTCGGCACGGAAGTAAAATTGATCATTTTCAAACTGGGTCGGGAAGAATATGGCATGGATATTCTTCGAGTCCAGGAAATCAAGCGGATGATGGGGATTACCCGAGTCCCTTCGACTCCGACTTTTATCAAGGGAGTCATCAATTTGCGCGGTAGCGTGCTTCCCGTTATAGATTTGCGGACCCGATTGGGGCTTCCTGAGAATGAATTGACGGAAGCGGCGCGGATTATCGTGGTTCTCGTCAACGAGGGCATTGTCGGTTTTATCGTCGATGAAGTCGTGGAAGTGACAACGATTAACACACAGGACGTTGAAGCTGCACAGACTTTATCCAGCGGCTTGTCGGCCGAATTCATCAGTGGAATCGCCAAAGCGGACAGCCGCTTGTTTATCATGCTGAATCCCGACGTTATCGTGAACGTCGCTCAAGGTTGAGGTGATTGGCTTGGAAAAAGAAGAAGTTATGATGCTAACCCCGATGCAGCTGGATGCCTTGCGGGAAATCGGCAACATCGGCGCTGGCAATGCAGCGACGGCGCTGTCCCAAATCATCAACCGCAAGATTGATATGTCGGTTCCGCGGCTCAATATTTTGCCGCTGAGCGAAGTTCCCGATGTCGTCGGAGGAGCCGACACAATGGTGGCGGGCGTTTATTTAAGGGTATTCGGACCGGCTCCCAGCAGTATTCTGTTTTTGCTGCCGCGCGACAGTGCGTTTGCCTTGGTCGATATGGCGATGAACCGTGAGCATGGGACTACGGAGACCTTGAGCGCCATGGACGAATCGGCGCTTATGGAGATCGGCAATATTCTGTCCGGATCTTTTCTAAACGCCTTGTCCTATTTCACCAAAATGACGCTGTTGCCGTCGCTGCCGGCGTTGGCAGTCGACATGGCCGGTGCAATCCTCAGCGTAATTCTGATTCAGTTGGGGCAGGTTGGCGATTACGCACTGGTGATTGAAACGGAGTTTGCGACCGAAGCGAATGATGTGCGCGGACATTTCTTCCTCATCCCGGATCCCGGTTCATTGAATGTAATTCTCGGCACTTTAGGGGTGAACGAATAATGCCGGAACTCATCAAGGTCGGGATGGCCGACCTGAAAACAGGTAAAAGCCCGGATAGCATTATTTCGTATGGCTTGGGATCTTGCGTGGGGATTGCTTTGTACGACGCGCAGATCAAAATTGGCGGGTTGGCTCATATTATGCTGCCCGACAGCACACAAGCCCGTGCTACGGACAATACCGCCAAATTCGCGGACACGGCTATTCCAATTTTACTGGATCAGATTGTCCGTTTGGGCGCGGCGAAAAACCGGATTACCGCAAAAATTGCCGGGGGCTCCCAAATGTTCAGTTTTGCCCAGGCGTCGGATGTCATGCGCATTGGCGATCGTAATGTCGAGTCGGTGCGAGAGATCCTAAAGTCATTGGCAATCCGTATTATAGCCGAGGATGTTGGCGGGAATTATGGACGCACTGTGGAATTGTTACTGGATTCAGGCGTGTTTGTGATAAAGACAGTGAATAAAGGCGAAAACCGGTTATAGCCGTTAGCGTCAGCTGTATGCCGGAGGTGGGAAAAATACAGGTCAAGGATTTGGACGCACTGTGGTTGTCCTATCAAAAGGAGCGCAATCCCGAGACGCGGGAAAAATTGGTGAATCATTATCTGCCGTTGGTGAAGCTTGTGGCAGGCCGCATTGCTATGGGATTGCCGCAGTATGTCGAACGGGAAGAATTAATCAGCAACGGCTATTTTGGCCTTTTGGAGGCGTTGGAACGGTTTGACCCTCAACGAGGTTTTAAATTTGAAACCTATGCCGTGGTTAGAATTCGGGGTGCCATTTTGGATGCGATTCGTTCGCAGGACTGGATCCCGGTTTCCGTTCGTCAAAAAGCCCGCAATTATACGCAGGTAATAGCGGAATTGGAGCAACAGCTCGGTCGTTCCGCCAGTGACGGCGAAATTGCCGCCGCCATGAACATGAGTCAGCAGGAATTCAGTCAATTTATCGGCCAGTTGCAGGCAACAACGGTAATGCCGCTGGAGGATTATACACACAGCGATACATTGGCTGATTCCGCCGAGAGTCCCAGCGAGCAGGCCGAGATCGGCGAGGTGAAAAACACGCTGATTCAAGCCATTAATAAATTGCCGGAAAAGGAAAAAATCGTTGTTTCTCTCTACTATTATGAAGGAATGACGTTAAAAGAGATCAGCCTGATTTTAAAATTGTCGGAAGCCCGTATATCGCAACTGCATACCAAGGCGGTATTTCGTCTCCGCGGCGCGTTGGCTCGGATCAAGTCCAGCCTGTTGTAGAATTTGGCGAGAAAGGAAGCGGTGCTGTGGATTCCAATGTTGAGTGCTTTTTCATTCGGACAAATGATGAAGGAGTGTTCTTGACGGTGAATCCGACGCCGGCCGGCTGCCCGGCCGTATCCGTCGGCCAGGTTCTTGACTCCTTACACGGCCAGCAGGTGCTCGAATATAATCGCTTGGTTGTCGAAGAAGCCGTTCGGAACGCCAACGGTTCCCCCGTAAAGATTGCCGACTTGCCAAAAAAAGTGCGGGAAGCGGAAATCAGTGTGATTGTATCGCGGGACCGCATGGAAGCTTTTTTGCAGATTGACGCAGCCGGCGATTGCGCCAAGCCCAGTCCGGAAACGGTGGCGGAACGAATCCAACAGGCCGGTGTAACCCAGGGGGTCTTGCCTGAATCTATTTCGGCGGCCTTACGTCAAATCAATCAACGCGTGCTTTGCGCCAAAGGAAAGCCACCGGAAAACGGCTTGGATGCTCAGGTGAAGCATTTGATCGATTTGTCGCAACGGGGAAAACCGGCGGAACTGCATGGCGGTGGGGTCGATTTTAAAGACTTGGGCCTCTATATCAATGTTGTAAAAGGGCAGGTCTTGGCAGAAAAAATCCCGGCGACTGCCGGCGTGCCCGGAATGGATGTTTGTGGTAACCCGATCCCGGCGAAACCGGGGAAAGATGTTGTTTTGCATCCGGGAGCCAATATTCATGTTGTCGACGATGTGAAGCTGGTCGCGGCTGCCGGCGGTAATTTGGTTGTTACCGGCGGCAAGCTTTCCATAGCACCGGTTCTGCAAATTAAAGGCGATGTCGATCTTTCCACGGGGAACATCAATTTTGCCGGTGATGTAATTATCCGGGGCTCAGTTTCCGAGGGCTTTTCCGTGAAAGCCGGCGGGAATGTCGATATTGCCGGCATGGTCAGTGGCGGATCGGTGGAAGGCGCCAACGTGACGGTCCGTCAGGGGATCGTCGGACTGAATAAAGCTGTGATCAAGGCAACGGACACGGTTACCGCGAAATTCGTGGAAAATGCGAGAATAGCTGCGGATCAGGACATTTTAGTCCAGGATGTCGTGCTGCACAGTCATCTGAGCGCCGGCAAAAAAGTCCGCGTGGAAGGCCGACGGGGACAGATTGTTGGCGGCGTGGTGGCTGCCGGGGATGAAATTGTCGCCAAAACGGCCGGGAATACATCGATAATGCCGACCGACCTGCAAGCTGGTGTCAACCCGAAACTTCGCGAAGAATACATGAATCTGCGCAAGGAACTGAGAACTATGGAATCAAGCCTTGATCAGATCCAAAAAGGTCTGTTTACCTTGCGGTCAATGGACCAAAATCAACTGCCGCCCGAGAAAAAAGAACTGTTGCTGAAAATTACCCGGGCTCAATTCACCACGTTGGGGCAGGTGGAAGCCATGCGCAAACGGTTGGCTGAGTTGGAGGCGGCTTATGAAGAGCTGAAAAGCGGCCAGGTCAAAATTTCGGATACGGTGTACCCGGGAGTGAAAATTACTATCGGGTCGTTGATCAAACCGGTTCAGGAAGAACTCCGGTTTGTGACATTTTATGCTGATGCCGGAGAAATCAAATTTCGTCCGCTGCGATAGACCGTAAGCGTGAGAACAAGAGGCAAGGTGAAAACAGATGAATATTCGACCGGTGGATTTGCAGGTGTTGGTTCCCCGGACGATTGATGTCGCCAAAATGGCATCGGTTCACGACCAACAGGCCGCCATTCAACAACAGGATGTTTCCCTGCGATTGAAACAATCGGCGCAAGAGCAACAGCGTCAAGTGCAAACCACGCTGTCGTCGCAGCATGAAGGACGGATTGGCTTGGAAGATTTGGAACGCGAGAAGAAAAAACAGCGTCGCCGCCGGAATGAACGTCAGTCCACAGACCAACCGGAGTCCGAACCGGAACCGGGTCAGGTTGCCAGCCTGTCGGGATCGGCCCTGGGTCACAGGATTGATATCAAGACATGAATGGAGGATATATGCTGACGGTTACACTAACAGTTATAGCGCTGGCGGTTGTCGGTGTTGTTGTCTGGATTGCTGCCCGCCGAACTCATTTTGTCCAACGTGTTTCCGGGGATTTATCCGGGCCTGTGGAACAGATGCGGGAACAGATACTCTTGACTGCAGATACGGCGGTGGACCGTTTGGATGGTAAGATTGCCCAAATGGAAATTTTGCTGGCGGAAATTGACCGCAGGAGTACCGCGTTGGTACAACAGAGCAAACAACAACAATTGGCTAAATTGCAGCTAGAACAGCAACAGCAGCAGCTGGCGACTTGGCTCCAGTCGCAGCGGCAACTGCTTGAGACGGAAATCCAGCGGCGACAGCAGGAATGGGTGCGACTCCAGACAACATCGGCCAACGGTTCAAGGGCTTCCGCGCCCATTGAGGCGCCGACAGTATCTTTGCCGTCTGCTAACGAGGGAGTCCAACCCCAATTACAGCCCCCTCAAAAATTGAAAACAAACCGCATAGATAGCGCCAATTTCCGGCAAGAACATTCCGATCCTCGACCGGACAAACCTTCGGCGCCTGCTTCCGACAAACGGGCAGTGATATTGGAGATGTCGGAACAAGGATATTCTGTCATGGATATCGCGCAGAAATTGGGGATTGGTAAAGGCGAAGTCATGCTATTGCTGAAACTACGGAAAAGAGTGGCGACTTAACCGAAGTTGCACTTGCCGTTAAGTTTTTGGTATGGTAAAATATACACCGACGTGTGAAAGACACACGTGGTTGTCTGCCGTCAATCCTGTGCCGCATTGCGGTGCGGACGGAACAACAGACGCCACGGAGGAAAAAACAGGAGGTGCCTTATGTCAGTTATATCCATGAAACAACTTCTCGAAGCTGGGGTGCATTTTGGTCATCAAACCAGAAGATGGAACCCCAAAATGGCTCCGTACATTTTTACGGAGCGCAATGGCATCTACATCATTGACCTGCAAAAAACGGTCAGGAAAGTGGAAGATGCTTATAATTTTGTCCGAAGTCTTTCCCAGGATGGCAAAACCATGTTGTTCGTCGGGACCAAGAAACAGGCGCAGGAAGCCGTTCGTGATGAAGCGCTTCGCTGCAACATGTTCTATGTCAATGAGCGCTGGTTGGGCGGTATGCTGACCAACTTCCAGACAATTCAGCGCCGGGTAGCCCGGTTACGTTACCTGGAAGATATGGACGCCAACGATGGATTCGCCGGTTTGCACAAAAAAGAAGTCCTGCAGTTACGCCATGAAATGGAACGTTTGCAAAAATTCCTCGGCGGCATCAAAAACATGAATAAACTGCCGGGTGCGCTGTTTGTCATCGACCCCCGGAAAGAAGAGATTGCCGTGCAGGAAGCCCGGAAGCTGGGTATTCCGGTGGTAGGAATTGTGGATACCAACTGCGATCCGGATTTGATTGATTATGTCATTCCCGCCAATGACGATGCCATTCGCGCGGTGAAACTGTTGACCGGCCGCATGGCGGACGCGATTTTGGAAGGCCGCCAGGGTGAGCAGATGGAAGACGCGGAAGAAGTTGCAGAAACGGAAACCGAAGCGGAAGAAAATTAATATTTGCGTTCGTGATTAGGAGGAAGATGAAATGATATCTGCACAGCAAGTAAAAGAACTTCGCGAAGCGACCGGTGCTGGCATGATGGATTGCAAAAAGGCCTTGGTCGAAACGAATGGCGATATGGAAAAAGCTGTTGATTATCTCCGGGAAAAGGGATTGGCGGCGGCGGCCAAGAAAGCCGGCCGAATTGCTGCTGAAGGCATTGTGGAAGCTTATATCCACGGCGGCGGCAAAATCGGGGTCATGATTGAAGTCAATTGTGAGACGGACTTTGTGGCCAAAACCCCGGAATTCCATTCCTTCGTACGTGACTTGGCCATGCAGGTGGCCGCAGCAAATCCTTCCTATCTGTGTCGCGATGAAGTTCCGGCCCCTATTTTGGATCATGAACGGGAAGTTTTGCGAGCGCAGGCCTTAAACGAAGGTAAGCCGGCGAAAATCATTGATAAAATGGTGGAAGGCCGGGTCGAAAAGTTCTACAAAGAAAATTGCCTGCTGGAACAGGCTTTCATCAAGGACCCGGATCAATCGGTAACAGACCTGGTGAACGCTCAGATTGCCAAAATCGGCGAAAACATTGTGGTTCGAAGATTTGTCCGCTATCAGATGGGCGAAGGTCTTGAAAAGAAAGTTACCGATTTTGCAGCGGAAGTCGCCAACGCAGTAAAAAAATAACTCGAAAAAAGCAAAAGAGAGAACACAATTGTGTTCTCTCTTTTTGGAAGGAATTCCAATCTCCTCGTAGAATATAATAGAGAGGCGAACGGAGGTTGTATTTTGGAGCAAAAATCGTTTAGGCGAGTTGTGCTGAAACTCAGCGGTGAGGCGTTGGCGGGCGAAAAGGGTTATGGGATCGACCCGGCTGTGGTTGATTCCGTGGCGCAACAGGTCAAGGAAACGGTTAGGAATGGCCTGCAGGTGGCGATTGTGGTCGGCGGCGGGAATATCTGGCGCGGTTTGGCTGGAAGCTCTCGCGGTATGGACCGGGCAACCGCCGATTATATGGGAATGTTGGCCACGGTGATTAATTCTTTGGCTTTACAGGATGCCTTGGAACAATGTTCCGTCGACACGCGGGTGCAAACCGCTATCGAAATGCGGCAAATTGCCGAGCCATATATCCGTCGGCGGGCGATTCGGCATTTGGAA
Source organism: Veillonellaceae bacterium (assembly GCA_012798135.1). The sequence goes on along the minus strand of JAAZNU010000039.1, from coordinate 134,151 downwards.
AAAGGCCGGGTGGTCATCTTTGCGGCCGGAACAGGCAATCCCTATTTTTCTACCGATACCACGGCAGCTTTACGGGCGGCGGAGATTGAGGCGGATGTCATTTTGATGGCCAAGAAAAACGTCGATGGTGTATATGACAGTGATCCGCAGTTAAATCCGGCCGCCACCAAGTTTGAGGAATTGAAGTATCTGGAAGTGATTCAGCGCGGTCTTGGGGTAATGGACACAACAGCGACGTCGCTCTGCATGGACAATGATATTCCGATTATTGTTTTTGGAATCGATGAACCCGGAAATATTGTCAGAGCAGCCCTGGGGCAACCAATCGGGACTGTTGTGGGAGGGAATTGAGCATGCCGATCAAGGCGATTTATGCGTCTCATGAAGAACGCATGAAAAAAGCAATCGAAGTTCTGCGCCGTGAATATTCTTCGCTCCGCGCCGGACGGGCGACAACCGGTTTGCTGGATAAAATTACTGTCGACTATTATGGTGCACAGTCGCCGATTAATCAGGTAGCGAATATTTCGATTCCGGAACCACGGACGATTGTCATTCAGCCATGGGATAAAAAGATGTTGCCGGCAATAGAAAAAGCCATTCTGAAATCGGACCTTGGCCTGACGCCTAATAACGACGGCATGGTGATCCGCCTGATTTTACCGCAACTGACTCAACAACGACGGCAGGAGCTCACCAAACTGGTCCATAAGGGAGCGGAGGACAGCCGGGTGGCGATTCGGAATCTGCGGCGGGATGCTAACGAATCCTTGAAAAAAGTGGAAAAAGACAAAGCGGCGTCGGAAGATGAAGTGAAAAAGGCGCAGGAAGAAATTCAAAAATTGACGGATAAATATATTAAAGAAGTTGATCAGGTGATGGCGGTCAAAGAAAAGGAAATCATGGAAGTTTGATGGATTTGCCGGACGTCTTGATGTTACCAGTTGCCGCAGCGGTAACGGTTTTGAAGGAAGCAGGCCATACGGTTCGCTTGGTCGAAACCGCCCCGTGTTCGAATAAGTTTCCGTTGCTGGGTGATTGCCAGTATGTATTGCGCCAGACATTTTCCGAAGGCGTTTGCTACTTGGTGGTTGCGGCAAAAATGGGAAAGGAGGTGCAATGAGAATTGGCTTATAAAATTACTGACACCTGTGTTGCGTGTGGCACTTGTGCATCAACCTGCCCGGTTGGCGCGATCAAGGAAGGCACTCCCTACGTTATCCAAGAAGACGTATGCGTTGAGTGTGGAGCCTGTGCGGCGGTTTGCCCCGTATCCGCAATTGAGGCTCCTTGATCGAAACCCCCTCTTCGCGAGGGGGTTTCCCCTTACCGGGACCGAAAAGGAGAGATGGCCTTGAGCCCGAAGTTTTGGCAACGCCGCAAATCCTCGGCGGCTGACGAGCCGCTGCTGTTATTGCCGGAGAAAATGCCGCAACATGTGGCGATTATTATGGACGGAAATGGACGTTGGGCACAAAAACGGGGTTTGCCGCGCACTTATGGCCACAAGGCGGGTGCGGAAGTTCTCCGTTCCATTTTGACAGATGCCTCGGAACTTGGTATAAAATATTTGACAGCTTATGCGTTTTCCACTGAAAATTGGCGTCGCCCTCATGATGAGGTCGACTTTTTGATGGACCTGTTTTCTACGTATCTTGACAATGAAGTGGACGCCTTGATCGCACAGCAGGTGAAGTTGCGGTTTATTGGCAGTCAGGAACGGTTGAGCTTCGCTCTCCGTGGCCGTATGGCCGAAGCGGAAAACCGCACTGCGGCCGGAACCGGAATAACCTTGAATTTGGCGGTGGATTACGGCGGAAGGGCTGAAATCGTTCGAGCCTCCCGCCTACTGGCTCAAGAGGTGCTGGACGGTCAACGGACCGTGTCAGAAATTGATGAATCCCTATTTTCTGAATACCTGTTCACGCAGGGACAACCGGATCCGGATTTGTTAATCCGTCCCGGCGGCGATCTGAGGATCAGCAATTTTTTGCTTTGGCAATTGGCATATGCCGAATTGTGGGTTACCGATGTGCTTTGGCCGGATTTTACCCCGACGGAGTTTCGTCGGGCCATTCGGGACTATCAAAACAGGGATCGTCGTTTTGGCGGCATAAAGCCCCAAAAGTAGGAGGAGAAACGTACTGGGAACACGAATATTGACCGCACTGGTCGCTACGCCGATTGCGCTGTATGTGTTTTGGCAAGGCGGACCGGTATTCGCGGCGGGAATGTTGTTTTTGGCGTTGGCGGCCTGGTTTGAATATATACAGATGATGGCGCAAAAATCCTTCCGTCCGGCGGCCGTTTTGGGTGGTGTTTGCGTGGCGGTCATGATTGCCGTTTCTTGGTGGCATGGCCTGGCGCAATTGACACCGCTTTCTTTTGCGGTGCTGTTTTTGCTGCTATCGCTGACTGTCATTCATTGCAGATCCTTTGCTATGTCGGATGCAGCGTATAATCTGCTTGGCATTTGCTATATCGCGATTCCGTTTGCCCATTTTATCGCTTTGCGCCTTTTTCCCGATACGATTGGCATGAAGTTTTTTGCGTTGGCCATGCTTGGCACCTGGGCTTGCGACACGGTGGCCTATTTTGGCGGAACCCGGTGGGGACGTCACAAGTTATGCCCCTCCGTCAGCCCGGCTAAGAGTGTCGAAGGGGCGATTTTTGGGTTTGCGGGTTGTCTGGCGGTAACGTTGATTTCTGGTCACTATCTGCACCTAGCATGGCAGCATGGTTTGGTGAGCGGGATCGTCATCGGGATTACCTGCCAATTGGGCGATTTGGTGGAATCGGCCATCAAGCGTCATATGGGCGTGAAGGATTCGGGCCGTTTTTTCCCCGGGCATGGCGGTGTGCTTGACCGGGTCGACAGTCTTTTATTTTCCGTTCCCGCAGTATATTATTATCTTATCTTCTTCGTGAACCGTTAAGCACATGGAAGGAGTTCCCCAATGATCAATGTCGCAATCCTCGGTAGCACCGGTTCCATTGGTACGCAAACGCTGGAGGTCATCGCCGCCAACCCGGACCTGTTCCGGGTTCGCGTTTTGACAGCTTACTCCAACCATACTCTGTTGCGTCAACAAATCAACAGATTCCGGCCGGACTTTGCAGTGCTGACCTCGGACAGGGCTGCACAGGACTTCCTGGCGGCAGGGATTCCTGCCGGCGTGCAGTTTGCACAGGGAGAAGACAAACTGTTGGAAGCGGCGGCGTATCCGACTGCAGATATCGTGGTCAATTCGTTGGTTGGCTTCACCGGGTTGGCGCCATCGGTCGCCTGCATCAATGCCGGCAAGACCTTGGCGATCGCCAACAAGGAAACCTTGGTGGCGGCCGGCGAATTGGTGATGGGTCTGGCTGCAGCCAAACAGGTGAACGTCGTGCCGGTCGACAGCGAACATAGCGCGATTGCCCAGTGTCTGCAAGGCGAAACAACATCATCGGTCAAACGCCTGTTGCTGACTGCGTCCGGTGGTCCGTTTCGTGGTCGTAAGTTGTCGGAACTCGCGCAGGTATCGCTGGCGGAATGTCTGAAACACCCGAACTGGTCGATGGGACGAAAGATTACCATTGATTCGGCGACACTGATGAACAAGGGTCTGGAAGTCATCGAGGCCCGCTGGCTGTTTGATATTGGTTATGAGCGGATCGACGTGGTGGTCCATCCTCAGAGCATTGTACATTCCATGGTGGAATTTGTCGACGGTTCCGTCAAGGCGCAGATGGGTTTGCCGGACATGAAACTGCCCATCCAGTATGCGCTTCATCAAGGACGACGGATAGATACGGTGTTTACCCGCCTGGATTTCACTCAGGCGCTGACGTTGACGTTTGAGCCGCCGGACCCGGATACGTTCCGGGCGTTGCCTTTGGCGTATGAGGCAGGCCGGCGGGGCGGTACGTTCCCTTGCGTCATGAACGCCGCCAACGAAATCGGCGTGCAGGCGTTCGTTGACGGAAAAATCGGCTTCGTCGACATGTATGACGTTGTCGAACACGTGTTGAACCAGCATGAAGGAATTTCGCCACTGGATTTGGCGGACTATATGGCAGCGGATGCTTGGGCGCGGCAGACCGCGGGAAAATACATCGACAAGGTGGTACGTTAATGCTCATCACGGTGGTAGCAACCGTTTTTGTTTTTGGAATTTTGGTGCTGGCGCATGAGTTTGGCCATTTTATCACAGCCAAGCTGACTGGGATGCGGGTCAGCGAGTTTGCAATCGGGTTTGGTCCGAAACTGCTGTGGAAACAGCGGGGGGAAACCGAATATTCCCTCCGGGCAATTCCGCTGGGCGGTTATAATAAAATCGACGGCATGGATCCGGAAGACGAGCAGGACGAACGTTCGTTTTCCAGCAAGCCGGTATGGGCCCGGGCTTTGGTGATCGCAGCCGGGTCCTGCATGAATTTTGTGTTGCCGGTGCTGCTGTTTATGATCGTATTCCTTGGGAACGGGATCGAGACTGTTTCCGACAAGCCGGTCATCGGCTCCCTGATTCCGGGAAAGCCGGCCGTACAATCCGGTATAGCACCCGGCGATACGGTCCTGAAGGTTAATGGCACAGCCATTGGCACTTGGCGACAAGTCGTCGATACCATTCGCGTTTCCAAAGATTCTTTGCAATTGGAAGTTCGGACCAAGGACGGACACATCCGTACCGTAACGATGATTCCGGAAATCGACCGTAAATCGGGCAGGGCGTTGATCGGCATCGTGCCGGTGATTGACAAACGAGTGCCGGGTTTTTTCGAAGCGGCGTCGATGTCGGTCAGCCACACCTATAGTATTGCCGGCAAAATGCTCGTTGGGTTAGGACAGATGTTTTCCGGTAAGGCGGAAGCGGATATCGCCGGACCAATCGGCGTTATGCGGCTTACTGGCGAAATGGCGCAGTTGGGCTTCATCCCGTTGCTGCAGTTTGCGGCGTTTCTCAGCATCAATTTAGGTCTGATCAACCTGTTGCCGGTGCCATTGTTGGATGGCGGTCATATTGTGACGCTGCTGGTGGAGGCTGTTCGACGCAAGCCTTTGAACGCCGCCCAGATCCGCTATACACAGATGGTGGGAATGGCCCTGTTGGGACTTTTGATGCTGTTTGCCACTTTTAAGGATCTACTTCGTTTGAATGTTTTTTGACAGGAGTTTGGTGATGAAAGATTTTCCTGTTCGTAAACTTACCCGGTCTCTGCAAATCGGCAAAGTGGGTGTGGGCGGAAACCAGCCGATTTCCGTGCAGTCCATGACAACGACGAAAACGGCGGATGTAGCAGCCACCATCGAACAGATACGCCAACTGACGACAGCCGGCTGTGAGATTGTTCGCGTGGCGGTGCCGGATATGGACGCCGCGCGGGCCGTGTCCGTTATCAAGGAATCTGTAGCTATTCCCGTGGTGGCGGATATTCATTTTGATTACCGCTTGGCGCTTGAAGCCATCGGCCGGGGTATTGACGCCTTGCGGCTGAACCCCGGCAACATTAACGATCAGGAGCAGGTCAAGATGGTGGTCAGGGCGGCGAAGGAGAAGAGGATTCCGATTCGTATCGGGGTGAACGCCGGGTCGCTGGATAAGGCGATGTTGGAGAAACATGGCGGTCACGCTACTCCGGACGCCTTGGTGGAGAGCGCGCTGCAACACGTGACGATTTTGGAGCAGCTGGATTTTCACGATATCAAGATTTCACTGAAAGCCAATGATGTGCCGTTAACTATTCAGTCCTACAGGCTGATGGCGGAACGGGTCGATTATCCGCTGCACCTGGGAGTTACCGAGGCCGGCACACCCCGGGTCGGCATCATCAAGTCGGCTGTGGGAATCGGCGCCTTACTGGCGGAAGGGATCGGTGATACGATCCGTGTTTCTCTGACAGCGGATCCGGTTGAAGAAGTTCGGGTGGCCCGTGATATTCTCCAATCGCTGGGATTGCGCCGCTTTACACCGACGTTGGTTTCCTGCCCGACGTGCGGCCGTTGCAATATCGACTTGATTGCTTTGGCGACTAAAGTGGAAGAGCGTCTGGCCACACTTTCACGCCCCTTGACGATTGCCGTGATGGGGTGCGTTGTGAACGGACCGGGCGAAGCCCGGGAAGCGGATGTGGGGATTGCTGGCGGCAAGGGTGAGGGAATTTTGTTCCGGAAAGGCCAGATTGTCGCCAAAGTACCGGAAGAACGGCTAATGGAAGTATTATTCGCAGAAATGGACCGACTGGACAAGGGGGATATTCAATCATGAAAATGTCGAATCTGTACGCGCCGACGTTGCGGGAAGTGCCCGCCGAAGCCGAAGTGGTGAGTCATCAGTTGATGCTGCGCGCCGGGATGATCCGTAAGGCCACCGGCGGCGTTTATTCGTATTTGCCGCTGGCTTGGCGCACCTTGCGCAAGATCGAGCAGATCGTGCGGGAAGAAATGGATGCCAAAGGCGGTCAGGAAATCGCCATGCCGATTGTTCAGCCGGCTGAGATCTGGCAGCAGACCGGTCGCTGGGAAGTTTACGGCGATGAGATGTTTCGCCTGAAGGACCGGCACCAGCGCGATTTCTGCCTAGGGCCGACCCACGAGGAGATGGTCACCACCCTGGTCAAATCGGATGTCCGTTCTTACCGGCAGTTGCCGCTGCTCGTCTATCAAATCCAGAACAAATACCGGGATGAGATCCGGCCGCGGTTTGGTCTGATGCGGGGCCGGGAATTTATCATGAAAGATTTGTATTCGTTTGACCGGGATGTTGCCGGTTTGGATATCAGTTACAAAAAAATGTATGACGCCTATACGAAGATCTTTACCCGGTGCGGACTTACCTTCCGGCCGGTGGAGGCCGACCCCGGCGCCATCGGTGGCAGTGGCACCCATGAATTCATGGTGCTGGCGGATTCCGGCGAAGCCGCCATCGCCTATTGCGAAGGCTGCGATTATGCCGCCAATGTGGAAAAGGCGGAGTTGCAACCGATTCCTTCGACCGGGGAAGCAAGTCTTCCTGTTATGGAAAAGGACACTCCCGGTCAGCGTACGATCCAGGAGGTTGCCGATTTTCTTGCCATTGCGCCAGACCATTTAGTCAAGTCCCTGGCCTACATGACGGAAAAGGGGCCGGTGCTGGCACTGGTGCGTGGCGACCATGAAGTGAATGAAATTAAACTGTCTAATTTGTTGAACGTGTTGCAACTCAATCTCGCCAGTGAAACCGACATCCGTCAGGCTTTCCGTAGCGTACCCGGGTATATCGGACCGGTTGGACTCACCGGCGTCTGCATTGTCGCCGATGTAAGCGTGATGAATTTGGTCAATGCAGTCTGCGGTGCCAACGTGGCGGACAAACATTTGATCCAGGTGACACCGGTGCGGGACTTCAAACCGGACCATATTGTCGATTTGCGGCTGATCAAGGAAGGCGATCCCTGCCCGCGCTGCGGCGCACCGGTTCTTACCGCCCGCGGGATTGAAGTGGGACAGGTCTTCAAGCTTCATACCAAATATTCCAAGTCGCTGCAGGCCACCTATCTGGATGAAAATGGCCAGGAAAACCTGATGGTGATGGGCTGCTATGGCGTCGGCATCAGCCGGACCATGGCGGCGGCCATTGAGCAGCATCACGATGCTGACGGAATCATTTGGCCGGCGGCAATTGCCCCTTATCATGCGGTGATCGTGCCGATCAACATCAAAGATGAGGCACAAATGGCGCTGTGCGAACAATTGTACGCCGAGTTGACCGCAGCCGGCGTGGAAGCAGTTTTGGACGACCGAGACGAACGTTCGGGCGTCAAGTTCAAAGATGCCGATTTGATTGGATTTCCGATACGGATCACCGTTGGGCCCAAAGCCCTCAAGGAAAACGCCGTCGAGGTCAAAAACCGCCGTACAAAAGAAACAACGTTATTTCCGTTGGGCGGACATGTTGAACAAATCTGTCAGTTGCTGGCGACTCTCTGAGATAAGCCATAGCATTTTTTTCAGAGTTGGGGTGTCAGAATTTGACGTATTGTATTGCACCGGATGATAAAAATATTTTGAAAAAACTTACTCAGCAGCTGCCGCTATCGGCAGCTGCTCAGTTCGTGTTGAACCGGAGTCAGGTGGACTCGATCGCCATCGATCCGCAAACCGGAAACTGTCAACTGATCCTCCATGTTCCGAAATTACTGGCCGAGCAGGATGTGAACCGGGTTACCGGTTTTTTGCAGGAAGTGACCTGTCTGTCCTCCTTGACTCTTGAACAGCGGATTATCAATGATGCCGCTTCGCTTTGCGAGCAGAAAGAATATTTGATCCAGGAGTTTCCCCAGGCTTCGCCATTGGCCCGCCGGGCTTTACTGGCGGCCGATTGGCAGTGGCAGGGAACTGGATTGATTATCACTCTACGCCGCCTACTGGAACAGGACGTCTTACAGCGGGAGGCATTCGAAACAGAATTTTCCGCTTTTATTCGCGAACGGTTCGGCATTTCCATCGAGTTGGAATTGGCGGTGGAAGAAGATCCAACCTGCTATGACCAGTTGGATTGCCTGTTGCAGTCATTGCCGCAGGAAACCGGCGATGCGGGTTCCTCCGCCGCTGCTGCGGACGTGGGCAAAGGTGAAAAGGCGATTCTGGGGTCGCTGATCAAGGGTAAGGGAATGGAAATTCGGGAAATCACTGAAGAACAGCGCGGCGTCATTGTTGAGGGAAGGGTGCAAAATCTTGAGCTCAAGGAATTGAAGAGCGGCCGGTGTCTATTGTCATTCGACGTGGAGGACGATACCTGCGCCATCAGTTGCAAAAGCTACTTTGAAAATTCGGCGGAAGCCGCGAAAAAAACGGAACCGCTGAAAGACGGCATTACTGTAAAGACCAAGGGTACGGTAATGTTTGACAAGTATGTACGGGAATTGGTTTTGCAGACCGACCATATTACCAAAACTGTTACGCCGCTGATTACGGATGCCCGAGCCGAAAAACGGGTGGAATTGCATGCCCACACCCAGATGAGCGCCATGGATTCCGTAGTTCCCATCGAAATGTTGATTGCCACGGCGGAGCAATATGGCCATTCCGCCGTGGCCATTACCGACCATGGAGTTATCCAGGCTTTCCCGACCGCGCAGAAATTGACGCGCAAGAGCAAAATCAAAGTAATTTACGGAATGGAAGGCTACCTGTTCGATGAGGACATCAGCCGGAGCTATCATATCATCATACTGGCCCGCAATACGGTTGGCCTTCGCAACTTGTACCGCCTGGTTTCCTTGGCTCATATCAAGTATTTTCATCGGACGCCGAGGATTCCCCGGTCGGCCCTTGTGGAGTTTCGGGAAGGCCTTGTTTTGGGGTCCGCCTGTGAAGCCGGCGAATTGTACCGGGCTATGCTGAATGGCGCTTCAATGGATGATTTGGAGCGGATTGCCTCTTTCTATGATTATCTGGAAATTCAGCCATGCGGCAATAATGAATTTCTGATTCGCAACGGCGAGGTTTCCGGCGTGCGTGAATTGCAGGAGTTGAACCGCAAAATTTGTGAAATCGGCCGTATCACCGGCAAACCGGTAGCCGCGACCTGCGATGTCCATTTCCTGCGTCCTGACGACGAAGTATATCGCCGTATTTTAATGAGCGGACAGAAGTACGACGATGCCGATCTGCAGGCGCCTCTCTATTTCCGGACGACTGAAGAAATGTTGGCGGAGTTTTCCTATCTGGGCGATGAATTGGCGGAAGAGGTGGTCGTCCGGACGCCATGTCGGATCGCCGACAGTATCGAGAAATTGCAGCCGATTCCGGACAATCTTTATTCACCGGACATTCCTGGCGCCGACGACGATATCCGCAACATGTCCTATGATCGGGCCAAGGCGCTGTATGGGGACCCATTGCCGGAGACGGTGGCGGAACGCTTGCGGATGGAGCTGAATTCCATTATCAATAATGGCTTCGGCGTGCTGTATCTGATTGCCCACAAGTTGGTGAAAAAATCCACGGATGATGGGTATTTGGTAGGCTCCCGAGGTTCCGTCGGTTCCTCTTTCGTCGCCACGATGACCGGGATTACCGAAGTCAACCCGTTGCCGCCGCATTGGCGTTGCCCGGAATGCAAATACAGCGAGTTTGCCGACCCCGGCGCCTACGGCGGCGGGTTCGATCTGCCGGACAAAAAGTGTCCCCGTTGCGGCGCTGATTTAAAAAAAGACGGCCACAATATTCCGTTTGCCGTGTTTTTAGGATTTGAAGGGGATAAGGTGCCGGATATCGATTTGAATTTTTCCGGTGATTACCAGGCCGTCGCCCATAAATATACCGAGGAGCTGTTCGGTCGCGACAATGTGTTCCGGGCCGGAACTATCAGCACAATCGCCGACCGGACGGCCTATGGCTATGTCCGGAACTATCTGGAGGAGCGCAAACTTCCCGGGACGCAGGCCAATATCAATCGACTGGTGCGCGGTTGCGCCGGCGTGAAGAAAACGACCGGCCAGCATCCCGGTGGGATTATGGTTGTGCCCCGGCAGATGGATGTACATCATTTCACACCGATTCAGCATCCTGCGGATGATCGGACATCAGGCACGGTGACGACCCATTTCGATTATCATTCCATCAGTGACCGACTGGTCAAATTGGACATTCTCGGCCATGACGATCCGACAGTCATCCGGATGTTGGAGCGGCTGACCGGGGTAGATGCCAAAACGGTGTCCTTTGACGATCCCGCAACCATGAGTCTGTTTTATTCCACGGAAGCGCTTGGGTTGACGCCGGAACAGCTGAAAAGCCCGGTCGGCACTTTGGGAATCCCGGAGTTTGGGACTCGATTTGTGCGGCAGATGTTGGAAGAAACGCGGCCATCCTGTTTCAGCGAGTTGGTTCGGATCAGCGGATTTTCCCACGGGACGGATGTTTGGGTCAATAATGCTCAGGATCTGATTCGGGACAAAGTCGCGACTTTGTCGGAGGCGATCTCGGCCCGCGACGATATCATGGTGACGCTGATGCTGAAAGGAGTGGCGCCGAAAACGTCTTTCGAGATCATGGAAAGCGTCCGAAAGGGAAAAGGCGTCAAACCTAACCAGATCGAGGCGATGAAAGCGCAAAACGTTCCGGACTGGTTTATCCAGTCGTGTCAGAAAATCAAGTATATGTTTCCGCGGGCACACGCGGTTGCCTATGTCATGATGGCTTTTCGCATCGCCTGGTTCAAGGTTCACCTGCCACTGGCCTTCTATGCCGCCTACTTTACGATTCGGGCGGAAGAGTTTGACTGCGTGGCGGCAGCCCAAGGAGAAAATGCCTTGAATGCGGTAATTCATGATTTGGAATCCAAGGGCAATGAGGCCAGCCACAAGGAAAAGGCTTTGCTGGCCGTCATGGAGACGGCTCGGGAAATGGTATTGCGAGGCTTCTCATTTTTGAAGGTGGATTTGTACAAGTCCCATGCCGCAGAATTTCTGATCAACGGACAATCCTTGCTGCCGCCGTTGGCGTCGTTGCCGGGACTGGGGGCGGCAGCGGCGGAAAGTTTAGTGGGCGCCCGGAATGTACGTCCTTTTTCTTCGCAGGAAGACCTGCGAGTCCGCGGTCACGTGTCCAAAGCGATCATTGATCTGTTGGCCCAACAGGGATGTCTCGGCGATTTGCCGGAATCGGATCAACTGCAGTTGTTCGGGTAAAGGAAAGGGAGAACAACTGTTGTAAATTTATGTTTGGGATGATATAATCAATCTGAAGATGTTCGGAAGCTGGTGAAAGAGTGGGTACTGCCCACTCTTTCCGCTTAATTTGGAGGGAGTGTCCGATGACACGAACGGAAATTGAAGACAAGGTGATTGCAATCGTGGAACCGCTATTGCAAGGCACTCCGCTGGAACTGGTCGATGTCGAATACGTACAGGAGCGGGATTGGCATCTGCGGATATTTATTGACAAACCGGGCGGTGTGGGAATTGAAGACTGTGAACAGCTGAGCCGGTCCGTAGAACCAATTCTTGATGAATTGGATTTCCTCAAGCAGGCTTATTATCTGGAAGTGTCTTCACCGGGACTCGATCGGGTCTTGCGGCGGGAAAAAGATTTTGTCCGCTATGCCGGTCGTATGGTGGACCTGAAATTCTTTAAGCCGCAGTCGGGGGAAAAACAAATCGTCGGTATCCTGCAGGGCTTGCAGGATGGCCAGGTCCGGGTGACGGTGAACGGAATCGAGCAGGCATATCCGCAGGAAGAGCTGGCTCAGGTCCGTCTGCATATTTCCTTGTAAACAACAAAAAATAGACTTTAGGAGGCGTCTTGGTGAGTACAGAATTATTGGCAGCATTTGAACAGTTGGCACGGGAGCGGGGAATCGCCGCTGAAGTTCTGTTTGAAGCTGTGGAAGCGGCATTGATTTCTGCCTACAAACGCAATTTCGGGACGGCGCAGAATGTTCGGGTGTCAATGGATCGGGACACGGGTGAGATCCATGTCTATGCCCGCAAAGATGTTGTGGAAAAAGTTTCGGATTCAAAACAGGAAATTTCGCTGGATGATGCCAAGGCCGTCGATATTGCCTATCAGCTGGGCGATGTGGTCGAGCAGGAAGTGACTCCCAAGGATTTTGGCCGCATTGCCGCCCAAACCGCCAAACAGGTGGTTGTGCAACGGATCCGCGAAGCGGAGCGCAGCTTGGTATACGATGAATTCGCCAACCGTGAAAACGATATCGTCACCGGGGTGGTGCAACGGATTGAACAACGGCAAGTTTACGTGGATTTAGGGAAAGCCGAAGCCGTATTGCCGCCGACGGAACAGATCAACGGCGAACCCTATCGTTATGGGGAACGCATCAAAACATTCATCGTGGAAGTCAAGAAATTGCCCAAGGGGCCACAGATCATGCTGTCCCGCACCCATCCCGGACTGCTCCGACGTCTGTTCGAACTGGAAGTGCCGGAAATTCACGACGGCGTCGTGGAGATCAAGTCGGTTGCCCGCGAACCGGGATTGCGTTCGAAAATCGCTGTTCATTCGGCGGATGAGAATGTTGATCCGGTCGGCGCTTGCGTTGGGCATAAGGGTTTGCGCGTGCAAATGATTGTCAACGAATTGCGTGGCGAAAAAATTGATGTCGTCCGATGGAGCGAAAATCCGGATGAGTATATCGCCAATGCCTTGAGTCCGGCCAAAGTAATCGCCGTCGAGATATTTGAAGATGAAAAGGCTTCGCGGGTCATTGTCCCGGACTATCAATTGTCCCTGGCCATTGGCCGTGAAGGCCAGAATGCCCGACTGGCTGCAAAACTGACCGGTTGGAAGATTGATATCAAAAGCGAAACCCAGGCGCTGATGCTGCAGGGAGATTCGGAAGCGGAATGATCAAACAAAAAAAGACGCCCCAACGCTTGTGCAGCGGCTGCCAAACTTTTCAGGACAAGAAAGCGATGGTCCGGATCGTCCGGACGCCTACTGGCGAGGTCATTGTCGATCCGTCCGGTAAGGCGCCGGGCCGAGGCGGCTATGTTTGCAAAAATGGGGAATGCATTCAAAAGGCCCGTACTGGCAAGGGTTTGGAGAGAGCCTTGAAGTGTGCTGTGCCGGTTGAGGTCTACGATTCGTTGGTAAAGATTTTGGCACCGTCATGAACGATGAAAGAAGTCGGGCGTTGTTGGGGCTTGCCCAGCGTGCCGGTCAGATTGCCTCGGGGGCAATGCAAACAGAAAAAGCAATTTTGTCCGGCAAATGCAGGTTGCTGCTGATTGCATCGGATGCCGCGCCGGACACCGTACGACGGCTACGGGCAATGACAACGGAACAAGGCACTCCTATGATCGTTGCCTTGACCAAGTTACAACTGGGAACGGCTGTCGGGAAAAGTCCCAAGGCGGCCGTTGCCATTAATGATATCGGATTTGCCACCTCCCTTCGGCGTCTGCTCTCATCTGACGGCGTTTGACGGAGAACTTTTTGGAGGCGATGTAATGTCGAAATACCGCGTCTATGAATTAGCTAAAGAATTTAATACGCAGAGCAAATTGATTTTGGATATTTTAGCCCGCAACAACATGCCGGCCAAAAATCATATGGCCAGCATCGAGGAAGAAGCTTATCAGGTATTGGTCCGAACTTTTGCGCCGAAGCCGGATACCGCCGAAGAAATTCGAGAACGGCAACGAAAAAAGGCTGCAGCGGTCATACCGGCGCCAAAACCTGAAGCACCCAAGTCTCCGGCGCCTCCGGCGAAAGTGTTTTACGGCGGCAGACCTCAGCGACAAGGGGGAAAACCACGTCCCGAGCAATCGGCAGCCGCAGGCTTTCAGCGTCCTGTTGAATCGCGTCCTAAGCCGTTGACGCCAACCCCTCCTGCTACCGGCTCGGCTTCGATTGCCGCTAAACCGTCGCCGTTGGCTTCAAGTGCTGTGAAAACTCCGGCAGTTCCAGTGTCGGATACTTCTGTGCCGAAACCGGCTCCGATTAAAACAGAGTCGACGGCCGTTTCGAAGCCGCAACCTAACGTTGCCGCACCGGCTGGAAATATTGCCAAGCCGGCAACAACTAAGCCTGCAACCCCCAATTATCCGTTCCGACCGGCACCGCCGTTCAACCCCAAAAATGTGATACGGCAGCCAATGGCTCAACCGCCGCGTGCCGTTGAAACGCGGCAGACTTCGCCTGCCGGTGCCGCCCCGGGAGCTGTTCAGCCCAAGGGGCAAGGCAAAGGACAACGCCCCGGCAGTCCCCGCCCAGATTCCGTCATGCCAGGCCGTCCGGCCGGTCGGCCTTCTCTTTCGTCAACCGTCGCCGGACAACAAAAACCGCCGTCCGGACAAAAGACCGACCGCAAACAAACCAGCTTTGACCGGCCACAGCAGCGGACGGCTGGCGGGCGTCCGCCGATGCAGGGTGGACAAACACAAAATCGTCCCGGCGCCGGCGGGCGCCGCGCAGCGCCCCCAACGCCGGCGCCCAAGCAAGAACCGGTGCGGCCGACCCATATCAAAGTCGGCGAATCGTTGACAGTCAAAGAGCTGGCTTCCAAACTCAGTCGTGAAGTGAATGAAGTCATCAAGAAACTGATGATGTTGGGTGTCATGGCAACCATCAACCAGGAAATAGACTTTGATACCGCCAGCCTGATTGCGTCGGAGTTCGGCGTGACGGTTGAAGAACTGCCGCCGGAAGTCGATCCGACAGTGATTCCGGAAATTGAAGATGATCCGGCATCCTTGCTGCCGCGGCCGCCGGTGGTCACAGTGATGGGCCACGTCGACCACGGAAAAACCTCCCTGCTGGACACCATTCGCCAGACCCATGTTACTTCGACGGAAGCTGGCGGCATTACTCAGCATATCGGCGCTTATCAAGTCGTTCAACAGGGCAAGAAAATTGTTTTTCTGGATACGCCCGGCCACGAAGCGTTTACGTCCATGCGCGCCCGCGGCGCTCAGGTGACCGATATTGCCATTCTGGTTGTAGCGGCGGATGACGGGGTTATGCCGCAAACCATCGAAGCAATCAATCATGCGAAATCGGCCAAGGTGCCGATTATCGTCGCCATCAATAAGATAGACAAGCCGGGGGCGAACCCGGAACGCGTCATGCAGCAGTTGACGGAGTACGGACTGGTTGCAGAAACTTGGGGCGGCGACACCATCATGGTTCCTGTTTCCGCAGTGAAGAAAACCGGCATCAGCGATCTGTTGGAGATGATTCTGCTGGTGGCTGAAGTGCAGGATTTGAAAGCCAATCCGAATCGTCCAGCGCTAGGAACGATCGTGGAAGCCGAGCTAGACAAAGGGAAAGGCCCGGTGGCGACGGTGCTGGTTCAAAACGGCACGCTGCGAATCGGCGATTCCATTCTGGCCGGAACCGCTTACGGAAAAGTGCGGGCCATGACCAACGACCGGGGGGAAAAAGTCAAGAAAGCCGGTCCGGCGACACCGGTAGAAGTCATCGGCTTGTCCGATGTGCCACAGGCCGGTGATGTGTTGGCGGTGTTGGATGAAAAGACCGCCCGATCCATTGCCGAAAAACGGTTGGCGAAGACCAAGGCGGAAGCCGTGGCTCAGGCCCAGAAAGTCACTCTTGAAGACCTGTTCCAGCAAATTCAGGCCGGTGAGATCAAAGACCTCAACCTGCTTGTCAAGGCGGATGTTCAGGGCTCGATCGAAGCCTTGCGGCAATCATTGGAAAACCTGAAAAACAAGGAAGTACGGGTCATTATCGTACACAGCGGCGTGGGGGCCATCAATGAGTCGGACGTTATGCTGGCTTCAGCTTCCAATGCTTTGATTATCGGCTTCAATGTTCGTCCGGACGCCAACGCCCGCAAAGCAGCGGAAATGGAAAAAGTGGACATTCGGACTTATCGGGTCATCTATGACGCCATCAATGATGTGGAGGCCGCCATGACCGGAATGCTGGCGCCGGAATTCCGGGAGGTTCTGCAAGGACGCGTTGAAGTCAGACAGGTTTTCAATATTCCCAAGGGAGTAGTCGCCGGCTCCTACGTTCAGGAAGGCAAGATTACCAGTACTTCACAGATCAGGCTGCTTCGCAACGGCATCGTGATTTACGAAGGAAAACTCGAATCCCTGCGTCGGTTCAAGGATGATGTGAAAGAAGTGGCCGCTGGTTATGAGTGCGGAATCACTCTGGAGAAATATCGCGACATCAAGGAAGGCGATATTGTCGAAGCGTTCATTATGGAACAGATTCCCCGTTAATAGCCGCAGGAGCGAGAGGGGAGCGATGATTCATGGGACAACAACGGATTGAAAAAATTCAGGAATTCATGCAACAGGAATTAAGCAAACTGATTTTAACGGAGCTCAAAGATCCCCGAATCGGTTTTGTTACGGTGACTGGCGTGGAAGTGACGGGTGATTTACGTTCTGCCAAGGTATTCGTTAGCCTGATGGGATCCGAAGCGGCGAAAAAGGCAACTTGGAACGGTCTGGAACATTCGTTGGGATTTCTTCGGACGGAAGTGGGCCGGCGCTTGGGAATTCGTCACACGCCAGAACTGACTCTTCACTTGGATACTTCACTGGATAACAGCGAGCATATTGAGGAGCTGCTGCGTGGGCTTCACAATGCGGAAGGGAAACAATGATCGATGCGGGGAACTTCAGCGGAAGCGTTGCGTGAGCTTTCACGCGCACGCAACGTTGTTCTGACAACCCATATTAATCCTGACGGTGACGCTTTGGGGTCTATGTTGGCGTTGTATATGTTTTTGCGGCAACGGGGAACCCGGGTTCAAATGTGGCTTGACGATGATTTGCCAGGAATGTATGCGTTTTTACCGGAGCTGGATAAAATTGTTCGACCGCCGGCAGCCTGCGTTCAGGGGGAATTGATCGTTGTGTTGGATGCCAGCGATCCTGGACGCACTGGCGGCGCTTGGACGCATTTCCGCGGACGCAGCCTGAATATTGATCATCATCTTTCGAACAGCGATTTCGCGGACATCACCGTGATTGATGAAACAATCGCCGCTACCGGAATTTTGATTCTGCGCTTGATTGAAGAAGCTGGCGGGCGAATCGACAAGGAGATGGCATCCTGCTTATACACCGCCATTGCCACCGATTGCGGCTTCTTCCGTTACGCAAACACTGACGCCCAAACTCTCCATGCCGCGGCTCGCCTCGTGACCTACGGAGCTGAACCACATACCATTTCGGAACAGATCCAGACTACGCCGTTGTCAAAAATCACAGCTTTGTCGCGGGTCTTGGACACATTGGAAGTAACTGACTGTGGAAAAGTTGCGGCAATCACTGTGCCGCCAGGAATTTCCTCCGCCGACGTGGAGGACACAGAAGGCTTTATTGATTATCCCCGCAACATTGCCGGCGTTGAAGTCGCCATCATGTTTAAGCCGTCAGCGGAAAAGGAAACGGTAAAAATCAGTTTTCGTTCCCGGCGTCTCAATGTCAGCGAGTTAGCCCAGTCTTTAGGCGGCGGCGGACATGCCAGAGCTGCCGGTTGTACACTGAAAGGAACGATTACGGACGTGAAACCCAGGGTGTTGAGCCGTGTACTGGATGCGCTACGGGAAAACGGACTATGAGCAACGGCGTTATTAATCTTTTGAAGCCGCCGGGGATGACTTCCCATGATGCGGTTTCTTTTGTGCGTCGGACATTTCGGCAAAAAAAAGTCGGTCACAGCGGAACTCTCGATCCGGCGGCGGCGGGGGTGCTGCCGATTTATTTAGGTTACGCCACCCGGCTCGTCGAGTACGGGGAAGACTTCGACAAGGAATACCGTGCAGAGATTCTATTCGGCATTGCCACATCCACCGGCGATGATACGGGGGCGCTGCTGCGCCAGGCTCCGGTCGGTCCGATGGCGCTGGATTTTTTGGAACCGGTATTGGCTACCTTTCGCGGAACGTATGAGCAAGTTCCTCCCATGTATTCGGCCTTGAAAGTGGCCGGGCGGAAGCTCTATGAATTGGCCCGGGAAGGCAAAGAAGTCGTTCGGGTGCCCCGCCCGGTGAAGATCCGGGAGATTCGTTTGCTGTATCGGCACCAGGAACGGGCTGGCATTCAGGTGGTCTGTTCCAAGGGCACCTATATTCGGACCTTGTGCGAGGACATCGGCGATCGGTTGGGCCTTCCGGCCACTATGGCCTTTTTACTGCGAACCCGTGTTGGCCCTTTTGGTATCGCCCAAACCTCTACTTTGGAAGAGGTGGCAGCGACTCCAGCAACTGCCTTGCGGCCGTCGGATGTGGCGGTAGCGCATTTTCCGGCGGTTCGGCTGGATGATTCAAAAACCCGGTTATTGCGGCAGGGGCAACCGGTGCAAGCTTTGCTGGACTACGGATTGCCACAGGCGATAACCCCGGTTCGGCTGTATTCCGCCGCCGGCAGTTTTTTTGGCATGGGACAGTTTGAAGCCGAAACGGGTCTGATCTGTCCTAAAAAAATTTTTGGGGATGGAAATGATCGCGATGTTGCTGATAAAGAGTCTGTCTGAGCTGCAATGTCAATTTTCCAATGTTTCGCTGGCGCTGGGAACTTTCGACGGCGTACATCTGGCCCATCGTCACGTTATCAGCCGGACCGTGAAATGGGGCCGGGAACATTCCGGCACCAGTATCGTATTTACATTTTCCAATCATCCGTTGTCGTTGATCCACCCACAGCGCGTACCGCCCCAATTACAGACCGTGGCGGGAAAAACGACAGAAATTCGCAAACTGGGCGTGAATGTCCTAGTTCGCGTGCCGTTCACTCGCGAATTACTGCACTTGCCTCCGGAGGCTTTCGTCGAACTACTGGCAACGAAAATCAACCCCCGTCATATCGTCGTGGGGCCCAACTATTCTTTCGGTGACAAGGGCAAAGGAAACCCGGACGCATTGATTGCAATGGCCGGGAAATATGGCATCGAAACGGAAATTTGTCCGAAGATCATGGCTGGCGACGTGATGGTCAGCAGTACGATGATCCGTCATTTACTCAGCCGGGGTGACGTAGCGGCAGCAGCGAACTTGTTGGGCCGCGCCTACGAATTATCCGGCATGGTCGTTCATGGCGATCAGCGCGGACGGACGCTGGGGTTTCCCACGGCCAACCTGAGGGTGCCGGCGAATTTGCTGATCCCCGGCAAGGGAGTTTACGCCGTCCGGGTGAAAGCCGGCCGGGCAGTTCATGGCGGTCTGTGCAATATCGGCGTGAACCCGACTTTCGGCGCGAGTCAGCTGCGAGTAGAGACGCATATACTTAACTTTGACGGAGATTTGTACGGAAAACGGCTGACGATTGGCTTTTTGGGGCGGCTGCGGTCGGAAAAAGCATTCTCTTCGGTGGAGGCTTTGGTTGGACAAATGCGATTTGATCTGCAGAAGGCGCAAACGGAATATTTCGTGGAATGAGCAGGATCAATGCCGGACAGGAACTTTACATTCATCGGCAGTTCTGATACAATACGATTTGCAATCAAGTACAGTTTCCCTGGCGAGGATTGCCGACCCTCCGGCGGCATTCTTGGCTAGCGGACAGTGCGAAAAGTTAGAGGAGGAACAACATGATTAGCTCAGAAAAGAAACAGGAGATCATTCTCGAATATCGTCGCCATGAAGGGGATACCGGCTCGCCGGAAGTTCAGATCGCTATTTTGACCGACCGGATCAATGAGTTGACCCAGCATCTGAAGGAACACAAGAAAGATCACCATTCTCGTCGCGGTCTGCTGAAGATGGTCGGCCATCGCCGCAGTCTGTTGAATTACCTCAAGGACAGCGATCTGGAACGGTATCGCACGTTGTTGAACCGGTTGAATTTGAGAAAGTAACCAGCAAAATGAGCGGGGAAACCCGCTTTTTTGTTTGTCTGCCGGTCAAACAACGCCATTGCGAAAAGAACATTTTCTTTTGTTGCCGAATAGGATATAATTTGTAGCGTGAATGTGAAGAAGGAAATATGAGGAGGAAAAGGTGAATGCAGACTTTTCAGTTTGAACTCGGCGGCCGGCCACTCGTCGTCGAAACCGGCAAGTATGCCAAACAGGCCAATGGAGCGGTAATGATCCGCTACGGTGATACGGCGGTGGTGGTGGCAGCGACCACTTCGGCGGCGCCCCGTGAAGGGATCGATTTCTTTCCCCTGACCGTCGATTATGAAGAACGAATGTATTCCGTCGGCAAAATCCCCGGCGGCTTTATCAAGCGGGAAGGTCGCCCGACGGAAGCGGCGATTTTGAGCGCCCGGATGATTGACCGGCCGATCCGTCCTCTGTTTGCCGACGGATTCCGGAATGATGTTCATATTGTGGCCACGGTGGTGGCGGTCGATCCGGATAATTCTCCCGATGTCATTGCCATGGTCGGAGCGTCCTGCGCTTTGTCGGTGTCGGATATTCCGTTCAATGGACCGATCGCCGGCGTGCGGATCGGCTATGTCGACAACGAATATGTGGTCAATCCCACGGTCAAACAGATGGAGGAAACCCAACTAGACTTGATTGTCGCCGGCACCCGGGATGCTGTCCTGATGGTGGAGGCCGGTGCCAACGAATTGTCGGAAGTGGTGGTCCAGGAAGCCATCCTGTTTGGGCATGAGATTATCAAACAAATCATCGCGTTTCAGGATACGATTGTCGCCGCGGTCGGCAAACCGAAACGCGAAATTCCGACGTATGCGCCGCCGGCCGACCTGAACGCGGCAGTCCGTGCCTACGTTACCGACGCGATGCTCGACGCAGTGACCAACCCCGATAAACTGGCCCGGGAAGCCCGAATTGACGAAGTCAAGGCGGAGGCCGCCGAACATTTCGCGGAAATCTACCCGGACAATAAAAAAGATGTGTCCTATGTTCTGTATAAAGTTCTGAAGGAAACTGTCCGCCGGATGATTACCGTGGACAAAATTCGTCCGGACGGTCGCCAGTTGGATGAAATCCGGCCGATTTCCTGTGAGGTGGGCGTTCTGTCGCGGGTCCACGGTTCGGCGTTGTTCACCCGCGGTCAGACCCAGGTTCTCAATATCACGACACTCGGCGCTATCGGCGACAAACAAAGATTGGACGGACTAGGCGTTGAGGACTGCAAACGCTATATCCACCATTATAATTTCCCGCCCTACAGCACCGGCGAAACCCGCCCGATGCGCGGGCCAGGCCGTCGCGAGATTGGCCACGGCCATTTGGCGGAGCGGGCTTTACTGCCGGTTCTGCCGAATGAAGTCGACTTCCCGTATACGTTGCGCTTGGTTTCGGAAGTCCTGGAATCCAACGGTTCTTCCTCCATGGCCAGTGTTTGCGGCAGCACCCTGTCCCTGATGGACGCCGGCGTGCCGATCAAGGCGCCTGTTTCCGGCATAGCGATGGGGCTGGTGAAGGATGGCGATTATTTTACCATTCTGACCGATATTCAGGGAATGGAAGACGCTTTGGGCGATATGGACTTCAAGGTGGCCGGCACTTCCGAAGGCATCACGGCTATTCAAATGGATATCAAGATTGGCGGCATCAGCCGGGAAATTCTGTCCAGCGCTTTGGACCAGGCCCGTCGGGGGCGTATGTTCATTCTCGGCAAGATGACGCAGGCGATCGACAAGCCGCGTCCGGAACTTTCTCCGTACGCGCCGCGAATGATCACCATGCAGATCAATCCGGACAAGATTCGCGATGTCATCGGGCCTGGCGGCAAGATTATCAAGAAAATCGTGGAGGATACCGGCGTACAGATCGATATCGAGGACGACGGCAAGGTGTTCATCATGGCCGTGGATGTCGAAGCCGGCCAGCGGGCGGTTTCCATTATCGAAGGTTTGGTTCGGGAAGTCGAGGTCGGCGCAATATACACGGGTAAAGTTACCCGGTTGATGAATTTTGGCGCCTTTGTCGAAATCCTGCCCGGCAAGGAAGGCTTGGTCCACATTTCGCAATTGGCCAAAACCCGTGTGGCCAGAGTGGAAGATGTCGTAAAAATTGGCGATGAAGTGACTGTGCGGGTTACCGAAATTGACCGGCAGGGCCGCATCAATCTTTCGCGGCGGGATTGCCTGAAAGAGGAAGCGCCGGCGACGCCGACGACACCCGAGGAACCCAAGGCGTAAACAGAGGAGAGACTTCGTTGTATCAAAAAACTACGTTGGACAATGGACTCCGGATTGTCTCGGAGTCCATTCCCTATATGAGCTCAGTTAGTATCGGGATCTTCGTGGGAACGGGATCTCGCTCGGAAAATTTGCCGGAACAGGGTGTTTCCCACTTTATTGAGCATTTAATGTTCAAAGGGACGAAAAAACGCTCGGCTCGGGATATCGCTGAAGAGGTCGACGATATCGGCGGACAGTTGAATGCCGCCACCGATCGTGAAAATACCTGTTATTATATCAAAGTTCTGCCGGATCATTTGGACCTGGGCTTGGACATTCTGAGCGATATGTTGTTGCACTCCCAGTTCCCGGAAACAGAACTGGAAAAAGAACGCCAGGTGATCCTGGAAGAAATCAGTCTCTATGAGGATTCGCCCGACGAACTGATTCACGATTTGCACATGAACGCCTTGTGGCCGGGACATGCCCTGGGGCGCAACATTTTGGGCACGAGGGAAACCATTGGCGCGTTGAGTCGTCAGATGATCGTTGATTATACAACGCGACACTATATGCCGGATAACATCGTGGTGGCGGCAGCCGGCAAACTGACCCATGATGAACTCGTCAAAATTGTCCGGCGCTATTGGGAACCGGTGTGGGGAACCGCCCCCCGCCTGTCGGATTCGACGCCGCTGTTCGTGACCGGTCGGCATCTGCAGGAAAAGGAGATCGAACAGATTCATATCTGTCTCGGCACACCGGGCGTTGCGCATGAGGATCCGCGGTTTTATGCGTCGCATGTTTTCAACACGATTTTGGGCGGCGGTGTGAGTTCGCGTTTGTTTCAGCACATTCGGGAAGAGCGGGGATTGGCCTATTCGGTCTGTTCGTATCCATCCAGCTTTCGAGACACGGGCCTGGTTACCATTTATACCGGTGTGTCGCCGGAAAATTGCCGGGCCGTGATGGAGATTATTTATGAGATCCTGGATGACATCCGGAGTCGGGGCGTCCGTCCGGCCGAACTGCAGCGAGCCAAGGAACAGCTGAAGGCGGGTTTGTTGTTCAGCCTGGAAAGTTCGTCCAGCCGCATGTCCCGTCTGGGACGGGCGGAAATTTCAGCCCGCGAATATTTGTCACCGGAGCAAATTGTCGCCAAAGTGGATGAGGTTACGCTGAAACATTTGTTCGATTTCGCGCAACCACTGTTTAAACAGGAAACCACTTGTCTGACGGCGTTGGGGCCGATTAGGGAATCTGGGCTGGATCTGCTCAAATGAAGCGAATACGCGGGTTTGAAGTGATTGCCGATTATAGTGGTCGCGGTGTGAAACTGCCGATCCGAAAAACGCACGGCAGCGCTGGCTATGATATTGCAGCGGCGGAGAACGTTTGTTTGCAGCCCGGACAACTGGCAGTAATTCCGACCGGACTAAAAGCGTACATGCAACCGGATGAATATCTGGCGATTCATATCCGTTCCAGCCTGGCCATCAAAAACCGACTTTACTTGGCGAACAGTCAGGGCATCATTGATTCGGACTACTATGA
This sequence comes from Veillonellaceae bacterium, assembly GCA_012798135.1. The sequence goes on along the minus strand of JAAZNU010000039.1, from coordinate 110,085 downwards.
CAATCCGGACAACGAAGGACATATTCTGATCGGCGTGGTCAATGGCGGTTCGACGGAGGTCATGTTGCCGACGGGAATGCGGATTGCTCAGGGGATTTTTTGCAGGTATCTCCGGGCGGACGCCGATGAGCAGGCGGAAAAACGGGAACGAAGCGGTGGATTTGGCAGTACCGGTTCCGCCGGATAAAAAAAATATGTGTAAGTGTTTGACAGTTTTGCTTTCGTAGGTTAGAATGTATACAAAATTAAATAATGGTTATCCCAAATCGGGACGGAGTAGAGGAGCAACTTACATTAGTACCGTTGATGAGATTGTGCGTCGATGAGTCAGCGGGAAAGGGACGGTTGCCGAAGTGTTGGTCAATGGGCACGCATACCAATGCTGGGTTCATGCCGAACAGGCATGAGACTGTCACCAATTTCCATTGGTGGAGAGCTATCTCATGGAAGCATGGCGCAGGACATGGCGGTTATGTACCATTGCTGAACAAGGTTTGCTTTAGTGCAGCCGGTGAGATATCTTCTCACCGGCTATTTTATTATTCGAAGGGGGTGCGATAAGTGATCAGAGTCATTGTATCCGGGGCAAACGGACGAATGGGGCGGGAAGTGCTGCGGGCTCTGGCGCAGGACCCGGAATGCGAAATTGTGGCGGCTGTGGATCTCAAAGCGGCCGGGGAGGACATCGGTGAAATCCTGGGGTTGGGCAAAGCAGTCGGTGTTAGGCTCGAAGCTGATCTTGAAGCGGCGATTCGGGAACACAAGCCGCAGGTAATGGTGGATTTCACCCATCCCAAAGCAGTGGTAGGTAATGTGATGACGGCACTGCGCAATGGCGTGATTCCGGTTGTCGGCACTACCGGCATCACGGAACCTGATTTGGCGGCGATTCGATCCTTCTGCGACGAGCAGCGGGCCACCTGCTTCATTTGCCCGAACTTTTCAATCGGCGCCGTCCTGATGATGCGGTTCGCGCAGGAAGCCGCACGTTATCTTCCACACTGCGAAATCATCGAATTGCATCACGATCAAAAATTGGATGCTCCTTCGGGAACGGCTCTGTTGACGGCCAAACTGGTCGCCGCCGAACGGAATGGTCAAAAACAGGGTCATCCGGATGAGGAAGAAAAAATACCTGGGGCACGGGGCGCTGAATATGACGGGTTGCGGATTCACAGCGTCCGACTGCCGGGGTATGTGGCGCATCAGGAAGTGATCTTCGGCGGGGTTGGACAGATACTGACAATCCGCCACGATTCGCTCGCCCGGGAGTCTTTTATGCCAGGAGTCGTTCTGGCCTGTAAGAAAATTATCGGTCGTCAAGGTCTGGTCGTCGGACTGGATCAATTACTGGGATAATAGAGGGGAGAATTTACCATGAAAAAATACAACGTGGCAATCCTGGGAGCAACTGGCGCTGTCGGACAAGAGTTCATTAACCTGATCGAGGAAAGAAATTTTCCGTTTTCCGGACTGAAATTATTGGCGTCCGCCCGTTCCGCCGGCAAAAAGTTGACGGTCGCGGGACAGGAATATACGGTGGAAGAAGCTACGCCGGATTCTTTCCGGGGCGTGGACATCGCGTTGTTTGCCGGCGGCTCCGCCAGTAAAATATTTGCGCCGCACGCCGTGAAAGCGGGTGCGGTCGTCATTGACAACTCCAGCGCTTTCCGCATGGACCCGGAAGTTCCCCTGGTTGTGCCGGAAGTCAACCCGGAAGCGGTACGCGCGCACAAAGGAATTATCGCGAATCCGAATTGCTCGACCATCATCATGGTGATGGCGCTGAAACCGATTCATGACCGGGCGCGGATCAAGCGGGTGGTGGTATCGACGTATCAGGCCGTGTCCGGCGCCGGCAAAGAAGGCATCGACGAACTGACCTCCCAGGTGAAGGCCATCAGCGAGGGACGTCCGGTGGAGGCGAATATTTTGCCGAGCGCCAGCCTGCCGAAGCACTATCAGATCGCTTTCAATTTGTTGCCGCAAATCGATGTGTTCCTGGAAGATGGCTATACCAAGGAAGAAATGAAAATGGTCAACGAAACGCGGAAGATCATGAGCGAACCGAATATGGCGATCACGGCCACCACCATTCGGGTGCCCGTTTACCGGAGCCATTCGGAATCCGTGAACCTTGAGCTGGAATCGGCCTTGTCGGTGTCGGACACCAAAGCCGCACTGGCAGGATTCCCCGGCGTCATCGTGCAGGACAATCCGGCGGAAATGGAATATCCGATGCCGCTGTACACTTCCGGCCGCAATGAAGTGTTTGTGGGGCGGATCCGTGCCGACGAGAGCGTGAAGCACGGCCTGAACCTGTGGGTGGTTGGCGATCAGATCCGCAAAGGGGCGGCGTTGAACGCCCTCCAAATCGCCGAACTGATGATTGCCCAAAATTTGTTGTAGGAGAGAGAAAATGCGAATCTTGGTCCAGAAATTTGGCGGGACATCGGTGTCCACGGCGGATAACAGACAATTGGCAGTGGGAAAAATCAGCCGCGCGGTTGACGAAGGATATCAGCCGGTGGTAGTGGTTTCCGCCATGGGACGCAACGGCCAACCTTACGCCACCGACACATTGATTGGCGTCGCCCGCGAGCCGTTTGCCGCTTTGTCACGTCGGGAGATGGATCTGATGATGGGCTGCGGCGAAATCATTTCGGCGGTTGTCATGGCGGCTACCTTGCAGGCGGCAGGGTTGACGGCGGTGGTTCTGACCGGCGGGCAGGCAGGTATTTTTACCGATCCGCAGTATGGCAACGCCCGGATCCTGAACATCGACCCTTCGCGTATCCGCGCCGAGCTCAAGGCGGGAAAAATTCCTGTTGTCTGCGGGTTTCAGGGGGTAACCGAAAACGGCGATCTGACGACTCTGGGCCGTGGCGGCAGCGATACCACGGCGTCAGCCCTCGGGGCAGCCTTGGCGGCGGAAATGATCGAGATTTATACGGATGTCGACGGAATCATGACCGCGGATCCCCGTCTGGTACCGCACGCCCATATTCTGGACCGGATTAGTTACGCGGAGGTTTCTCAATTGGCGCATCAGGGGGCGAAAGTAATCCATCCCCGGGCCGTGGAATTCGCCATGCAAAAAAACATTCCGCTGGTCGTGAAGTCGACCTTCTCTGATGCCCCCGGAACCTTGATCACAGCCGCTGTCGAATCAGATCAAACCTGCGATTCTTCGGTTTCCGACCGGGTCGCCACCGGCGTCACATACGTTCGCAAGATTGCCCAGATCATCGTGACCCGAGAAGCGGCGGCCAAAATAGCAGAGGATTCCCGGCTCTTCAAAACATTGGCCCAAAGTGGCATCAACGTGGATCTGATTAACGTTCTGCCCGGGCAGGTACTGTTTACGGTGCAGGAAGAGGAAACGGAAGAGACGCGGCGATGCTTGTCGGCTGCCGGTTATTTCTGCACGGTCGTGCCGAACTGCGCCAAAGTGTCGGTGGTTGGCGGCGGCATGGGGGACGTACCCGGGGTGATGGCCAGTTTTGTGGAAGCATTAACGGAACAGGGAATCCCGCTTTTACAAACGGTGGATTCGCAAACATCGATTTCTGCCCTGATTGACGGACAGTTTCTGGAAACCGCCGTGAGTGCCCTGCACAGCCAGTTTGGATTGGACTAACCCATTTAACGACAGGAGGGACAGGAAATGAAAAGTTTTGGCAGAGTATTGACAGCCATGATTACTCCTTTCAATGAGGACTATAGCGTTAACTATCCGGCAGCGGCCGAACTGGCGAAATATTTGGTGGCGCATGGCAATGACGGCCTGGTGGTGGCTGGCAGCACCGGCGAGTCGGCCACGTTGAGCGCGGACGAAAAACTGCGGTTGTTCAGTACGGTCCTGGAAGCGGTCGGCGACCAGGCGACCGTAATTGCCGGTACTGGCTCCAACGATACCCTGGCTTCCATCCGTCTGACCCAGGAAGCGGAAAAACTCGGCGTCCATGGGGCGATGCTGGTTGGTCCCTATTATAACAAGCCGCCGCAGGAAGGTTTCTATCAACATTTTAAAATGATTGCCGCCCAAACTGCACTGCCTCTTATTGTTTACAATGTGCCGGGACGAACCGCATCGAATATTTTGCCGTCAACCGTTGCTCGTTTGTCCGAAATTCCAAACATCGTTGCGGTGAAAGAAGCCAGCGGCAGTTTGGATCAGGTTTCGGAAATAGTTCGCACGGCTCGGCCCGGTTTTCAGGTATACAGCGGCGATGACGCGCTAACTCTGCCAGTGTTGGCCGTGGGCGGCTGCGGCGTCATCAGCGTGGCCGGCCATGCAGTGGCAGAGCGTATGCAACAAATGATCGGCGCCTATCTGGCCGGCGACGTGAAAAAAGCCCAGACGATCCATCTGGAACTGATGCCATTTTTTAAAGTGATTTTTGTCACCACCAATCCGATTCCCATCAAAACAGCCATCAATCTGATGGGATTGAACGGTGGCAGCTTCCGTCCGCCGATGGTCCCGCCGACGCCGGCAGAAACGGAACAATTACGCAACGTAATGCGGAAGTTGAACATCATTGCCTGATGTCTTTGCAACATCCAGAAAACGGCCATCCTTGACGGAAGGCCGTTTTTTATTGTTGGGAACATGATTTTGGGTTATAATATTATGAATGCAGTGCGCGGCATCAAAATATATGGAGGTGAAAGTTTGACCAAACAAACTGATAAATTGCAAATTATTCCGTTGGGTGGGTTGGGTGAAATCGGCAAAAACATGACGGTATTCCGTTACGGTGACGATATGATCGTGATCGACGCCGGGTTGATGTTCCCGGAAGACGATATGTTGGGCATCGATTTGGTAATTCCGGATTATTCTTATTTGGTCGAGAATAAGGACAAGTTAAGGGCCATTTTTATCACCCACGGCCATGAGGATCATATCGGCGCTTTGCCGTTCGTGCTGAAAGATCTGGAAGTACCGGTGTATGGAACTCCGTTGGCGTTGGGAATTCTGCAGGGACGGTTGAAGGAAAAGGGCGTATCGTCGGCTGACCTTCACCCGATCAAACCTGGTGACCAGCATCAGATCGGCCCATTTACCATCGGTTTTATCCGCGTGAACCACAGCATCGCCGATTCCGTGGCGATTTACCTGAAAACGCCGATCGGTACGATCCTGCACACCGGCGACTTCAAAATCGACCACACTCCGGTGGATGGTCAGGTAACCGGTTTCAATCGATTTGCCGAACTGGGCGACGAAGGCGTTTTGGTTATGTTGTCCGACAGCACCAATGCTGAACGGCCTGGTTTTACCAAAAGCGAACGTTGCGTGGGCGAATCTTTCGACGAAAAGTTTCGGGCGGCGCAAAACCGCATCATCATTGCCAGCTTTTCATCCAATGTCCACCGGCTGCAGCAGGCAATCGACGCCGCGTTCAAATACGGCCGGAAAGTCGCAGTGATCGGCCGGAGCATGCTGAACGTCGTGGGAATCGCCATGGAACTGGGCTATCTGAAAGTGGCCGATGGCGTATTGATCGATATTTCCGAGATCAACAATTATCCGCCCAACCGGATTGTCATTCTTACGACCGGCAGCCAAGGCGAACCGATGTCGGCGCTGACCCGGATGGCGATGTCGGACCATCGTAAAGTTGAAATCCTGCCGGGCGACACGGTCATGATTTCCGCAACACCGATTCCCGGCAACGAAAAGTTAGTGGCGCGCACAGTTGACTATCTTTTCAAGCAAGGCGCGGATGTCATTTACGAATCATCTTCGGGAATTCATGTATCCGGGCATGGCAGTCAGGAAGAACTGAAGCTCATGCTGAACCTGGTCCGGCCGAAGTATTTCATTCCGGTTCACGGGGAATATCGTATGCTGAAAGTTCACTCTAAGATTGCGCAGGATCTGGGAATTCCTAAGACAAACATTTTTATTGCCGAAAATGGTTCCGTGCTGGAGTTCACGGCGGATTCCGGCGCGATGGTCGGCAAGGTCAACGCGGGCGCCTTGCTGGTGGACGGCCTTGGTGTCGGCGATATCGGCAATATCGTGATGCGGGACCGTCGTCAACTGTCGCAGGATGGCATTTTGATCGCCGTAATCGCTATGGACAAGGAGAATGGCTGCGTGGTCTCCGGCCCGGAAATCGTTTCCCGGGGATTTGTGTATGTCCGTGAATCGGAACAACTCATGGAAGAAGCACGGACGAAAATCCAGGAAGCGCTGGATCGCTGCGAAGCCAGCGGGTCTAATGATTGGGGAACGATCAAGAACAGCGTGAGGGATATATTGGGAAAATTCCTCTATGAAAAGACACGCCGTCGACCAATGATCATGCCGATCATTCTTGAAGTGTAAACGGGGAACCGAGACAATGTCTCGGTTCCTACCATAATAGGCAGGAGTTATGGGTTTGGCGTAGAAAAACTGCATAGAGGTGAATTTTATTGCCGAAAAAAGACACACCGCCTGCTACCGGAACGAAATTTGAAATCGCCGGCGTCATCATTATCGCGATCGCGTTGTTGCTGGCGGCCGGCTTGTTGGATTTCCTGGATTTTAGCGTCGGTCGCGTCGGCTCTTTTTCAGCCCGGGTGTTGCGATATGGATTTGGCGTTGGCGCTCCTGGCGTCGTTCTGCTGTTGTTGCTTGTCGGCGTGCGCTATATTACCGCGCATGCACATATTGTCTATTCTCGTCGCTTTGCCGCCTATGTGCTGACCTTTCTCGGCTTGCTGGCCTTGTATCATCACTATCTGGTGCCGGCCAATCAGGAAATTCTGCCGGCTCGGTTGCCGGATGCCGGCGGACTTGCCGGCGGAGCGGTCGTGATCATTTTGCGCCGATTTTTTGCCATGGACGGTACCACTATTTTTTTATGGGCCTGGATTGTTTGCGCATTGCTCGTGGCGACTCAATTTTCCCTGTCCTCATTTTGGGATAAGCTCCTGGGCTGGGGAGCCGCCATTCCACGACTGTTTGTCCGTAAACCCAAACCGCTTGCCGAGCCTGCTGCAGATTCAACCGTCCGTTCTACAACCGCCAAGTCGACGCCGAATCGGATGGTGGACGAGCCGGATTCGGCGAGGTCGGCGTTAAAACCAACTTTTTATAATCAGGCAAAAGACGAATCGGTTCGTCCGCTGTCGCCATTGCCCCTGGATACGCCGTTGGCTGCGGTTGCGGAGTTGCCGGAAACGCCGATCGTGGTGCCGTCTTTGTCCAGAGACGTGCTGGCGCCTTCGCCGGGACCGGTCGCAACGCCAGTCGCGGCGACTGGCGTTAAGTACAAACTGCCGCCTTTATCATTGTTAAAAAAAGGAACCGGCGCTCGTAATGCCCGATTGGACAAGCAAATTGAGGAACATGCCCGGACGCTGGAACATACGCTGGATAGCTTCGGAATTCAGGCCCGGGTCGTGCATGCCACCCAAGGGCCTGCAGTGACCCGCTATGAGCTGGAACCGGCGCCTGGAGTGAAAATCAGCCGCATTGTCAGCCTGTCGGACGATATAGCTCTAAAGCTGGCCGCACCAAGCATTCGGATCGAGGCACCCATTCCCGGCAAATCGGTGATCGGCATCGAAGTTCCCAATCGGGAGCCTTTTGGCGTAATGTTGCGCGAAGTTCTGGAAAGTGAAGAATATCAAAAGGCCCAATCTCTGTTGACCGTGGCGTTGGGCAAAGACATCGCCGGGCAGGCGATTATGGCGGATTTGGCCAAAATGCCGCATCTCTTGGTTGCCGGCGCGACCGGTTCCGGCAAAAGTATTTGCATCAACATTTTGATTTGCAGTATTCTGTTTCGGGCGCATCCGGAGTCTGTAAAATTTTTGCTGGTGGATCCCAAAGTCGTGGAACTGTCGAACTACAACGGAATTCCGCATTTGGTGGCGCCGGTCGTCACAGAACCTAAGAAAGCCGCGTCCGCCCTCAAATGGACCGTGCAGGAGATGGAACGGCGGTATGCCCTGTTCGCGGCCGCCGGCGTTCGGGACGTGACACGCTACAATGAAGTGAATCCCGAAGAAAAGTTGCCGCTGATCGTAGTAATCATTGATGAGTTGGCAGATTTGATGATGGTGGCGCCGGTGGATGTCGAAGATTCGATTTGCCGTCTGGCCCAGATGGCCCGCGCTTCGGGAATTCATCTGGTCATTGCGACACAACGCCCTTCGGTCGATGTTATCACCGGTACCATCAAGGCCAACATTCCGTCCCGTATTTCCTTTGCGGTGTCGTCCCAAATCGATTCGCGGACGATTCTGGACATGGCTGGCGCCGAGAAACTGCTGGGGAAGGGCGATATGCTGTTTTACCCGGTCGGCGCCAACAAACCGGTTCGCTTGCAGGGAGCTTTTATTTCCGATGGCGAGATTGAAGCCGTCGCCAAGTTCATCAAAGATGCCGGCGGCACCGCCGAAGAAGCGGAAGTCCCGCTGTTTGAAGAATCGGTTTCTGCCAGTCAGACGGCGAAATTTGAAGACGATTTATTGGAAGACTCCGTCAAGCTTGTGCTGGAAACCGGGCAGGCTTCAGTTTCCCTGCTGCAGCGGAAGTTTCGGATTGGTTATACCCGGGCGGCCCGACTGGTTGACATGATGGAGGAAATGCAGATTGTCACCCCGGCTAACGGCAGCAAGCCACGGGAAGTAATCATGAATTCCGATCAGGTTTTCAGCCGCTATTTTCAAAAGACAGGAAACGCGTAGGAGCATTCATGCAGGTAATATCAATCGATCAAGCGATGGAACTGACACAATGTCTGTTTATTGACACTCGTTCCCCATCGGAATATGAACAGGGACACATCCCGGGGGCCATCAATGTCCCGTTACTGGAAGACGCTGAACGGGCAGTTGTCGGAACTCTCTATAAGCAATGCGGGCAGGAACAGGCAAAACAAAAGGGACTGGAATTTGTTTCCGGCAAGCTGGTGGACATGGTCCGGAAGATAGCGGATTGTCGGGCTGGCGCACCGGACGCCAAGTTGATCGTGTATTGCTGGCGAGGCGGGATGCGCTCCAAATCGGTTGTGACGGTCCTGGAGCTGATGGGAATTGCCGGCAGTCAGTTGGCGGGAGGCTATAAAGCTTACCGTCGTTATGTACAGGATCGCTTGGCCGAGTATCCCCTGCAGCCGACCATTGTCGTATTATGCGGCTCGACTGGAGTAGGGAAGACGAGTTTGTTGCAATTGTTATCTGCCCGGCAGGTGCCGGTGATTGATCTGGAGCAACTGGCCAATCATCGCGGCTCAGCCTTCGGTCAGGTTGGTCTCGGCCGACCGGCCACTGCGCAAAACTTCGACGCCCGGCTGTTGCTGCTGCTGGAGCGGTTCAACCGGGAACCTTTTATTGTGGTGGAATGTGAAAGTAAACGAGTTGGCAATGTTTATTTACCGGAACGCTTGTGTGAAGGCATGCGGACCGGCCGACGAATCCTGACCCGGGCCGGCATTGATACGCGGGTCAGACGATTGATCGCAGAGTATACGGATGTTTTGCAGCCCCAGGATCCTCAAATTATCAAGAGCATTACCGCGCTCACCAAACGGCTCGGCAAGAAAAAGGTGGCGGATTTGCTTCGGCAATATGAAGATGGGCGTTTGGCGGAGTTTACCCGAACTTTGTTGACGGATTATTATGATCCATTATATGGATATGAGACCGCATCGCCGGACAACTTTGACCTGATTGTCGACGTCGAAGATCTGGAGCGGGCGGCCACGGAGATTCATCAATATATCACTGGTCTCAAAAGGGGGTAGAAAGCATGGATAAGATTGGCAACATGCTCTCGTCGGAACGGAAAAAGCGGGGGCTGGAAATAATGGATGCGGAACACGCGACCGGCATTCGGGCAGTTTATCTGAATGCGCTGGAACAGGGCCGGTATGATCTTTTGCCAGGCGAAGTATATGTGAAGGGTTTCTTGCGCAATTACGGAAATTTTTTGGAATTGGACGGTTCGCAGCTGGTTCAGCTATACACGGAACTGAAGACGCCGCCGACCGAGTCGCCGGCCGTCGTGCCGTCTGCGCCGACGACGGAGCCGACTGTTAAAAAAGTTGCGGCGGTGCAATCAATCACTGGAGTGAAATATAACTGGAGCAAGATCCTGGTGGTCGTTATCTTGGTCATTTCTGCGCTGGGATTGTATCTATGGCAAAAATCCGTATCGCCGTCAGAAGGGATCGCGCCACGTAACGGGGCAAAACAATCTGCCGCTACTTCAACGGCGACAACGAATCCGCCGCTGGGATCAGCTCCGGGATCGACGACTTCCCCGTTGCCTTCCCGCAATCGGCCGGTGGTATTGACAGCCCGGTTTACGGATCGTTGCTGGACTTCCGTGATTGCGGACGGCAAAACCCTGTATGAAGGAATTCCCGCCAACGGGGCAATGTTTACCTGGGAGGCGGACCGTCAGATCGTCGTCAATTTTGGCAACGCTGGGGCGGTTGAGTTGACCTTCAATGGGCAGGCAGTCGGCAAGATCGGGGAACGGGGCGATGTTGTGGTCAAAACATTCACTGTCGCCGGTATGGTTACGCCGCCGGCGGCGTCGAATACTCCAGTATCGCCGTCGCCGTCAACAACGGAAACGTCCGCGCCGGAAAAACCGGCGGTTATGCCACCGTCGACGCCACCAACATCAACTCCGGCCCCGACAGCGCCGTCCCCCAATCCGGCATCCCCCAATCAACCCGGGAGCAAACACTGACGTGAAAGTGAAATACGGTTTTTTACCGGTATCGCAGGCAGACATGACCTTGCGTAATTGGGACGAATTGGACTTTTTATTTGTCAGTGGCGATGCCTATGTTGATCATCCCAGTTTTGGGCCGGCGATCATTACCCGACTTTTGGAAAAAGCAGGTTTTCGTGTGGGGATCATTGCCCAGCCGAATTGGCGGAATCTTTCCGATTTTAAGGTGATGGGGCGACCGCGCCTGGCGGTATTTATTTCCGCCGGGAACATGGACTCTATGTTGAACAAGCTGACCGCCGCCAAAAAAATTCGCAGCAGTGACGCCTATTCGCCCGGCGGAGTTGCCGGCCTGCGTCCGGACCGGGCTACGATCGTTTATGCGAATCGTGTGCGGGAGTGCTGGCCAGATATTCCAATGGTCATCGGCGGCATCGAAGCCAGCCTGAGACGTTTTTCCCATTATGACTACTGGTCCGATACCGTCAGGCGTTCCATTTTGGTGGATAGCCGCGCCGACTTGCTGGTGTATGGCATGGGCGAATCGCAGGTCCTGGAGATCGCCCGGCAGTTGGCCAATCGTACTCCCATTGACGATATTCGCGACGTGCCCGGGACCTGTTACCTGGCGGCGAGTTTGGCGGAGGCGCCGGAAGATGCGGTTGAAATTCCTTCCCATGAACAGGTGGCCGCCAGCAAGACAGAATACGCAGCGGCGTTTAAAACACAGTATCTGGAACAAGATCCATTACGCGGGCACGCAATTGCCCAAAAACATGGCGATCGCTATCTGATTCAGCTGCCGCCCGCCCTACCGTTATCGACCCGCGAGATGGACCGGGTCTATTCGCTGCCTTACGAGCGGACCTGGCACCCTCGCTATAACGACGCGGGCGGAGTGCCGGCCATTGCTGAAGTGCAATTCAGCATCACCAGCCATCGCGGCTGCTTTGGCGCCTGCTCCTTTTGCGCCATCGGCTCGCATCAGGGCCGGATCATTCAACAGCGCAGCCACAAGTCAATCATTCAGGAAGCTCTGTTGTTGGCGCGGCTGCCCGGATTCAAGGGGTATATCCATGATGTGGGCGGGCCAACGGCGAATTTTCGGCATCCGGCCTGCGCAAAACAAACGAAGTTTGGCGCCTGCCGCGACCGACAGTGTCTGTATCCCAGCCCTTGCCCCAATCTGGATACAGACCATTCCGATTATCTGAACCTGTTGCGGGAGTTGCGCCACTTGCCCGGAATCAAAAAAGTTTTCGTTCGTTCCGGCATCCGTTACGACTACCTGATGGCCGGCAAATACCGGGAGTTTTTGACTGAGCTGTGCGAACATCATGTCAGCGGTCAGCTCAAAGTCGCGCCCGAACATGTGGCCGAACCGGTGTTGACGGCCATGCAAAAATCCGGCAAGGACGTTTTTTTGAAGTTTTTGGCGGCGTTTCGCCGGGAAAATCAACGGTTGGGCAAAGAGCAGTATCTGGTTCCGTATTTGATGTGTTCCCATCCGGGCTGCTCCTTGCCGGAAGCGATTGAGCTGGCCGAATTTTTGCAGGATATCGGTTATCATCCGGAACAGGTGCAAGAATTCATTCCGACGCCAGGCAGCTTGTCGACGGCAATGTACTACACGGGACTGAACCCGTTGACCGGACAGGAGATTTTTGTGCCGAAGACCGTGGAACAACGGCAGTTGCAACGAGCGCTACTGCAATATCGCAATCCAAAGAATCGCCGAGTGGTATTGCAGGCGCTGCGAAAAGCCGGACGGGGCGACTTGATCGGCTATGGTCCGGGATGTCTGATGCGTCCGGAACGACAGGACAAACCGCCAGAACCCGGGAGAGGGCTTCACGGAACCCGCGTCTCGCGGACTAAGCCGACGCGTAGATCTTGACGTGACGCCACATTTTGAATATAGAGGGGTATGCATGTGAAAATCGGACTGGTTAGCCTAGGTTGTTCTAAGAACCTTGTGGATTCGGAGCTGATGCTGGGCTTGATGCGGGAACACGGTTATGAACCGACGGATGACCTGCCGAATGCGGATATATTGGTGGTGAATTCTTGCGGCTTCATCGAGTCGGCCAAACAAGAATCCATTGAGACAATGTTGCGCCTGGCGGTATACAAGCGGACTGGCCGTTGCCGCGGCTTAATTCTTGCCGGCTGCCTTGGCCAGCGCTACAGCACGGATCTGATGGATGAATTGCCGGAAGTGGACGCCATTGTGGGAACCGGCGCCTGGGACCGGTTGCCGGAGGCTATTCGGGAGGTTTTGGCGGGAAGTCGCCCGGTATTTACGGAGGGATCGGCGTTGTTGCCGGCTGCGGATATGCCACGGATATTGGCGACACCGTCATATTTGGCGTATGTTAAAATTGCCGAGGGATGCAATCATGCCTGCGCCTTTTGCGCCATTCCCCAGATTCGCGGCCCGTTGATCAGCCGTTCCATCGCTTCGGTTCGTCAGGAAGTGGCCGATTTGGTCGCGGGCGGAGTCAGGGAAGTCGATCTGGTGGCGCAGGATACCACCAGTTACGGCCTGGACCTGGCCGGACGACCGCTGCTGTTGGATTTGTTGAAGGAATTGGCTGCGATACCCGGTGATTTCCGGATTCGGATCTTGTACAGTTATCCTAAAAATTTTACCGATGAATTAATCGAATTTATGGCGTCGGAGCCGAAGCTCTGCAAATATGTGGACATTCCGTTGCAGCATGTGCATGACGATTTGTTGCGGACCATGCGCCGACCGGATCGACGGGTCGACATTGAACGGCTGATTGCAGCGTTGCGCGCCAGAATCCCGGATATTGCAATTCGTACGACGTTTATTGTGGGTCTGCCCGGAGAAACCGATGAGCATTATCAGGAATTGCGCAACTTTGTGGCGACGAAGCGGCTCGATCATGTTGGCGTATTTCGTTATTCGGCGGAAGAAGGCACCGCAGCGGCGGGCTTTGATGGGCAGATCCCCGACGAGATCAAGGAAGACCGCTATAACGACTTGATGGCCCTGCAAGCGGGGGTGTCGGAAGAAATCAACAAGGACGCTGAAGGCCGGGAGTATGTACTTTTGCTGGAAGATCATGACGAAGAGGATTCGCGGTTGGGATATGGCCGGACCGAGCGAGAAGCGCCGGATATCGATGGGACGGTTTATGTCGAAGATGCCGAAGACATCGCGGTTGGTGAGTTTGTCAGAGTCAGAATCGTCCAGGGGTTCTGTTATGACCGGGTAGCCGAAGTTGTTCGCGTACCTGAAGAAAGGAATGACTGAAAGCATGATTGTGGAGATTGTCAGTACGGGAACGGAGTTGTTGCTGGGGCAAATTGTCAACACGAACGCACCGTATCTGGCGCGTAAACTCAATGAAATCGGTTATGACGCCTTGTACCAGACGACGGTCGGCGACAATCGGCGGCGCATGTCCAGCGTATTGTCGATTGCAATGGAACGGGCGGATCTTGTGATTACCAGCGGTGGTTTGGGGCCAACCCAGGGCGATATTACCAAAGAAGTCACGGCCGAACTGCTGGGTCGGCCGATGGTCCTGCATGAAGAAAGCGCAATGTACATTGAGTGCTATTTTGCACGCCGGAATCTGAGCATGCCGCAGAACAATTTGCGACAGGCGATGATGCCGGAAGGGGCCATCGTGGTGCGCAATCATCGAGGAACAGCGCCAGGAGTAATTTTGGAGCATGCGGACAAAACGATCATCCATCTGCCTGGGCCGCCTATGGAGCTGGAATATATGTTTGAGACAGGGATCTTGCCCTACCTGACGGAGCGCTTCGGCAACAAGGGGCAGATTGTTTCCAAAGTTTTGCGAACCTTCGGGCTGGGTGAGTCCGCATTGGAAGAGAGAATCCATGATTATATTTTGGCGCAACAGAATCCGACCTTGGCCTTGTTGGCGCGCAGCGGCGAAATTCATGTCCGGTTGACGGCCAAAGGTGAAACGACCGAACAGGCTCACCGTTTGATTGCGGAATTGGAACCGAAAATTCGGGAGCGCATCGATGAATTCGTCTTTGGGACAGATGATCAGACGCTGGAACAAGTTGTTGGTGCCGCATTGACCGGAAAAGGTTTTACCATTGCCTTGGCGGAGTCCTGTACCGGCGGCGGCGTTTCCTCCCGCCTGACGGATATGCCTGGCAGCTCCGCCTATCTGAAAGGATCGGTGGTTTGCTACAGCAACGAAATTAAAATTGACGTTGTCGGCGTACCTGCTGCGACAATCGCGGCCCGCGGGGCGGTCAGCACGGAGACGGCGATTGCGATGGCCGAAGGAATTCGGCGGCGTTTTGGAACAACGATTGGTGTGGGAATAACCGGGATTGCCGGACCCGGCGGCGGTACGGACGAAAAACCGGTCGGTTTGGTGTATATTGCGGTAGCCGGACCGAACGGCACGGTTGTAGAAGAAGAACGGTTTTCCGGCCAACGTAGTGGGATCCGGACTCGTGCGGCCAATGCTGCGTTGAATTTGATTCGGTTTTATTTAAAAAATTAATGGTTTTTCGTTGACTTGCCGAACGTATGTTTGTATAATGACATTGAGCGAAAATGCGCCACTCAAAAGAGGAGGACATGTCATGGACAAAGAAAAAAGTAAAGCGCTCGACATTGCATTACACCAGATTGAAAAGGATTTTGGCAAGGGATCGATTTGGAAACTGGGTGAAGCCGCGGCTAGAATGAATGTGGAGTTTATTCCGACCGGTTCCATCGGTTTGGACATTGCACTTGGCATCGGCGGTGTTCCCCGAGGCCGCGTTGTGGAAATATACGGACCGGAGTCCTCCGGGAAAACGACGGTTGCCTTGCAAATCATCGCCCAGGCGCAAAAAGCCGGCGGCGTGGCAGCTTTCATTGATGCGGAGCACGCGCTGGATCCACTGTATGCCCGCAAACTGGGAGTCGATATCGATAACTTGTTGATCTCGCAACCGGACTACGGTGAGCAAGCGCTGGAAATTGCCGACGCATTGGTCCGCAGCGGCGCCATCGACATTATTGTTGTCGACTCGGTCGCCGCCCTCGTTCCCAAGGCGGAAATCGAGGGCGACATGGGAGATGCCCATGTCGGCTTGCAGGCTCGCCTGATGTCCCAGGCTTTGCGAAAACTGACCGGTATTATTTCCAAATCTCGGACTACAGCCGTCTTCATCAATCAGTTGCGGGAAAAAGTGGGAGTGATGTTTGGCAATCCCGAAACCACCACCGGCGGTCGAGCACTGAAATTTTATGCCAGCATTCGCTTGGATGTGCGCCGGATTGACAGCATAAAGGTGGACAATGTTGTGATCGGCAGCCGGACCCGGGTAAAAGTGGTCAAGAATAAAGTCGCCCCGCCGTTTCGGCAGGCGGAATTTGATATTATCTTCGGCGAAGGTATTTCCCGCGAAGGTAGCGTGGTGGATTTGGCGACGGAAATGGAGATCCTGACCAAGAGCGGCGCTTGGTATTCCTACAAGGATAATCGGTTGGGGCAAGGACGCGAAAACGTGAAGGATGTTTTGCGAAAAAATCCGCAACTAACCGAAGAGCTGGAAACCAAGGTTCGCGAAATGGCCATGGGGAAATTGCTGGCCATGCCGGCCGCGTCGGGCGAAACGGAAGAATTGGAAGAATCGGAATGAGAGCAAACCAAATGTCAGGACCGCTGGAAACAGCGGTCCGTTTGCTTGCCCGACGTGAGTATTCGGAACAGGAATTGCATCATAAGCTGTTGCAGCAGAAATTCGACCCCGACTCTGTCGCTGACGCCGTTGTTATTTTGAAAGAGAAAGGATATGTTAACGATTTCCGCCTGACCCAGCGCAGCATTGAGCGGTTATTGTCGGAACGGCGTCTGGGCATCCGGGGAGTGATTGGCAAACTTCATCAACTTGGACTGTCGGCGTCTTTGGCCGAAGTTCGCCAATATTTTTCGGAGGACACGGAATGGGAGCTTGCCAGGCAGTTGCTGGAGAAAAAATTTCCTGCCCGTACGACTGACACCTGTGACAAGATTGGACGTTTTCTGGCCAATCGGGGTTTTTCCGCTGCCATCGTGAGCAGGATCGTGGAAGAATGCCGCAAACATCAGTACTGACGCGGGTTACCTTGACACTTTTTTGAAAAAGCATTACAATTAAATCGCCAATCGTGTGACCGGATACTGTCAAGTTGTAGCACGAGACAACCTGATTGAGGAAAGGTTACTGTGAAAAGCCGAGTATGTACTCGGCTTTCCCCTTACTATCGGATATGGAGAGGAGGCTAACCACCATTGTTGAAAAGTTGATTTTTGCCGTGGTTGCCGTTGCAATCGGCACGATCGCCGGTTATTGGATTCGGAGAAAGCTGGCGGAGGCCAAGATTGTATCGGCGGAAGAGGCAGCCCGAAAAATTCTGGATGATGCACAACACAGCGCTGACGCCAAAAAGAAAGAATCCCTTATCGAAGCCAAAGAGGAAATTCATCGTTTCCGGACCGAAGCTGAACGAGAATTAAAGGAACGTCGTTCGGAAGTTCAGCGGATGGAACGTCGTCTACAACAAAAAGAAGAAAACTTGGACCGCAAAATTGAGTCCATTGAGAAAAAAGAAGAAAACATCAGCAAACGTGAACTCGAAGTCGAAGAAAAACAGACCCAGATTACCGAGTTGTATCAGAAGCAAGTTGACGAGCTGGAACGTTTGGCTGGTTTGACCCAAGAAGAAGCCAAGGCGGTCTTACTTTCCAATGTGGAACAGGAAACCCGCTACGAAATGGCCGTCATGATCAAGGACTTGGAGCATCAGGCCAAAGAAGAGTCCGAGAAGAAGGCCCGAGAAATTATTTCGTTGGCGATCCAGCGATGTGCGGCGGATCATGCGGCGGAAACCACGGTTTCAGTTGTCAGTTTGCCCAATGATGAGATGAAAGGGCGAATTATTGGGCGGGAAGGCAGAAACATTCGGACTCTGGAAGCGTTGACCGGCATCGATTTGATTATTGATGACACCCCGGAAGCAATCCTGATATCCGGGTTTGATCCGGTCCGACGCGAGGTTGCCCGAATCGCGCTGGAAAAATTGATCAGCGATGGTCGGATTCATCCGGCCCGGATCGAAGAAACTGTGGAAAAAGCGCAAAAAGAAGTGGAACAACGAATCAAGGACGCTGGTGAACAAGCGACTTTCGAAACGGGGATTCATGGTTTGCACCCGGAACTGATTCGATTACTGGGCCGCCTGAAATATCGCACCAGTTACGGACAGAATGTTTTGAAGCATTCGATCGAAGTATCGCATCTGGCCGGAGTGATGGCCGCCGAATTGGGAGTCGATGTAACCTTAGCCAAACGGGCCGGTTTGTTGCATGACATCGGCAAGGCAATTGACCATGAAGTGGAAGGGCCCCATGTGACGATTGGCGGGGACCTGGCCAAAAAGTACCGGGAATCTCCGGAAGTCATTAATGCGATTGTCGCCCATCATGGCGATGAAGAACCCAAGACCATTCAGGCGGTTCTCGTGGCCGCTGCGGATGCTGTTTCCGCCGCTAGACCCGGCGCTCGGCGGGAAACGTTGGAAAGTTATATCAAACGCTTGACTAAGCTGGAAGAAATCGCCGATTCGTTCGATGGAGTCGATAAATCGTATGCCATTCAAGCGGGGCGGGAAGTCCGCATTATCGTCAAACCTGAAAAAATTGACGATTTGGCATCCATTCGACTAGCCAAGGATATTGTCAAACAAATTGAATCGGATATGGATTATCCGGGTCAAATTCGCGTAACGGTCATTCGGGAAACTCGTGCCGTTGATTACGCAAAATAATCGTTATGACCAACGGTTTTCCGATAAGGTGAAATGATCTGGAAACGACCTTGTTTAAGGTCGTTTCCGATTTTTGGTTTTCGAAGTGAGGCGACACAACGTTGTTGAATAAAATTAATTCGAATAGCACAGATTCGCGGTCTGCCGATGGCGTTAGTCTGTTAATATCCATATTGATGCGCTTTCCCCAAATTGGGACCATTCAGTTTGATTCCAAGTATCGTTTGCTTACGCTGAACTTTATGCTGGCGCAAACCGTTTCATCCACTGATTTGGCTGCGGTGCGAAATTCAATTGCTACCCATTTGAAGGCCTACCATTTTATCGTCGGCCAAACTCCGTTATGCTTGAAAATTTCCACTAAACAACCGTACGAAAAGTTTTGCATGCTCTCGATCGTACGGGATATTGCCACGCTTTCCAACGGAGAGATAAATCTGTTGAGCACGCTATTGGCGGAGAACTTCCGAGAGTGCCTGATTCTTGACGATTTGGAGTACACGGCGGATTTTGTGGAAGATGCTGATTTTCCCGACGAGATGATTGACACGATGTTTGAAGTTGTCAGGGCGCAACGGGCTGTCAGCAGTCTTACGGCCATGCGCGAAAATGGACAGGTTTTGGTTTTTAAACGATAGAATGCAGGATTTTTTGTGAATTTTGCCGAAACAGACAAGGATGTACATGGAATAATGAAGGGGGAGGGTGCAACAGGAGCATGGGCGTATTAAAGGTTTCTGCCAAATCAAATCCCAATTCGGTAGCGGGCGCGTTGGCCGGCGTGATCCGGGAACAAGGGTCCGCCGAGATTCAGGCAATTGGCGCGGGAGCTCTCAACCAAGCGACTAAGGCCGTGGCGATCGCCCGTGGCTTTGTTGCTCCCCAAGGCATTGATCTAATTTGCATTCCCGCTTTCACGGATATTTTAATTGAGGGAGAAGCGCGGACCGCAATAAAATTGATCGTTGAACCGCGATAATGAATATGACGTCGGAACCTGACCCCAAACAGGTTCCGTTTTTGTCGGACGATTCCGGTGTTTGATTCAAACCAGTTGTGTGTCGTCGAATGTTGGAGTCTGCCGGGAGGGTATGGTTTGGACGTGGTCGCGTTCATCGGGCCAGCAGGCACGGGAAAAAGCCATCGGGCATCCAAAGTGGCTTATGATTGTGGCGCCGATGTTATTATTGATGATGGCATTCTCATCAAAGACAATAAAATTATTGCCGGTTCATCGGCAAAATATGAATCAAACAAAATTCGGTCAGTGAAAAAAGCGATTTTTGCTGATGACGAACACGCCGAACAAGTGCGTGACGCTCTATCACAGATGCAGGTTTCGCGGGTGCTGGTATTAGGAACCTCCCGCAATATGGTGGACAAGATTGTTCACGTGCTTCGGTTGCCGCCAGTTTCACAAGTCATCAACATTTATGACGTTTCAACGCCGGATGCCATTATGAAGGCCCGGGAGACGCGACGAACCCAGAACAAGCATATTGTTCCCGTGCCCAAAATCGAACTTCAACCACACCTGCCCAATTTTATGATTGATCCGATGCGGTTATTTTCCAAGTCCACCCGGCAAGCCCGGCATCATTTCGGCGAAGTTTCTGTCGTTCGCCCGAACCGTTTTTCGGTTTTCGGCAAGTTAATTATCAGTGAACGTGCGGTGGCCATGATAGTACGGGAAGAGTTGCTGAAAGATAAATCGTGGGTTGCCTTGACCCGGATCTTGGTAAAGAATATGGAAAAACCAGAACGTGGTTTGGTGTTGCGGCTGGAAGTCACGGTACGATATGGCGTAAATATTCCCAACGCAGTTCGGGCGGCGCAAGAGCGCATTCGGACGCAGGTTGAATATATGACTTGGATGACGGTTTCCGATGTAGATATTTTTGTACGCGGTATTGTAGCGGAAGTTAAAGGATAGAAGGGGGCCGTGTGACGAGTTGGCAACGAATGATGATGGCTTGGTTCTTTTCTCAGGCTATGCCAAATTGCCGGTAGGCATCACCGCCAGTGAAATGTACAAGGTGATTGGGATGATATTGGTCATCCGTGTCGAAACCGGTGAGATTGTAGAAGCGGACTGCACTTTGGCGACAAAGGTTGCCCGCGAATATGTTTCCCGGGTGTTATTGGGACAGTCGTTGAAAAATGGACCAGATACCGTTTTGCGGATCGTTGACAAACGTTATCAGGGCAGCGCTAAAAAGGCTATTATGACTTCGTTGCGAATCATCTACGACAAATATCGTAGCTTTATGGAAGAGCAGGTGACGGCTGAGGCGGAGCTGCGTTGAGTCCCTGTTTCGTATTTCCTGAGTGCCATTCCGCCGAAAAGCCTTAACGAGTGAACAGTTTATCCGCTCTGCCGGCGTCAGCTGGGAGAGCGAATTTGTATTTGTAAACTTATTGCGAAAGGAGTCTGCATGAATATCCACACGTATCATATTGAAAGTTTCGGTTGCCAGATGAATCTGAGCGATTCCGAACGAATCGCCGCCCAGCTCGATAGCCTGGAATGCGTCCCAGTCGAACTGGAGGAGCAGGCGGATGTTATTGTCTTAAATACCTGTTGCGTGCGCGAAAGTGCCGAGAATCGGATTTTCGGCCGTATTGGCGCGCTGAAGCGGGTTAAACAAATAAATCCGGAATGCGTTATCATTATTGCCGGTTGTCTCGCGCAAAAAGACCAGGAGGCGATTTTCCGCCGAGCTCCGCATGTGGATATCGTGCTGGGAACGCAAAATGTCGACCGGTTGGCGGAAATTCTACAGGGGAAGCAGCAGAAACGGCGCCTGGTGGAATTACAGCCGCACATGGAAGATGGCCTGACTGATCTGACGGGCCCCCGACGCCATACCGGCGTCAGCGCATGGATCCCTGTCATGTATGGTTGCGACAATTTTTGCAGTTATTGCATTGTGCCCTATGTCCGCGGTCGGGAGCGGAGCCGTCGGCCGGAAGCCATTCTGGAGGAAGCCCGCGAATTTGCTGCGGCTGGTGGCAGGGAAGTCACCCTCCTTGGGCAGAATGTCAATTCGTACGGAAAAAATTTGTCTGATTCATGGAATTTTCCCCGCCTGTTGTCGGAAGTGGACCAGATTCCCGGAATTCGCCGTATCCGGTTCATGACCTCTCATCCGAAGGATTTCGGCGAGGAGTTGATTCAGGTCATGGCCGCCGGCAAAAATATCTGCGCACACTTGCATCTGCCGGTGCAATCAGGCTGCGATGAAATTTTGCGGCGTATGAATCGACGGTATACGACTGCGGAATATCGGACCCACGTGGAGAAACTACGGGCCGTCCTCCCCGAGGTCAGTCTCACCACTGACCTGATTGTGGGCTTCCCGGGGGAAACTGACGCCATGTTTGAGGAAACCTTGCACTTTATCGATGAAATGAAGTTCGATGCCGCTTTTACGTTCCTGTATTCCAAGCGCTCCGGGACTCCGGCGGCAACACTCGAACCGCAAGTGGCTCAGTCCGTAAAGCAGGCCCGACTGCAACAGCTGATGTCCCGACAGAACGCGATCAGCCTGCAGGCCAATGAACGCTGGCTGGACAGAACCGTTGAAGTATTGGCGGATGGGCCGAGCAAAACCGACCCCGCCGTCTACTCCGGTCGGACGGTGCAGAATAAACTCGTTCTTTGGCCAACCGAACCGGATGATCGCCCGGGCGTTTTCCGTCAGGTTCGGCTAACTTCCGCCCAGACTTTTTTGCTCAAGGGAATCGCAGTTTCGGAAAGGAACGGGATGCTGCCTTGAATTATACTCCCATGATGGAACAATATCGCGAGGTAAAAAAACAGCATCCCCAGGATCTGTTGATGTTCCGCCTGGGTGATTTTTACGAACTGTTTTTTGACGATGCCGAGTTGGCGGCGCGCGAACTGGAAATCACCCTGACTTCCCGGGAGGCCGGCAACAACGTTCGCGTCCCGATGTGCGGCGTTCCTTACCATGCCGTGGACGGCTATTTGACCCGCCTCATCGCCAAAGGATATCGCGTCGCCATTTGCGAACAGATGGAGGATCCCCGGCAAGCGAAAGGCATTGTCAAGCGGGAAGTCGTTCGGGTGGTAACGCCGGGAACGATTCTGTCCGAAACCGCTCTGACCGAGCGTGGCAATAATTACATCGCCCTGATTTATGAAGAGGGTCCTGAACTGGCCCTGGCGGCCGCCGATGTTTCCACCGGCGAGTTCCTGTGGTCGCTGTTCGGGGAGGCCGAGCGGTACGCCGCGTTACTCAATCAACTTTCCCGTTTCGCGCCGGCCGAACTTGTGATTACCGGCAAGCTGGACCGCTGGAATGAAATCGAACGTTTCCTGCAGGCCCGTCTGCTCGGGTGCACAGTCACCAATTTTGCCAATGCGACAGCGGATTATTGGCGGGAATTGCCGGCAAAACATTTTACAGGCGGAGAGATCCCGACAGAACCCGCGGCCCTGGCAGCAGTGGGGCAGTTGCTGCAATATCTGCATCAGACGTTGAAGAGCGATTTGTCGCATGTGAACCAGTTGACGCGATTTCGGCTGCAGGATGTCCTCATGCTGGATGCAACGACGCTGCGCAACCTGGAAATCACCCGCAATATGCGAGATGGTTCAAAACGTGGCAGTCTGCTCGGCGTGCTGGACTACACGATCACGGCCATGGGGGGACGGCTGTTGCGCCAGTGGCTGGAGGCGCCATTGCTGAATCTGCTGGCTATCCGGCGTCGCCAGGACGCCGTGGAGGAATTGCTCAATACTCCGGCAACCCGGCAGATATTGCGGGATCGCCTGAAATCCGTGTATGATCTGGAACGAATTTTGACCCGCATTGAAGTCGGCAGCGCCAATGCCCGGGACTTGGCGGCCTTGCGCAGCTCATTCGAGATTTTGCCGGAATTGAAGCAGGTTTTGTGTGGTTTTAATACTGCCGCGTTGTCGGAGATTGGTCTGACTATGGCCACCCATGCCGATTGCGCGGAAATGATCAGCGCGGCCATTGCCGATTCGCCGCCGTTTTCCGTACGCGAAGGCGGCTTCATCCGCGACGGGTATGATCTGGAACTTGACGAATTGCGCAGCCTGTCGCGCGACAGCCGGCAGTGGGTACAGGATCTGGAGGCCCGGGAACGGGAAAGCACCGGTATCAAATCCCTGAAAATCAGTTACAACAAAGTGTTCGGCTATTATATCGAAGTTACGCACGCCAATACGACAGCCGTGCCGGCCTACTATGTCCGCAAACAGACGCTGGTCAATGCGGAACGATATATCACGCCGGAACTCAAGGAATTTGAAACCAAAATCCTGGGTGCCCAGGAGAAGATCATCAATATTGAATATCATCTGTTTTGCACGGTACGGGATTTCATTCAGAAACAATTGCGGGAGATCCAGGGAACGGCTCGCAGTTTGGCCGTTCTGGATTGTCTGCTGTCATTCGCTGAAGCGGCAGCGAATCACCGCTATATCCGCCCCGAACTGACGGATGATCGGCGAATTGACATTCGGGACGGTCGCCATCCGGTGGTGGAACGCCTCTTGGCCGGCGAAATCTTTGTGCCCAATGATACGGTGCTGGATTCGAGCGAGTGTGAAGTGATGATCCTGACCGGACCGAACATGGCCGGCAAATCGACTTATATGCGGCAGGTGGCATTGCTGACGCTGATGGCCCAGGCCGGATCGTTCATTCCGGCGCGGGAGGCATTTATTTCGCCGGTGGACCGGATTTTCACCCGGGTCGGGGCCAGCGATGACCTGGCCACGGGGCAGTCCACGTTTATGCTGGAAATGAACGAAGTGTCGCAGATATTAAAGCATGCGACAGCCCGCAGCTTGATCATTCTTGATGAGATCGGCCGGGGGACCAGTACCTTCGACGGCATGAGCATCGCCCGGGCCGTGGTGGAATACATTAAAGACCGAATTCATGCTAAAACTATTTTTGCCACGCACTATCATGAATTGACCTGTCTGGCGGAATGGCGAACGGGTATTCAAAATTTTTCCATGGCCGTCAAAGAACGGGGCAATGATGTGGTGTTTCTGCGCCGCGTGGTCGCCGGCGGCGCCGACAAGAGTTATGGAATCCACGTCGCCAAGTTGGCCGGATTGCCGGTGAAAGTTGTGGAACGGGCTCAGGAATTGCTGGCGCAAATTGAAAAGGAGGCTGCCTGTGTTCCGGCTACGCCGGCGGGTAAAACGGCGGAACCGGAAGCCGCGTTGTCGTTGTTTCGGTCGACGTTGGCGGATGAACTGCTGGCCATCGACGTGATGACGCTAACGCCGCTGGAAGCTCTGAACGTGCTGCATAAATTGAATCTCCAGGCGAAACAGGAGGCCGGTAAGTTGTGACAACCTCGACGATCATTGCGCTATTGGATGATCAATCAATCAATAAAATTGCCGCCGGGGAAGTTATTGACCGACCTTCTTCCGTGGTGAAGGAATTGGTAGAGAACTCGTTGGATGCGGGTGCTCGGCGAATTGAAGTGGAAATTTCGGCCGGCGGCGTGGGAAAAATTGTCGTGCGCGACGATGGCTGCGGCATGTCGGCCACCGATGTGAAAATGGCCGTATTGCGCCATGCGACCAGCAAAATCCGTAGCGCCGACGAACTGGTGACTGTCGGTTCCCTGGGATTTCGCGGCGAAGCGTTGCCCAGCATTGCCTCCGTTTCAAGATTTCAGCTAATCAGCCGCCAACCGGCGGTGACGTTCGGAACCCGGCTGGAAATGTCGGGCGGCCAACTGCTCGATGTGTTGGAATGCGGCGCCGAAATTGGCACGGTGGTGATGGTGGGCGATCTGTTTTTCAATACGCCGGCGCGGCTGAAATTCATGAAAACGCCGGCAGCGGAAAGCGCTCATATCCATGATGCCGTAGTACGGTTGGCCATTTCGCGTCCCGACGTTACCTTTCGTCTGAGCAACAATGATCGAATCACCTTGCATACTCCCGGGACCGGTCGGCTTTCTGATACATTGTCCGCATTATATGGCCCGGATACGCTGCAATTGTTATATCCGGTCGATTACCAACAGGATGGCATCCGGATCACCGGTTATGCAGCCCGCCCCACGGTTCGCAAAGGGTCGCGGCAGTGGCAGAGTTTCTCTGTGAACCGGCGGGTCATCGGCAGCCGCATGTTGAACCGGGCCGTGGATAACGCCTATCAGTCCCTGCTGCCGGTGGGCAGTTACCCGCTGGTCGCCCTGCAACTTCATCTGGCGCCGCAGCTGGTGGATGTCAACGTGCATCCGCAGAAGGCCGAAGTGAAGTTTCAGGATGAACGGGCGGTGTTTCGGGCGGTCCATTCCGCACTGAAGGAAGTACTGCTGTCGTCGGACCGGCCGGCAGCCGCTGTGGCTGCCGCGTTTGACCATACCGTTTATCGCCCGCAGTATGACGTTGCTTTTGTTCAGGAAACGACGGCGGTGACCCAGGCCACGCTGGAATTCAGCACGACGGTCAGCGCCGACGACCCTGCGGATTCCAGCGGGGAGAGCCCGGAAATATTGCCGGCGCCTTCCTTCTTCACGGACAACCGCGAACCGGGCCAGCCAGCCCTGAATCAGGAAAGGACCCCGGTCGTAAACCAGCCGGCTGCAGGCAGCTGTCTCAAGGCATTGACGCAATACGCGCGCTGCTATATTCTGGCGACGGATGGGGAAGATCTGTATATAGTGGACCAGCATGCCGCGCACGAGCGGTTGTTGTTTGATCTGCTGACACAAAAGCAGGCCCCGTCGGCTTTTCAGACTTTGTTGATTCCCCGGGTGGTTGATTTGGACCCGCTGGAAGTTCAGGCTGCGGAAACTTATGTTCAGGAACTGGCCGGGTTGGGCTTCGTATATGATTGGGTCGGACCCGCTTCAGTCCGGATTGCCGAGCTACCGACACATATTCCGCCGGAAGAAGCGGAAGCGTTGTTCCACCAAATACTGTCGTCGGCGCTGACCTTGAAAACTCCCGACCCCGAATCCTTTCGGCAATTATGGATCGAAACCGCCGCCTGCCATATGGCGGTCCGGGCGGGACAATATTTGAACCAGCCGCAGATGCAGGGACTGCTGGATGACCTGATGAAGGCGGAACGTCCGTATACCTGCCCGCATGGCCGTCCCACCCTGATCCGGTTTTCAGAAAAAGATCTGGCCCGTTTGTTCAAACGGCTATGATTGTTACGACATCGCTGCGTGCATTGTTGGCGGATGTGGAACTGGCGGAGCGGCTGGCTAGGGAAATCGGCGCCGACTATGTCGAACGACGGGGCCGTCCGCTGGCCATCATTCAGGAGGAATTTCAGACGTCCTGTGTCATAGTGCTGGAACAGGGACAGCCGGTTGTTTACCAAGACGGGACTCGCTTTTTCTTTCACCGGGGAATGTCGGAACTGCGAATCCTGAACATTCTTCGCACCGGCCATGATCCGATGATCCAGGCCATGAATCTGGCATCGGGGATGTCAGTTCTGGACTGTACGCTGGGCCTGGCCGCCGATGCCTTGGTGGCCGCCTTTATTGTCGGCGATGCCGGGATGGTCTTGGGTCTGGAAGCAGCGCCGGTCATTGCCGCCTTGACCCGCTGGGGGTTGCTGGCGATGCAGTCCCCGGATTCCGATGCCCGAGAGCAGATCCGACAGGCCGCCCGGCGGATCCAAGTCCGACGGGCTAACCACCAGGAGTATTTGGCAGGTCTGCCCGACGATTCCTTTGATGTCGTTTACTTTGACCCCATGTTTCGCCGGCCCCAGGCAACCAGCTGCGGAATTCAGCCATTACGTAATTTTGCCGATGCTGCCCCCCTGAACCAGGCGGCGATCCGGGATGCCCTCCGGGTGGCCAGATTGCGGGTCGTGGTCAAGGAAAGTCAGGGAAGCCGGGAATTCGAACGCCTCGGCATCGGCGAGATTGTCGGCGGTCGTTATAGTTCCGTTCAATACGGGATATTGCGCAAGGAGGAACTGGGTTGAATCGTCTGATTGTGGTCGTCGGCCCGACGGCAGTAGGGAAGAGCGACCTTGCCATGCAGTTGGCCCAACGGTTCGATTGTGAAATCATTTCGGGCGATTCGATGTGCGTGTATCGCGGCCTGGATATCGGCACGGCCAAGCCTTCGCCGGCGGACCGGCGCCGGATTGCGCATCACCTGATCGACATCCGTGATCCTGGCGAGAGTTTTTCGGTGGTCGATTTTCAAAAACTGGCTGGTGAGGCCATCGCCGACATCAATCACCGGGGCAAGATTCCGCTGTTGGTCGGTGGAACCGGGCTGTACGTGCAGGCCCTGCTGGAGGGATATCGGTTTAATCCGACACCCCGAAGCGGGCAGCCGGAAGCCGCACTCCCGGCCGACGCAGCGGACACGGCGGCTTTGCACGAGCGACTGGATCGGCAGGACCCGGCCGCGGCGGCGAGGATTCATCCGCATGACCGCAAACGGATTTTGCGGGCTTTGGAGGTTTTGGCGGCTGAGGAACGGCCGATTTCCCAAGACAAAGCCGCCAGCCGGCAAGGTCTGCTGTATGAATGCCTGGTTTTCGGAATAGACATGGAACGGCCATCGCTTTACCGACGGATCGATGCGCGGGTGGACCGGATGCTGGCGGACGGGCTTGTGGAGGAAGCACAGGTCATATGGCGGATGGATTTACCCGAAACGTCGACAGCCTTGCAGGCGATCGGTTATAAAGAATTGATCGATCATTTTCAGGACCGGATATCGCTTGCGGACGCCGTTGAACGGATTAAACAGTCGAGTCGGCGCTACGCCAAACGCCAGCTGACCTGGTTTCGGCGGATGCCTTATGTTTTCTGGCTGGAGCGATCGGCCGACGACGAAACTCTGTCAACGGCATTTGCGACTGCGGAACGGCAGGTTGCGGAAAAATTTTCAATCAAGTAGAATAGGAATGGAATCATTTGGCGGAGGTGCTCTATGACCGTTAAACTGTTGAATTTGCAGGATAGTTTTTTGAACCAGATTCGCAAGGAAAATATTCCGGTAATCGTTTACCTAGCCAACGGATTTCAGTTGCGCGGTTCCGTGCGGGGATTCGACAGTTTCACGGTGATTCTGGAGAACGAGGGCAAGCAGCAGTTGGTCTATAAACACGCCATCTCCACCATTACGCCGATGCGACCGCTGCAACCGGTGTTTATGGAGAGACGCGACGATTCGTCGAACGACTGACAAAGCGCGGGAAAGGAGAACGGACCCCGGGTGATTTCGCCTGGGGTTTTCCTGTGATAATGTACGAGCAACAAGACGCCAACGTTCAGGATAAGGTTCTGATTGTCGGCACAGATATCGACAAGACACAAAAGGTCGAGGAAACGTTGCAGGAACTGGAACGATTGGTCGAGACGGCCGGCGGCGAGACGGTCGGACGTATCATTCAGCGGCGCGAGGCGCCGGACCCGGCAACGTACATCGGCAAGGGCAAGTTGGAGGAGCTGAAGGCGTTGCAGGCGGAAACGCAGGCTACAACCGTCATCTTTGACGACCAGCTTTCCCCGGCGCAACAACGTAATCTGGAACGGGCGCTGGAAGTCAAGGTACTCGACCGGACCGCCCTGATTCTTGATATTTTTGCTCAACGGGCCCGGTCCCACGAAGGCAAACTGCAAGTGGAACTTGCGCAGATGCGTTATACTTTGCCCCGACTGGGCGGTAAGGGGCTGGTTTTGTCACGGCTGGGCGGCGGCATTGGTACCCGGGGGCCTGGTGAAACGAAGCTTGAAGTGGATCGCCGCCGGATTCGCAGTAAAATTCATGACATCGAAGAGGAAATTAAAACGGTCTGCGCGCAACGGGCGGTTCATCGCTCACGGCGGGAACAGTCGGGACTGCCGTGCATCGCCCTGGTGGGCTACACCAATGCCGGGAAATCGACATTGTTGAACCGGCTGACCGATGCGGGGGTGCTGGTGGAAGACAAACTGTTTGCCACCTTAGACCCCACGATTCGTCTGTTGATACTGCCGTCGGGACGGAAAGTTCTATTGGCGGATACCGTCGGCTTTATTCGGAAATTGCCACACGCCCTGATTGCCGCCTTTCGGGCAACCTTGGAGGAAGTGATCTACGCCGATGTCCTGATGCATGTGATCGATGCCGGTGCGCCTGACTGGCAGGAGCAAAGCCAAGCCGTGTATGAGGTTTTAAAAGAACTGGATGCCGCGGATAAACCGATGATTACCGTGATGAACAAAACGGATACGCTGGTCGGCCCGGCCAAATTTCAACCATTGTTCTGGAAGGCAGGGGCCGTGGGAATTTCCGCGAAAGAGGGCAGTGGCCTGGAGCCATTGTTCGAGGCGATGGATGAACTGTTGGGCCGTCTGAACCAGACGGCGACCCTGCTGATTCCCTACGAGGAATCCGGACGACTGAACCTGTTGTTCGAGCAGGCCGTAGTCCAATCCAAGGAATACAAGCCGGAAGGAATCGAAGTGAAGGCTTTGCTGCCACCGGCAGTCGCCGGCCAATTGGCGGCGTTTATCATATCAGGAAAGGAACCAAAAGATTGAAACGATTTTCTGCCCAAAACATTGTCCTCAAGAATAGTATCCTGGAGAAATTGGCCGAACGGTTTCAGATGATCGATGAGATTGCCCAGCAAAACACCGCGAAAATTTTGGATGCGTTTCGGGCCCATCAGGTTTCCGATTATGATTTTCGACAGACAACCGGCTATGGATATGGCGATAACGGCCGCGACAAGCTCGATGCTGTCTGGGCCGAGATTTTCGAAGCACCGTCTGCGTTGGTGCGAAATCAGTTCGTATCCGGCACCCATGCGTTAGCGACGGCGCTGTTCGGCGCGCTGCGGCCGGGTGATGAGTTGCTGTCGCTGACGGGAACTCCCTATGATACCCTGTGTACGGTCATCGGCGCCTCTGCGCCATCACCGGGCTGCCTGACCGAATATGGCATCCGGTATCGGGAAACTCCTTTTGAACAGATTGAGCGACCGGAAACCTTCCGGGATATCTTAAAGCCGGAAACGCGTCTGGTGCTGATCCAACGTTCCTGCGGGTATAGCCTCCGCCAATCCTTGTCTGTGGCCCGGATTGGCGAAATCTGCGCCGAGCTGAAGGCGGCAAAACCCGATGTCGTGGTCATGGTCGACAACTGCTACGGCGAATTCACCGAAACCTGCGAACCGACCGCGGTCGGCGCCGACCTGATCGCCGGCTCCCTGATCAAAAATCCCGGTGGCGGCATCGCGCCTACCGGCGGCTATATTGCTGGCCGAAGCGACCTGGTGGAGCGGGCCGCGGCCCGATTGACCGCCCCTGGCATCGGCGCGGAGGTGGGATCGTTCGTGGAAGGGTACCGCTTATTTTATCAAGGATTATTTCTGGCGCCACATACTACGGCCCAGGCCATGAAAAGCGCATTGTTCGCAGCCGCTTTTTTCGCAGCGAAGGGCTATTCAGTACAACCGTCCTGGGACCAGGTTCGTCAGGATATCATTCAGGCAATCGAGCTCCGTTCCCCGGAAAAGTTGACGGCCTTTTGTCGCGGCTTGCAAAAGTATTCCCCGGTGGATTCCCATCTGAAACCGGAACCGGCACCCATGCCCGGTTATGCGGACCCGGTGGTGATGGCCGGCGGAACGTTCATTCAGGGTTCGTCGATCGAACTGAGCGCCGATGCACCGCTACGTGAACCATATGCTGTTTACCTTCAGGGCGGTCTGACATTCGAACATTCGCTGCTGGCGCTATTGGGCGCCGCCGAAGAAATGGACCGGGCGGCTGAGTTGGGAAGCAGTTGTTGGTCTGGAATTTGAAGGATTTTTTTAGTTCTCCGTCGAATAAAAAGTGATGTTTTATTGGATTTTTGCTCTGCTAGCGGTTGTATCGGTAAGTTGGCTGGTTTCGCTCATGCGCCGATGGTTCAAGTGGCCTGTGAGCCTCCGTGCCCTTTTTTGGTGCGGAGTTTTTTCTTATGGTGCGCTGCTGGTTTTACCGCAGATCATAGTCTGGCCAAACCGGGAAACGCAGATACTTTTAGCTTTCTTAGGCATTGTTGCCGCACTGTTGGCCTGGATCTTGGCCTATCATGAAAACTGACGCAAGAAACGGAAGTGGCGAAACATGTTGCCAATGAGAGGCATG
Organism: Veillonellaceae bacterium; assembly: GCA_012798135.1. Next base: position 78,427 of record JAAZNU010000039.1, on the reverse strand, counting down.
TCATGACAGGAAAACATAAAATCATCTGGGCGGTTGCGGGACTGGTGTTAGCCGGACTGATCGGCCTAACGGCGGCGGACCAGTGGGTTTTGCGTGACTCCAAGATTCTGCCGGGCGTGCATGTTGCCAATGTGGATGTTGGCGGGCTGTATCCAGCCGAAGCGGCGACTAAACTGCGACAGGCCGCCGACGGATTGAAAGTCCGCTCCATTGCGGTTGCCGGCGCTGAGAGTCTGTGGCAAGTTCGGCCGCAAGACATCGACTTTTCCATAGATGTCAATGCCAGCATTGCCGCTGCCTACTCGGCCGGCCGGGACGAAAATTTCGTGCAGAGATGGCAAACCTTATTGATGGGGCAAGAGCGACCGATTTCCCGGATACCGGCGACGGTAGATTTTAATCGGGAGAAATTGGTCCGCTATCTTGCCGGCTTGGCTGCTCAAACTGATCGGGACCCGGTTAATGCATCCCTGCGGGTTTCGCTGAAAAACAACACTGTGGTTCGCGTACCGGCGGTCATCGGCCGCAAGCTCAATATTGAACAGACCATTGCCCAAGCGGCGTTGAAAGCATCGTCACAGGAATTGCTGCCGTCGATTAAATTGGTGTTTGATCAACGTCCGCCGCAAGTGACCGATGAACAATTCGTCGGAATCGATACGGTGCTGGCCTCCTTTTCGACGTATTTTAAGCCCTGGGATGCTGACCGAAACGCCAATCTTCGCCTGGCGGCCAGTCGAATTAACGGCAAAGTGCTGAAACCTGGCGAGGTATTCTCATACAATAACGTGGTCGGCCATCGCACCCAGAAGGAAGGATTTTTGATGGCGCCGGTCATTTTGGATGGGAAACTGGTTCCTGATTGGGGCGGGGGAGTCTGCCAAGTCAGCAGTACCCTGTACAATGCCGTTTTATTGGCTGACCTGGATATTGTCGACCGCAGCAATCACGCCCGGGCGATTGGCTACGTTCCGTTAGGCTTCGACGCCACCGTGGTGGATGGACAGATCGACTTTAAGTTTCGCAATAACCTTAAGCGACCGATCTTGCTGCAGGCGACAGTTGCGGAGGACGAACTTACCTTTGCCGTGTTGGGAAATGCCAAAGACGCGCCGCCGCCGATTGAGCTGGACTATGTCGTTCACAAGGTGATCGAACCGGTGGAGATTAAACAGCCGGATCCGACTCTGGAAGCCGGCAAGGAAGTTATTGATGAGTCGCCGCAGCGAGGCTTCCGGGTCTCCACCTACAGGGTTCGCACCATTAAAGGCAAACAGGTTAGTCAATTGTTATATACGGATGACTATGACCCGGTGAACAGGATCATCAAAGTCGGCACCAAAGGGTTGCCACCGCAAGCGGAAACTACGCCCAAACCAACGGCCAGTGCTAACCCGCCCAAATCGGGTACAGCCGTTGGCAAACCCAAACCGACGACTGCCGGGACCATCACGTTGAATGAAACAGTTACTTCGCCTAAACGATAGTGTACTAGCGTACTTGGGATATTGCCAATAAATTATCAAAAGACCGGATATGAGTATTTATTTACGCATATCCGGTCTTTATTAATTTGAACACACCACTGAGCAGCGTAAGGAGAAAATTTCTACATCTTGCGATAAACGCCGATCACTTTTCCCAGCACCGACACGTCACGGGAATAGATGGGGGAGAGACGGTCATTTTCCGGTTGGAGGCGAATGCGATCCTTTTCATGAAAAAACCGTTTGACCGTGGCTTCTTCACCGTCGACCAACGCTACCACGATATCGCCGTTGCGTGCAGAGTCCTGATCGCGCACGATGATATAATCACCATCGAAAATTCCCGCCTGAATCATACTGTCGCCATCCACCTTCAGCATAAAGACGCTATCGTCGCCAACCAGATCGGCCGGCATTGGGTATGTTTCTTCGATGTTTTCAACAGCTAGGACAGGCTGGCCGGCGGTCACGCGGCCAACGTAGGGAACGGAAACCATGGAAACATTGCGTAGCGGTGCATCGCCGACAACGTCAATCGCGCGGTTTTTATCCGATTCCCGACGAATGGCGCCAAGTTCCTCCAGTTTGTTCAAATGCATGTGAACTGTGGAAGGGGATTTTAGCCCGACGAGTTCGCCGATTTCCCGTACGCTCGGCGGATAGCCTTTTTGGCGAATGGATAACTGGATGACATCCAATATTTGTTGCTGCTTGGAGCTCAAAGAAGTAGCCTTGCTCATTACCCGCGCACCTCCTGCAGGAAGTATTTATGATTCATTATAACAAGTGAAAGGAAATATCGCAAACGTTTGTTCGCAAATATTTCGAAAAGTATTGCAAGAACATTTGTTCTATGGTAACATAAAACCAAGAACACATGTTCGAGAGGTGGCGAACTAATGAGCAGAAAAGCACACGCAAAACGTCAACAATTTTTCAACGATTGTGTAATTCTCCTGAGTTGCCTAATTTTAGCCTTTAGTATTGCCGGGGGTATCGCAGAGCATATGTTCGGAATCTATAGACAAGTGCTTGAACAAAATTCTTTACAGGAAGTATCCTATCGAATAACCAGCGGTGACACCCTTTGGAACGTAGCCGGACGCATCCTGCAACCAGAAGAAGATATCCGCGAAAAGGTGATTGCGATTCGCCGCCTAAATGGATTTTCTCCCAACGAAACCATTATGCCGGGGCAAGTGATCAAAGTGCCGGTCAAACGAATTCAGGATTCGGGTTGGCGGTATACGATGAATGATCGGTATTGAACAGCTTTTTCGCGATGTTGCACAGGACGCAACGATTCGCAGATAAGTGTTAATCCGCCTTGACGCTGCGACGTTAACACAGCCACAGTATTTTGCAATATCGATACCCTTGAAGGCGAAAGTATAGAGTCGTGATAATCGAAATACGTAATGAAGTCTCGGTGATTCACCGGGCTTCTTTTTTTCATCTTTCCATAAGGTCCTATAATATATATTATGTAAAGTAAATGAGCGAAGTTTCTTCAAATCTCACATAGCGCTCGTTACTTTTCGTTATTTTTCAAATCGATCTGCGCCGGCTTCTCGAAAAGTTTCAGACATGATAAAATAAATATTAGTTCAACGAACAAAATTTGCAATTCTGATTTTAATTGGTGGTGTACCTTTCTTGCATTTTTGCAGTCATTGCGGGCACGAAATCCCGCATCGCGAAAAGTTTTGTCAACAATGCGGCACACGGGTCGAATATTTGTGCGCCGTGGAGCCGTTGCCGGCTGAGCCGCCGCCTCGCCGACCGGTTCAGGCTGCGGCATCCATCACAAAATGGATTGTTCTGTACCTGTTTGCTGTTTGTTTAACGTTTGGCCTATCATTTCTGTATTATTCGTCACCGGAATTATTTAGCTGGTCATTTCCGTTTGGGCAGCCCAAAACGAATGCCGTCGACCTGCAACCGGAATCCGCCCAAAGATCGCCTGCGGCAGTCAAAGCGGACTCATCCGGAATTGCCATTAAAAATGCCTTTAATAGTCTTTCGGCGGGTGTTCAGCGAGCAACCCAGTTGATTGCCGAGACCGGCAAAGTCAATGTTGCCGGCGATCCCAAACGGACTGCCGCAAATTACCGTTCTATCCATAACGGCAGTGACGCCATGCTTTCCCAGTTGACGTTCCCGCCAGATATTTCCGCCGAAGTTGGCGCAGTTGCAATGCCTTTGAAAGAAGCCCTTTCCCTGCTTAGCAAATCTTCATTGATTATGGCGGATTATCTGGACGGCAAGCTGTCCCTGGCTCCACCGAATCCCGACTGGGTCGGCCGTTCACAGGAGTATTTCGTCCAGTCGCAAGCCCGCCTGAAAGAAGCGCAGCAGGCGCTGGCTGCTTTACGGAAAAAGATCGAAAAAAGCTGAAGTTTAAAGTTGATTTTCACTCACTTAACTAAAAACAACCGCTGTTCGGCCGGGTTTTTCCGGTACCAAATCAGCGGTTGTTTTATTGTTGGCGTTATGTTTTGTATGTGCTATACGTTGCGTTTGAGAATCTTTTCTGCCCGGGGCGCCCGCAAATGCGTCGCGGAACTCAAGCCGGAACCCAATAACGGTCGGAGATAGAACTTAAAGGCATCGGTGATGTGATTGCCGGCGGCGTTGATAAACTCGTCGGGCATATGGCGGGTTTTTCCCGCCACGTCCGTTAAGGCGGCAAGGCGATAATCCACCGAATAGTACCCCGTGCGTTCCATGACCACCGATCCGTCCATATTGTGCCATAGGGCGAATTGGACGGCCCGTTCACCAACTTCCCTAGCCTCGTGCTGGTCAACATCAGAAACGCAACCGAAGAAAGAGCGTTGCAAATAGCCGAAGGTATCCGAACGAACCCGGCCAATCTTCAGTTTTGATTTGATCTGTTCCGCCAGGAGATCGCCGAGCATGCCCGTTCCAGATAACTGCACGTTGCCATGGGCATCTTTTTCAACGCAGTTCAGCAATTTAGACATGATAGGCGTGCCTTCTTGGTCCTGAATCCCCTCCGAAACGGCAATCACGCAGCAACCAAGGCGGTCATAGATTTTTTTGACATCAATCAGGAATTTGTCCATGTCGAAGGCTCGTTCCGGCATGTAGATCAGATGCGGGCCGTCAGTAGGATATTTTTGGGCGATCGACGAAGCCGCTGTCAAAAAGCCGGCGTGTCGGCCCATGACCACGCCGATGTAGACACCCGGCAAGGCGCGGTTATCCAAATTGGCGCCAATGAATGCCTGCGCGACAAAGCGGGCGGCGGAGCCATAGCCCGGGGTATGATCATTCAAAACCAGATCGTTGTCGATCGTTTTGGGAATGTGGATCGCCCGGAAATCATAATGGGCGTTTTCGGCCCGTTCATTGATGATCCGCACCGTATCGGACGAGTCATTCCCACCGATATAAAAGAAATAGCGGACGTCATGGGCGCGCATCACTTCAAACATGGCATCGCAATACTTTTCATCCGGTTTATCCCGGGTGGATAACAATGCGGATGAAGGAGTCAGGGCGACCTGCTCGAGATTGTGAGTTGTTTCCTGGGTGAGATCAAGAAAATCTTCGTTGACGATTCCCTTGACGCCGTTAATGGCGCCGTACACTCGGGTCACTTGCGGGAACTTGCGCGATTCCAGCACGACTCCCGCCATCGATTGATTAATGACCGCTGTCGGGCCGCCGCCTTGAGCGACCAATACTTTTCCATGCAATTTGCTTTCTTCGTACATTAGTTACGCAGTCCTCCCTCTCTGAAATCTTAAGTATATTCCATGGGCCTAATTGATTTTCCTGCCTATTTCGGGGGTTCCGGCGGCGGGATATTGATCCGTCCGGTCTGTTTTGCTTTTTGCCGGCGTTGCCAAACCCACCAGAGTAAGGCGACCAGAAGGGCCAGCGGCGAAAGCACGATGATTGTTGCAATAATGTACAAAACGACGTCGCCCGCGGCTACCCAACTGTCGCGCAGGATTCCTTTAAGTTTTCCCCAGAAATTAGTTTCCGTCATGACGACGACTTCGCTGATTCGCAGTTGGACCGTCGACAGTTCGATCTTGCCGGTTAATGCTTTCAAACGCCCCGTTAGGCTTTCGATCTGGGTCCGCACGGCGGCAAGCTCTTTTTCAACCTTTAGGATATCTTCCACCGTAGTGGCGGTCGCCAAGATTTCCCGCAATCGCTTTTCTTGCCGTTGCATATTCTCAAGGCGGGCGTTGATATCGATATATTCTTCCGTGACATCCTGAACGGCCAGACTCCGCTGTCGGACGATCACATTCGGTAATTCGGCGAGTTCCTGTAGGAAAGGTTGCAATTGGCCCGCAGGAACCCGCAAGGTATAATTACCGTTGCGTCGGCCGTTTCCATCCAGCGTGATGTTGGAGGAGCTGACGATGCCCTTGCGGTTGTTCAAGCGGTCCATTACCTGCTTTTCCGTTGCCGGCAGGTCTTTGGTTTCCAACGTAAGCTGCGCCGTTTCGATGAGTTTGCGAAGCTCGGTCATCGGTTTGCCGGCGCCGCCGTTGGCGGCGGGCGCGGCAGTTTTGGCAACGGGCTGGGCGGCCGGCCGCGGCGCTTCACTTTTGGAACTGCCGCCGCAGGCTGCGGTAAACATCAGGAGCAGGCTAACCAGTAACAGCAGGACGATTTGACGAAAAATCGTTGTGGCTGGATTCACCATAATCCCCTCCTGGCACTATTCACGCGTTCGGGTTGCTTAGGCGATTTGAGCGATCAGAGGTTTCTTCCACAATTGCTGCAAAATTTGGAGTTGGGTTGCAGCACGGCGCCGCAGCTGGGGCATGATGCGGCGTAGGTTGGCTGTTGCGGCGGCGCAGTGTAGTTAGGATAGCCGGGCTGCGCTTGAGGATACGCGGGATAAGCCGGATATTCAGGTTGGCGCGTCAGGACGAGCGTGCCGGCGATGAGATCGTGCAAAGCTTGGTTTCGCCGCGTAAAGAACGCCATGATGTATCCGATCAGGAACCAGCCGCTGAGAAAGGCTTTGACGGCGAGACGGGCTGTCGCCCGACCTACGCTGATTCTGCCACCGTTTAGATCGGTTACCTGAATTCCCATAACTTTTTTGCCGACGGTTCCCTGCCAGCCGGAACTTTCCATCAAGGCAAAGTAGGCCCACGTCAGCAAAAAAGAGATGATCATGATCATTCCAAAGCCGGCGAAAAAAGTACCGATTGTGTCAGCGGCCAGCCCAGGATTAAAAGAGGTATCCCGACTGCTGCGATGAATGACTCGTACCGCCATCATGGCGCTTAATACGGAAGAAATGATGCCAATGGGGATGCCCAGGATAATTCCGTCGATCAGTGCCGCTAAAAAGCGTCGCCCGATACTGGCGTAATGGCTCGGTTCATAGCCGGCGGGATAAACAGCCTGTGGTTGTGGCGGCGGATAACCATAGCCAGGCGCCGGGGGCGGCTGCACGGCTGGCATCAAAGGCGTCGCGCAGGTTTGGCAGTAGTAGGCGTTCGCCGGGTTGTCCCGGCCGCAGTTAGGGCAAATCATAGTGGATTTTCCCTGCCTTTCATGAATTATTAATTATTCGCGTTTCTTTCCGATTTTTCCAACCGTCGCAGCAGTTCCATCGGATGATCGAGTAAAACCGATTCCAGTATTTCCACCGGAATGCCGGCGCCTTGGGCGACTTTGGCGGCAAACCCCTCTTTCATCAGATTGTCCGGTGTGTGACAATCGCTGTTGACCAGCAGCTTGGCGCCCACAGCCAGGCCAACCTTCACCACATGCCCATTCGTTAGGCAATGGCCGCCCCGGGCAGTTACTTCCAAAAAAATATCATTGACTACGGCGATTTGCGCCTCCTCGGTTGTCAGGAACCCCGGGTGAGCCAAAACATCGACATATGACGACATCAAAGCGGCTCGGTTGGTTCCCGCTTCAACCGGCTCTACGGGAGTCTCGCCATGCACTACGACAATTCGGGCGCCGAAAGATTTGGCTTGTCGTGCGCAATCATTAATGGCCGCGGCCGGTACATGCGTCAGTTCCACGCCGGGCAGAGCCTTGACTCCCCAGTACTTTTCCGCCATGGCGCAGTCTTTGGCCACTTCCCGGATTGTCGATTCCATATCGGCCAAACCGACGTGATCGGTCACCGCGATGGCCCGATAGCCGGCAACATGGGCGCGACGAATCAATTCAATCGGTGACAATACTCCGTCGCTGAAGAAAGAGTGCGTATGAAAATCAAACGTCATCCTGATCCCCTGCCTTTATTCATTTAATAATTCGTTCGCCGCCTTTGACGAGCTTTCCTGCTCCAAGTTTCGGAATATCCGGCATTATCGCAACTCTGATGGAAAAAATGATCGTCCGATCAGTATGAATGAATGGCGTCCCGGCTCATGAAAATCAAAATAAAATTAGGCAAAATTAGCAATTTCATCGGATAAGCGCAGACAATTCTTTCCACTGCGTTTCGCCTGGTACATTGCTTTATCGGCCCTGTTCAGCAAATTCGGCGGATCGGCGGCGTCTTGGGGATAAAAGGCCAGACCGACGCTGACCTGAATCTGCAGATCGCAGCTTAGGCCAGAGTGCAAAGCTGCCAGGCCTTCGATAATTTGTTTCATATGTGCAATGGCATCGGTGCGTTCGCGGATTCCGGTCAACAGCAAGCAAAATTCATCACCGCCCACACGGGCCACCGTGTCTGTTGAACGCGTGCAACTGCGAATTCGTTCAGCAACTTTGACCAACACCTGGTCGCCCACAGTATGGCCGAAGGTATCGTTAATTTCCTTGAAATTGTCGATGTCGACGGCAGCGACCGCCAGCAATGTTCCATTCGCTTCTGCCCACTGAATGTCGCTTTCCAACCGTTCCAACAGGCTGGCCCGATTACAAACGCCGGTTAAAAAATCGGTATAGGCCATCAGTTTCAATCGTTCCGAGTGACGCAGCACCTCAACGAGCAATAGCCGGACCCATTGCATGACATGATACAAGATAAAAATACCGCCGTTGAGCAGAGCGAAAACAAAAAAAATATCGCCGGGGTTTTCGGAACTCCCGAATAACCCGGTTGGCTGGAAAAAATATAGAGCCAGTAAAATAACATTCAGAATGACCCCAAACGCCAACAGCATTTGTGCGTGAAAGTATAGGGAGGCGGCAATGATCAAAATGAAAAAAATATGATGGACAAATACGAAAAAAGGATCCGTGACAGCGGAAACTGCCGCCAGGATAGTTGGTATCGTTAACAGGATAACACCGCGATGCATCAGCGGGAGAGCCATGTTTCTGACGAGCAGGGTCGCAATGCCGGTGGCGATGGCGTATCGCGCGACGAATAACCCTTGAAGAAAGCTGGATTCCCGTAAGAGTTCCAATAATGTCAGCAAAGCGGCAAACATGAGAATCAAATTGCCAATTAGCCGGTCCATCGCTATTTCATATTCCTGCAGGCTACCGGCGCCCGCCATGGGATTTTTCATCCAGTTGAACAATTAAGCGGTCCCCCTTGTGTTCAGACATCAATAGCCTATGCCCGATACTACGGATGTACCGGTTTACGGAATGCGCGATTGGAAAAGGCTTGGATTTGTTCATATATTTCATAATTATTCGCAACTCACTGCAAAATTCCTGCAAAAAGGAAAAAGACTGAGACAAACGCTCAGTCTTTTTCGGGTTACAGAGCATACTCTGATTGGTCAGAGCATATTATTTGCCGTTGATGCATTCCAGACCGCGCCGGATTGCCTGTTCATTGATCGGCATAACTTTGGGTTTGTTTTTGAAGATCTTTTTGGCCAACACGGAGATGACCGAATCGATGTCCACGACGCCACTGGCGGCGATGATCGCTCCCACCATGACCATGTTCGCCACTTTTAGATTTCCGAGCTCCTGCGCGATGTCGTTGCAGGGAATGAAATAAGTTTTGATGTCGGTGCGATGCGGTTTGCGATCGATCAGGGAACTGTTGATCAGCAACGTTCCACCGGCGGGCAACGCTGATTCAAATTTGTCCAGCGATGGCAAATTCATGGCGACAACCACGCTGGGATCAGTTACAATTGGCGTGCCAACGGGCTCGTCACCGATGATAACCGAGCAATTGGCGGTTCCGCCCCGCATCTCCGGCCCGTAGGCCGGAAACCAGGAAACTTGTTGCCCTTCCAGCATTCCGGCGTATGCCAGGATCTGCCCCATCAGCATCACGCCCTGGCCGCCAAAGCCGGCAAAAATCATCTCTTTGTTCATTTTGCCACCTCCTCGCCGGAGCGATAAGTTCCCAGAGGATAATACGGCATCATGTTCTTTTCCATCCAGCCTACGGCTTCGACGGGACTCATACCCCAGTTGGTGGGACAGATGCTCAGAACTTCGACCAGACTAAAACCAATGCCGGCGATCTGGATTTCAAATGCCTTTTTGATAGCGGCTTTGGCTTTCGCCATATTCGCCGGAGTGTTCACCGCCACCCGCGCCAGGAATTTGGCGCCGTCCAACGTGGCCAGCATTTCGGTCATCCGAATCGGCATGCCGGCCGATTCCAGTTTGCGTCCGTAGGGTGAGGTGGTCGTAACTTGATTGACCAGGCTGGTCGGGGCCATTTGGCCGCCGGTCATGCCATAGATGGCGTTGTTTACAAAGATCGTGGTGATGCGCTCGCCCCGGGCGGCAGCGTGAACGATTTCCGCCGTGCCGATGGCGGCAAGGTCGCCGTCGCCTTGGTAAGTGAAGACCACGCCATCGGGATGGACCCGTTTGATACCGGTAGCGACGGCAGGCGCCCGGCCATGGGCTGCCGCCACCATATCTACATTGAAATAGTCGTAGGCCAAGGCCGAGCAACCGACCGAAGCGACCCCCACTGTTTTGTCCATTACCTTGAGTTCATCGATGGCTTCGGCAACGAGGCGATGAATGATGCCATGATGACAGCCGGGACAATAATGGGTTTGCACTTCCGCCAACGACTCAGGACGGCCGAATATTCTTTCCGCCATGTTATTTTCCTCCTTCGCCGCGCGAAACGCTCATGATTTGGTCGAACAATTCCTTGGGTGTCGGCAGCATTCCGCCGGTGCGTCCGTGGAAGAACACTGGCCGGGCTCCGTTGACTGCCAGGCGCACATCCTCCACCATCTGGCCGGCGCTCATTTCAAATACGGCAAAAGCTTTAGCGGTTGGACAAAGAGCTGCCAACGGTTTGCTCGGGAAGGGCCAAAGAGTAATCGGACGGAACAGGCCTACTTTCACGCCGGCTGCCCGGGCTTTGCCGATTGCGGTCTGGGCAATGCGGGAAGTGATACCATAGGCGACAACAATGATGTCGGCGTCTTCCGTCTGCAAGCATTCCCACCGTGTCTCCTCAGCCTGAATCTGGGTGTATTTGTCTTGCAATACGTGGTTGTGCTTTTCGCACAGGTCCGGTTGCAGATACAGGGAATTGATCACATTGTGGGTTTTCCGGCCGCGCAGGCCAGTCGCCGCCCAGGTTTTTTCCACTGCGGCCGCGTTCTTTTCCTTGAATTCGACTGGCTCCATCATTTGACCGAGGGCGCCGTCGCCGAGAATCATTACAGCATTACGCCATTTATCCGCCAAATCGAAAGCTTCGGCGGTGATGTCGGCCATCTCCTGCACTGAATTGGGCGCCAAGACAATATTGTGATAATCGCCGTGTCCGCCGCCTTTGGTGGCCTGGAAATAATCGGCCTGACCCGGTTGAATACTGCCCAGGCCCGGGCCGCCACGTTGCATGTTAACAATGACGCAGGGAAGCTGGGAACCGGCGATATAGGAAATTCCTTCTTGTTTCAGGCTAATGCCGGGACTGGAGGATGAAGTCATCACACGACAGCCGGCGGCAGCGGCGCCATAAACCATATTGATGGCCGAAAGTTCGCTTTCCGCCTGGAGAAACACTCCGTCTACCTGCGGCAGGCGCTTGGCCATGTATTCGATCAATTCGCTCTGGGGTGTAATCGGGTAACCGAAGTAATGACGACAGCCAGCTACTACAGCGGCTTCGCCGATGGCTTCGTTTCCCTTCATCAGAATTTTTTCCGCCAAGAAACTCACTCCTTACTTCCAGATTTCGATTACCACGTCCGGACAAGTCCGGGCGCACATCGCGCAGCCGATACATTGGGATTCGTCAATGCAGGTCGAGGGGTGGTATCCTTTGCTGTTGAAATGATCCGCCAGAACGATGATTTTTTTGGGGCAGACGACTGTGCAGAGCCCGCACCCTTTGCATCGTTCCTCGTTGAATACCGGTTTTGGCATACTTTTCGCCTCCTTTTCCCTTGTAGTGGGATATGCTGTAACTGCACTGGATTTGCAGTTTCAGTAGCCAATCATGCGAGAAATGGCCGCAGCTTTGCTTTTCAGGATGTTGGCCATTTCTTCATGTTTGTCGTCGGCCAGGCGGGCGGTGGCGCTCGAAATCGACACGGCAGCCGCCAAGGCTCCGTGCGCATTGAAAATGGGAGCGCCAATGCAGGTCACCCCTTCGATGGTTTCATTGCAGGATACCGCGAACCCTTGGCTACGGATTCGTTCAATCTCAGCGGCGATGTCCGTCGGCGTGTGCAGGGTGAATGCCGTGTAACAAGTTAAAGGTTGGGCAAGGATGACCTGACGAATCTGCTCGCTGCCAAAGGCCAGGAATATTTTGCCGAGGGCCGTGCAATGGAAGGTGTGGGCAAAATCAATCCGCGGCACGATGAAGGTCGAACGTTGCGGGGCCACGCTGTCGATTATGGTGACTTCCTGACGGTTCAATACAGCCAACAGTACATACTCATTGGTCACTTCCGCCAGTTCTCGGAGCACTGGGCCGGCAATCCGGCGAAGATCCAGGCGTTCGGCGGCCGAGGCTCCCAGACGCATCAAACGAAAGCCCAGCGTAAATTTTCCGGAATCCGTCTGTCGAACAAAATCTCGGGCCAGCAAGGTCTGAAGAAGATTGTGAATGGTGCTTTTTTGCACACCCAATAATTTGCTGAGCTCCGTCACCCCAAGATCGCGGGCGGATGATTCCAGCAACAACAATAGCTCGATTGCCCGGTCGACGGATGCCACCGTATAGGCAAAGTCCTTTTTGACGTTATGATTGCGAATAGGTTCACCTTGCGGTTGGGAATGGATCATTTGTTGTAAACGTCTCCTTGCGTTCATTTATACTGAACACTGTTCCGTGTTTTTGACATAAATAATCTTCGATCATCTTTTGCAAAATCCTGCAGGATTTTGCAAAAAAGTCGAAGATTATTTTCCCCTTAGACGATTCGAATCATATCCCCTGTTTTCAGGCAGGCGGCATTACCCTCGTCGGTGTCGACATGCATTTCCAGCGCGTACTGATCATTGACGCGAATCAAAACTTGTCCCATGATCATGCCGCGTTCGCCTAGGCATTCAACCTGCACGATATCTTTGTCTTTCACGCCGAAACGTTCGGCATCGGCCGGCGTCATATGGATGTGGCGCAGAGCTACGATAGCGCCTTTGTCGAGGGTAATCGTTCCGTTCGGTCCCACCAGCACTACTCCCGGCGAACCTTCGATATTGCCTGAATCACGAATCGGCGGAGTGATTCCCAACTTGACGGAATCCGTCAAGGCCAGTTCGATCTGAGTATCCTTACGTACGGGACCTAAAATCCGAACCCGGGTGAAAGCGCCCTTAGTGGTCATGATATCCACTGTTTCTTCCGAAGCGAATTGGCCGGGTTGCGACAGGTCCTTCTTTTTGGTGAGTTCGTAGCCAGACCCGAACAGAGCGTCCAAATGGGCGCGGCTCAGATGGACGTGCCGTCCGGATACGCCGACGGGAATACAGGCTTCTGTGATTTTGGCTTCAGTCACGTTGTTGATCCCTCCATTTTTCTTTTGGCAATCACTCAATGATTTCGGAAAAATATACTACGGATACGGTGTCGGATTCCAGGATCTTTTTATTATAGATCCCTTCCAAAAACGCAATCACGTCCCGTACGTTATCGATGTCGGGATTTTCGCCCTTCAAGTCGTCCTGCGTGAGTTCCGAGATGGTTTTTACCAGCACCCGATCGATCATCGCCGTGTAGATTCGTTTTTTTTGCGCGAATTTCTTTCCGACAGTCACCCAGACAATATCCCCCTCGGCATATTTGTCTGTCTTGTCTCCCATACGAATGGTACACGTTTTGCGCCGACAAATCAATTGGTTGTGATAGGTGGATGAATAAAAATTTAAAGCGCGCAAACTAAAACCCTCCCTGCTTCAGATTTGGCACGATTCATTATTTGGCCAGCCATTTCTCCGCCCGATCGACGAATTCGGCGAGTCGCTGTTCGGACTGCACCAGGGCGATTCGGACATAGCCTTCGCCGCAGTCACCAAAGCCGATACCGGGTACTACCGCCACTCCGGTGTTTTTCAACAAATCCACGGCAAAGTCAAAGGAATTCTGTCGGGTCGGCACTGGCGCCCAGATATACATGGAAGCCTTGGGGCGGTCGACTTTCCAGCCAAACCGGGCAAAACCATCCACCAGCACGTCGCGGCGGCGTTGATAGCGTAGCGCGGTTTCGCGGATGCAATCGTCCGGTCCGTTCAAAGCGGCGATGGCGCCTTGTTGGATGGCATAGAAGATTCCGTAATCGAAGTTGGACTTCAGGCGGCCGAGCATTGCAATGACTTCGGCGTTGCCGACGACGAAAGCAACCCGGCAGCCAGCCATGCTGTAGGTTTTTGACAAGGAATGGAACTCAATGGCCACATCTTTGGCGCCGGGAATCGACAGAAAACTATCAGGGCGATACCCGTCAAATACCAGCTCGCTATAGGCAAAATCATGAATCACCAAAAAATCGTATTGCTTGGCTAGAGCCACCACCTTGGCGAAAAACTCCCGGGGAGCCGTTGCCGCCAACGGATTGTTGGGATAGTTCAGGATCATGATCTTGGTCCGACGCAGAATTGAGGGATCGATTGCATCCAAATCCGGCAGATAAGCATTCTCAGGTTTTAATGGCATCGTGACGATTTCAGCGCCGGCAACCAGCGGCCCGGCAAAGAAAATCGGATAGCCCGGATCCGGAACCAGAACGACATCTCCAGGATTGACCAGACACAAGCCAATATGGGCCAAGCCGTCCTGCGAACCCATGAGCGAATGAATTTCGGTTGTCGGATCCAGAGTGACGGTAAATTTGCGTTGGTACCAGTTGGCCACCGCCTGCACAAATTCCGGTGTACCTTTGGACAAGGTGTAACCATAGCTTGCATCGTTGTCCATGGCGGCTTTCATCGCGGCCACAATGTGTGGCGCCGGGGCGAGATCGGGACTGCCAAGACTGAGGGTTATGACGTCCTTTCCTTCGGCGATGGCTTGTCTCCGCATTGTGTCAACCTGGGTGAATATTGCGGAGGAAAGCCCCTTGAGGCGATCAGCCTGTTGAAACATCACATTCTCTCCTATCTGTCCATGCCTGCGGTAATGGATTACTTTCTTTATATTTTCTCGATGCGGAGGAAAAATCCTTGTTTTGCAAACGGATTTTTCTTGGCTTTTGCTGTTGCCAAACAAAATCTGCACAAAAAACTATCCTGGCATCCCTGCAAGGACGTCAGGATAGTCGACGCTGGATATCGGGTTAATTGTTAATTATTGGGCGGACTGTTTCTTTTTCTGCACATATTCGTGAATGGAGGCGGCCGCTTTTTTTCCGGCGCCCATGGCCAGAATGACGGTGGCAGCACCGGTCACGATATCGCCGCCGGCAAAAACCCCTTCCTTGGTGGTCCGGCCGTCGTCATCCGCAACGATATTGCCGTGTTTGTTGGTTTGCATGCCGGGCGTAGTGTTCTGGACCAGCGGGTTCGGACCCTGGCCGATCGCGATGACCACGGTGTCGACATCCAAAACGAAGTTGGAACCCGATTTTTCGACCGGACGGCGCCGGCCCGAAGCATCCGGTTCACCCAATTCCATGCGGACACACTCCAATCCTTTGACCCAGCCGGCCTCGTCGCCAATCACCTGAACCGGATTGGTCAACAGTTGGAAGTCGACGCCCTCTTCGTGCGCATGTTCCACTTCCTCGGCCCTGGCCGGCATTTCGTCCTTGGAGCGACGGTACACGATATAGACGTTTTCCGCGCCCAGTCGCAGGGCGGTGCGGGCTGAGTCCATGGCAACATTGCCGCCGCCGACGACGGCGACATTGCGGCCAACCCGTACGGGAGTCGCAGTTTCCGGGAACTTATAAGCTTTCATTAGATTTACGCGGGTCAAAAATTCATTGGCGGAGTAAACCCCATTCAAATTTTCACCCGGCATCTTCATGAAATGTGGCAGGCCGGCGCCGGTGCCGATGAAGACAGCATCATACTTTTCTTCGTTCAGTAGTTCATCCACCGTGAAGGTTTTGCCGATCACGGCGTTGACCACGATTTCCACTCCCAGGTATTTCAGGGTTTCGATTTCGCACTTCACAATGTCCTTGGGCAGACGGAATTCGGGAATGCCGTACATCAAGACGCCGCCGGGAGTATGCAGGGCCTCGAACAGGGTCACCTGATAGCCGAGCCGAACCAGATCGCCGGCAGCCGTCAGGCTGGCCGGACCACCGCCGATGACCGCGACTTTGCCGATTTTTTCGGTGGGCGGCAGATCAGGCAACGGACAGGTTCCGCCCAAGGAGAAGTCGGCGACAAATCGTTCCAGGCGGCCAATGCCGACCGGTTCGCCCTTGATGCCGCGAATGCAGAGCTTTTCACATTGGTTTTCCTGCGGACAAACGCGGCCGCAGACCGCCGGCAGGTTGTTATATTGACGGATGATCCGGTTGGCGGCGACGAAATCGCCCTCTTTTACTTTATTTATAAATGCGGGAATATCGATTCCAACCGGGCAGCCATTACGGCAAGGCGAGTTTTTGCATTGCAGGCACCGGGCCGCCTCCGCTTTGGCGGTTTCCTCGTCATATCCCAGCGTCACTTCGTTGAAATTATGTCGACGAATGCTGGCTTCCTGTTCCGGCATTTTGTGTTTTACTTGTTGTGACATGATCCGTCCCCCTTGCATTGCCGTTTCTGGGTCTGATACATCCGGGCCCTGGACATCAGTCCGTTAAAGTCCACGGCATGACCGTCGAATTCCGGTCCATCCACACAGGCGAATTTGGTTTCGCCGCCGACGCTGCATCGGCAGCCGCCGCACATGCCGGTTCCGTCGACCATGATCGGGTTGAGGCTGACTAGTGTCGGAATTTTATACGGACGGGTTACCTCGGCAACGCCCCGCATCATGATCATCGGTCCGATGGCCATGACCCGGTCGATTTTTTCACCGGCGGCAATCATATCTTTAAGGGGATCAACGACCAGACCCTTGCGTCCGGCCGAACCGTCATCGGTCGTAATATGCAGGACATCGCTGACGGAACGCATTTCCTTTTCCATGATCAGCAGGTCCGCGTTGCGGGCACCGATGATTGATACGACCCGGTTGCCGGCTTTTTTATATGCGCGGGCGATCGGATAGACCGGCGCAACGCCGATGCCGCCGCCGATGCAGACCACTGTGCCGAAATTTTCGATTTCAGTGGCTTTGCCGAGCGGCCCGGCAACGTCCAACAAGGCATCGCCGGCTTTCAAAGTGCCGAGCTGCCGGGTGGTGTTGCCCACTTCCTGGAAAATCAGATGAATGGTGCCCTGTTCCCGATCATAGTCGGCAATGGTCAAGGGGATCCGTTCGCCGTCTTCATCAATCCGCAGGATGATGAATTGCCCGGCCTGACATTTGCGCGCCACCATCGGCGCTTCCACAATAAAGGACTTCACGCCGGCGGACAGCTCTTCCGCACTGAGAATTTTGTACAATTTCGTATTCCTCCTTTATTTCACCAGCCGTAACCCGCGAGCGCCGGTTTCGGCTTTAACCCTGTCAATGTCGATCGTTGTGAATTCGCCGTTGCGGTAAAGAACGCGCCCGTCTACCAGGGTATGGCTGACATCGGCCGAAGCTGCAGCGTAGGTAAGGATGGACGCCAAATCATGTTGCGGGCACCAATGTGGCGCTGTTGTGTTATAGATGGTCAAGTCGGCTTTGTAGCCGGGTTCAATGCGACCCAAAACGTCGCCTTGGCCAATAGCCGCCGCTCCGCCCTGGTGGGCCATCTGTAATACCTGCCGGGATGGCAACGCCGTTGGGTCCATGCGGTCCAGCTTTTGCAGGAAAGAGGCCAAACGAATTTCTTCCAGCAGGTCCAGCTTGTTATTGCTGGTAGCGCCGTCCGTTCCCAACGCGACCGTAACGCCGGCTTCCAGCATCGCTGACACCGGGGCCGCGCCGCTGGCCAGTTTCAGGTTGCTGGAAGGATTGTGGACAACGCGGACTTTTTTCTCGGCCAGTATCCGGATGTCCTGTTCGGATACCCAGACGCAATGGGCGGCCAAAGTGCCGCAATCAAAGACGCCCAGATCATTAAGCAGCGCAACCGGTGATTTGTCGTAAATTCGCTGACATTTTTCTACTTCATCCTTGGTTTCCGATAGATGAACATGAATTTCCGCACCAAGCCGATGAGCAATAGCGACAACTTTTTCCATGCAACGCGGCGGACAGGTATAGGGAGCGTGCGGCCCAAGCATCACGGTAATGCGCCCATCGGCAGCGCCATGAAAATCTTTGAACAATTGCTCGTTTTCCGCAAATCGTTCCTCCTGTCCGGGACCATCAACCGCGATGATCCCCCGGGACAGCGACGCCCGCATACCGGTCTCGACGCACGCTTTGGCAACCTGGTCCATGAAAAAGTACATATCGGCGAAAGCGGTCGTACCGCTTGCCAACATCTCGGCGATGGCCAACTGCGATCCCCAATAGACATCCTCAGCCGTCAGGTTTGCCTCCGCCGGCCAGATTTTCTTTTGCAGCCAATCCATCAGCGCCATGTCGTCGGCGTAACTGCGGAACAGGGTCATGGCCGCATGGGTATGGGCGTTCACCAGGCCTGGGGTTATCAGTTTTTCCTGGCAATCGATAGTTTCATCGGCGGTCCAGTTTGCTGGCGTGACGCCGCAAAACAGGATCCAGCCGTTTTCAATGCCGATATCCCCCGCAATGATTTCTCCTGCCGGATTCAGATAACGACCGTCCCGCAGCAACAATTTTCCCATACAATCATCCTTTCCGCTTCAACTGGCGATAACTTTCCACATAAAATCGCCGCATCAGGCGAATGTCCTCTTCGTCCAGGCGACGGCCGCCACCAAACTGGGCGGCGATGGCGTGTATTTGCGCCGCCTTCTCCACCAGTTCGGCGATCAACAGGGCTTCCGGCAAATTGGGGCCACAGGCGACTGCTCCGTGGTTCGCCAGCAGCACCGCGGTTCTGTCTGCCAGAGCTTTAACCGCGTTTCGGGCCAGTTCCGCCGTTCCCGGCAAAGCATATTCGGCGACTTCCACTCCTCCACCGACAACCTGGACCATTTCTTCCAGACACGGCGGTATCGTTTCTCCCACCACGGCGCAAGCCGTGGCATAAATGCTGTGAGTGTGAACCACGGCGAATACATCGGGACGAGCTGCGTAAATCGCCAAATGCAAAGGCAGTTCGGAAGACGGTCGCTGACCGGCCAGAAGGTGTCCGTCGGCTGAAACGACGACGATATCCGTCGGCCGCAGTCCTGTATAAGGACTGCCGGAAGGAGTAACGGCGATCTGATCGCCGTTGTCGCTGCGCAGGCTGATGTTGCCCCAGGTTCCGGCGACCAGTCCCCGTTCGAACATTTGACGGCCGGCTTCAACAACCGCCTGTCTGAGTTGCGTCAAGTCATTCATGCTGCTACGCCTGATGCAGATAGTCGGTCTGGCAACTGGTCAGCGCATCGATCCGCACACCCATGGCGGCAAGCTTCAGATGCGCCACTCGCCAATCCAGTTCGGGCGGCAAATTATGAACATCATTGCTCATCGATTGGTGATTTTTCAGGATGTGCAAAGCTGCCAGGGCCTGCATCGCAAAGGAAAGGTCCATGATTTCCGTCGGGTGGCCGTCGCCAGCCGCCAGATTGACCAGACGGCCTTCCGCCAGCAGATACAGCTTTCGGCCATCCGTCAACGCGAATTCTTCGATGTTCTTGCGAACCGTTCGGGTCGATTGGGCCAAGGCCGACAAATCGTTCTTATTGATTTCCACGTCGAAATGCCCGGCGTTCGCCAGCATGGCGCCAGCCTTCATGCACTCTAGATGCTCTTTGCGGATGACGTCGTTGCAGCCGGTGACCGTGACAAAGACGTCCCCCATCGTTGCTGCCTGTAGCATCGGTAAAACTTGATAACCGTCGAAAACAGCTTCCGCAGCCTTGATCGGGTTGATTTCCGTAACAATCACATGGGCGCCCAAGCCTCGGGCCCGCATGGCGACCCCTTTGCCGCACCAGCCGTAGCCGGCGACCACGACAGTCTTGCCGGCAATTGACAGGTTGGTTGTTCGCATGATGCCATCCCAAACCGACTGCCCGGTGCCATATCGATTATCGAACAAATGTTTGCAATCGGCGTCGTTTACCGAAATCATCGGGAATTTCAGCCGACCCTGTGCGGCCAGTGCCCGCAGACGCAATACGCCGGTCGTGGTTTCTTCGGAGCCGCCCATCACCTGAGCAGCCAGGTCGGCGCGTTCCCCGTGCAGCAGGGAAACCAGGTCGCCGCCATCGTCGATAATGATCTGCGGGCGAGTGTCCAGGGCATGATGCAGAAACTGGTCATATTCCGCCGGCGTGGTATTGTACCAGGCGTACACTCCCACTCCCGCTTCCGCCAATGCCGCCGCCACATCGTCCTGCGTAGATAACGGATTGCTGCCAGTGACCGCCACATTGGCCCCGGCGTTCTTCAGGACCATGCACAGATAAGCGGTCTTGGCTTCCAAATGAACGGTCACCACCATATTGACACCCGCCAGTGGTTTGGTTCTGCCAAACTCCTCGTTCAGGCTATTCAGCACCGGCATGTGTTCCATGACCCAGTGAATTTTATCCCAACCCTGCGGTGCCAGCTTGGGATCCCGGATGATTGATTTCATGATAGTTCCCCCTCAGGTTTCGTTGTGATCAGGCCGGCAATCGAGAGTTCGTAGGGAGGTCGCAAAACGCCGGCTTCCGTGATGATGGCGGTCACCAGATCCGCCGGTGTGACGTCAAATGAAGGATTAAAGGCGTCGATTCCCGGCGGTGCCGTCCGGACTCCGCCAAAACCAAACACTTCCTCGTGGTGGCGTTCTTCGATCGGGATGCCGGTTCCATCCGGCAACGAAAAATCAAAACTAGAAGTCGGTGCGGCCACATAAAATGGGATACTATGCACCTTCGCCAACACGGCCAAGCCATAGGTACCGATTTTATTGGCGACATCACCGTTGCGGGCAATGCGGTCGGCGCCGACGATCACGGCCTGAACCCGGCCACATTTCATGACCCAGGCTGCCATATTGTCGGTAATCAGGGTGACCGGAATTCCCTGCCGGACAAGTTCAAACGTGGTCAAACGTGCTCCTTGCAGTAACGGGCGCGTTTCATCGGCATACACGCCAGCCACATGGCCCTCCCGCCAAGCCTGTCCAATGACGCCCAGCGCGGTCCCGACCGCGACCGTGGCCAGCGCGCCGGCATTGCAGTGTGTCAGTATTGTAGCCGGCTTAGAAAACAAAGCGGCGCCATGCCGGGAAATTTTTTCATTCATAGCCCGGTCTTCAGCGGCGATCCGTTGAGCTTCCACTTCCAACCTTGCGGCCAGGTCGGCGTCCGGGGCCTGCCTGTCGGCCGCTTCAACGACTCGCATCATCCGGCGGATGGCCCAACTAAGATTTACAGCGGTCGGCCGGGTTGCCGTCAAATCGGCGGCAATTCGCGAAAGCTCAAGTCGTATCGACTGGCCGCTCCGTAACAGTTCCTGGGCGCCCAGAACCAGTCCAAAGGCCGCCGCTGCGCCGATGGCGGGAGCCCCTCTTACCTCGAGACGTTTTATGGCTTCCGCAACCCGGCGATAGTCGCGGCAGTGGATATAGGCTTCATTCAGTGGCAGTCGCGTCTGATCCAACAGGATCAGGCCCCCGCCTTGCCAACGCAAAGTTTCCGGCATTCCCATATCAGAATTTAAACCCACCGAATTCCCGCAGCGAGTGCTGACAGGCGCAATCCTCCGCCGGAATGGCGGCAGTGATCGTCCGGTGCAGCAACGCGCGAATGTTGGCGGCGTTTTGTTTCATGGTATCGATGACTTCGGCGTGAGTCAGTGGAGCCGGGCTGATGCCGGCCGCAAAATTCGTGACCATGGAAACCGAGGCATAGCACATTTCCGCTTCCCTGGCCAAAACGGCCTCCGGAACACCGGTCATACCCACCAGGTCGCCGCCAAGCATCGCATAGGCCCTGATTTCGGCGGCCGTTTCGAAACGCGGTCCTTCAGTGCAGACATAGCAGGCGCCATGGTGAACGGGAAGCTTCAGATCCGCCGCCGCAGCCATTACCGCCTGTCGTAAAGTGTTGCAGTAAGGCAAGGTCATATCCACATGAACAACGCCTCGGGTTCCCCCTTCATAAAATGTGGCGACGCGGGTCTTGGTAAAATCAAGCAGCTGATTCGGCAAAACAAGATCGCCAGGCTTCATGGCCGCATTCAGAGAACCGACCGCCGTCGTAGCCAGGATTTTTTGCACTCCCAGTTTTTTCAGCGCCCAAATGTTAGCCCGATAATTGATCAAATGTGGCGGAATGGAATGATGCCGTCCATGTCTTGGAATAAAGGCTACGCTTCGGCCAGCCAGCTTGCCGGTTTGGCAGGTTACTTCGCCGTAAGGCGTAACCACAACCACATCGTCGATTTCAGCCAACATGGCGGGATCATAGACTCCGGTGCCGCCGATGATGGCCAGCGTTGGCTCAGTGTTCAAGGTTCAGTCCTCCTTGGTTTCCGGTAGTACAATCCGCTGCAGGTCGGTCATGGTTTCCAGAATGTAATCGGGATTCACCGTCAGCAGATCGTCCCATGGAACGTGGGTCCAGCGAACGGCTGCGGTCTTTAGCCCGGCGCGCCTTCCGCTCAGCAAATCGTGGGAACTGTCGCCCACCATGATGCACTCGGCAGCGGTGAGATTGGTCGCCTGCAGGGCTGTCAGAACCGGTTCCGGTTCCGGTTTGTGGCGAACCGTTTCGTCAAGACCGATGACGGCCGAAAAATATTGTTCCAGGTCAAACAGCTTCAGCCCGCGTCGGGCCATGGACGATGTTTTGGAGGTTACAATGGCCAGTTTGATGCCGGCTGCATATAGCGAACGGACGGTTTCGGGCACACCTTCAAAAACGCCGGCTAATCGGTCGTGATGAATATGATTGAAAGCACGATAGGTTGCAATAACCGCATCTTCTTCCCCCGGCGCCATGACTTCCATGGCCGCCCGCAACGGTTTTCCCATATAAGGCTGGATGTCCGCCAAGGTAACCGCCCTTTGATAATGGGTCTGAAATGCATGCTGGAACGATTGGACAATCAGGGGTGTAGTATCCAACAATGTTCCATCCAGGTCAAAAAATACTCCCCGAAAGTTCGGCATACTCAAGCAATACTCCATCCTTTGTAAAATGCTTCCAAATTCGCGACCGTACTAGTTGCCGGGCTTTGCTCCGCTATGACATCTATCCACAGTTCCTGCGGCATCGGTAAGCGTTTGGCCAACAAACCAAGCAACACAGTGTTGACAGCCTTGGGGTTGCCACATTGGGCGGCGATTTCCACGGCATTCACCCGCATCGTTTTGACACCGGCCCGGTCCAGCCGTTCGAAAATATCGGCGGGATATTGGGCGGCGCCGATGATGACAGGCAACGGCGAAATCATCTGTTCGTTTACGATGACGGTTCCGGTCGGTTTTAAAAATTCGATCCAGCGTAAAGCTTCCAACTGTTCGAAAGACACGATGATATCCGCTTCACCCTTTTCGATGAGCGGTGACACCACCTGCTGGCCGATTCGGATATAGGTCACCACACTGCCGCCACGTTGCGCCATGCCGTGAACCTCTGATTGTTTCACCATCAGGCCGCTCTTTTCGGCGACCTCGCCGATTACTTTCCCGGCAAACAGAGTTCCCTGCCCGCCTACACCGACAATGAGGAGATTGATGGCATCAGTCATTCTTCCCCACCCACCTTCCGGATGGCCTGAAACTTGCAAATCTGTTGGCAAATTCCGCAACCAGCGCACATTTGGGCTTCGATTCGAATCCGGCCCTCTTTCAGTTCAATGGCCGGACAGCCGATTTTCAGGCAGGAACGGCAAAGCTTGCAGGCGTCGGTCACCACTTCATAGACGTCCCGAGGCTCCTTAGGCAGGATCAGCATGCAGGGACGACGGGCAATGATTACCGCCGGTTCCCGGGTCGCGACTGCTTCCCGCAAGGCGGATTCCACCGCTTGCAGGTCATAGGCGTCAACCAGCCAGATCTTGGTGATCCCGCAGGCCATGACGAATTCCTCGAGGTGAACCTGCGGCGCCGGGTTGCCGTTGATATCGAATCCGGTCGCCGGGTTCTGCTGATGGCCAGTCATGCCGGTAATACTGTTATCCAGGATTACTACCGTAACCGGCGCTCGATTGTAGACTACATCAATCAAGCCGGTAATGCCGGAGTGTAAAAATGTCGAATCACCGATGGTGGCGACGATTTTCCGATCGGGCATTACTTTGGAGAATCCCAGCGCGTTGGGGATGCTGGCGCCCATGTCGATGCAGGTATCGCCAGCGCTCAAAGGCGGCAGGTACCCCAGCGAATAGCAGCCGATGTCGCTCGTGATAACGTCCGCTACTTTCGTGATCGCCGCGAACACGCCGCGGTGCGGACAGCCTGCGCACAATACCGGCGGCCGTCCGGGCACCTCCGAACAGTCCACCTGCAACAGCGGCAGACGAACCCCCAGTAATTTTTCTCGAATAATGGCGGCACTCAGTTCGCCAATGCGGGGAAAGACAGTCTTGCCGACGACAGGTAGACCAAGGGTCTTGATCTGCTCTTCGAGAAAGGGTTCCCCTTCCTCGATCACATAGACTTTGTCATGTTGGCCGATAAAGTCACGAATCAAACCTTCCGGCAAGGGCCAGGTCATGCTGAGCTTCAGATAAGTTGCCCGGTCACCCAAAGCTTCCCGCGCATAAAGATATCCCGGACCGCTGGTGATGACCGCGAAATCGCGACCGCTGCCTTCCACCCGGTTACCGGGAAAAGCATCCGCATATTCAGCCAACCGAGCCAGCCGGTCCTCGATCAGCGGGCGCTTGGGGCGCTGATTCGCCGGCACAACGAAATATTTTGAGGGGTGTTTTTTGTAAGGTTTCACCGGTATATCCGTTCGATTTCCCAGTTCGACAAGGCTTTTGGAGTGTGAAATTCTGGTGGTGCTGCGCAGCATGACCGGGGTATCGAACTGCTCGCTGATTTCCAGGGCGACTGCTACAAAGTCTTTGGCTTCCTGGCTATCAACTGGTTCGAGTAGCGCCAGTTTCATGAATTTGGCGTAATACCGGTTGTCCTGCTCGTCCTGCGAACTGTGCATACCGGGATCATCGGCGGAAATCAGGACAAAGCCGCCGTTAACGCCGTTATAGCCGGCCGTGAATAACGGGTCAGCCGCCACGTTGACGCCGACGTGCTTCATAGCCGCCAGAACGCGGGCACCGGCGATTGAAGCGCCATAGGCCACTTCCACCGCCACTTTTTCGTTGGTCGACCACTGCGCGTTGATTTCCGGGTACTGTGCGATATTTTCCAGAATTTCCGTGCTCGGAGTACCGGGGTAGGCGCAGGCAACCCGAACTCCTGCTTCATAGGCTCCGCGAGCGATCGCCTCGTTGCCGGTCAATAACTTTTTGATCACGCTCACCCACTTTCACGAAACTTAATGCCGAAAGCAAAATTGTAAAACCCAAATCATCTATCTTCGCGAAAAAGTTAAAAAATCCTGCTGTTGGCAGAATTCCAATGCTGAAAATCCTTAAGAAGTGTATAATCCGTCAAGTCAAAATGAATAGGGGTTACTGAAATTTTGTTGGAACGAATCGCCACAACATCGGTATCCCCGGGATTCGGTGTTTCCATGGGCGTTCCCGCCATCCAGTAATAGACATGCCCGCGAGGGTCCACTCGCCGCTCAAACGCGTTTTCATATTCGATACAGCCTAGTTTCGTAATGGCAACCCCTTGGATTTCAGCGTCTGGAACGGCCGGCACGTTAATGTTCAGCAGACTGAAACACGGGAATGTCTTATTGATGATTTGTTGCACGATACCGCGGCAAAAAGCGGCCGCCGGCGCAAAGTCCGGTTCTGCATCGGTAGCCAGAGAAAGGGCAATGGCCGGAATTCCGTGCATCGCTCCTTCGACGGCGGCGCTGACAGTTCCAGAATATAACACGTCGGTCGCCAGGTTTGGTCCGTGATTAATACCGGAAATTACTAAATCCGGCTTCCCCGTCATCAAAGTGTCCAGAGCGATTTTGACGCTGTCGGCCGGGGTGCCGCCAATTCGCCAGCCAGTAATCCGGGAATCGTTGAACGTTTGTTCGTTGACCCAGATGGGATGGTAGACAGTGATAGAATGGCCGGTGGCGCTTTGCTGACGGCTGGGCGCCGCTACAACAATTTCCGCGATTGTTTTCAGACTGTCCCACAGCGCCTGAATTCCCGGGGCCCGGATACCATCATCGTTTGTCAATAAAATGCGCAAAATGAGTCCCTGCCTTTATTATAATTGTCCCATGATTTTGTGGGTCTGGGGGATTACCCTGACATCCCGCAGCTTGGTCAGCGCGAAGTCCTGCCAGCGCAACACATGGTCGGGATGTATCGGCAGTACCCCGTTAATTGGCGTTACCGGCTGCAGAATCAGAGGAATCGATGTGTTGACGTCGGCAATCAACTGGATGGCCTGCTTCATTTCGTCCTGCTTTGTGTCGTTGCTCAAAACAATTTTCACGAAGACCTCGCGCTGACTGGCAACCTGAAGGAACTCGGCATGTTCCCGCCAGAAATTTTGGCCAGCCAAATCGCTGGGGAGTTTGAAATCCATGGATACAATGTCGATATCCTGAATTGTTTGCCGCAATATCCCCGGCAACGTGCCGTTCGTTTCCAGATACAGGCGTACTCCCTGCCGTCGCAACGGTGACAGGATGGAAACCGCCTGGGGCTGAAGCAACGGCTCTCCGCCGGTCAGGCTGACGGAATGATGTTGACTGCGGCACAGGTTGGCGACCGCGTCCCGCAACCCGAACCCGCCTACAGGGTTGGCCAGCGAATGGAATTCCCGGCTCCCGGGCTCAGTTTCCACCCGAGCGGCGGCTGGGGCCGCAAAAGATTCCCGCGTATCGCAATACCGGCAGGAAAGATTACAGCCGGCCAAGCGAACGAACACTTGCCGGCAGCCTACAAAGAGTCCTTCTCCCTGGATTGATGAAAAAATTTCCACGAGATTGACCGATAAATTATTATTCGTCATGGCATTATACTTCCGGAATATAGGCGGCGCAAGACCGCGGCGATTCCCAGACTTTGACCGCGGCTATTTTGACTCGTTCGCCGAATGCCGGCAGCTTAGACAGAGATTCATAAATATATTGGGCGATATGTTCGGCCGTGGGCGTCTGCGTCAAAAAAGCCGGCGTTTCATTCAGGTAGTAATGATCCAGCGTTGCCAGCACGTCAGCAACGTGCGACTTCAATACCTTGAAGTCGATGAGCAAACCGCTGGAATCCAATTTGGCTCCCCGCACCGCCACTTCCACTTTCCAGTTATGGCCGTGCAGACGGCAACATTTACCTTCGTAGTCCGGTAAACGGTGCGCCGCCTCAAATTCTTCGACAATGGTCAATTCAAACATCACAGAACTCCATTCATGCTGAAATGCAAAAAGTGAGCCGTCTACTCACCTTTCGTTGGCCGTTTGTTTGCTTAACAAGCTTTCCTTGGGAAAAGTTCCGAGGACTTCCTGATAACTGAGACTTCGTGAATGTGGAGTATGGCTCCAGTTTTTGTCGTGGCGCTGGTGATAGCCGATAAAGGTCACCGGTACCCAACTGTAGATGAACAAAGGGTATAGCAGCATGTAAAACCAAGATTTCAGCGGTGCGCGGATTTTCGTCAATACAATGAGCGGGAAAATATATTGGCCAACAGCCACTACGGCCCACACTTCCCCCGGCAGAATCGTGTATAAAATATTGGTGTAGAACGGAACATGCTGATGAATCATGCTCAGCACGACGAACACAGTCGACAAAATTAGAAAATGCGGTTGGAACAAATGCAGAATTCCATCCAGCAGGCGAATATCCCGGCGACGGATGCCTTCCGCGAACAAGCGGGGAATAAATCGGGAAGCGACGTCAAAATGTCCCTGAGCCCAGCGTTTGCGTTGATTCCAGGACTGCATGAACGTCAGGGGTTTTTCGTCATATACAATGGCATCATGCGCCCAAGAAGTCGGGATTCCCTCCAGCAGGCATTTCATGGTGAATTCGAGATCTTCCGTCAGGCAGGTGGCCCCCCAACCGTGCCGTTTCAACAATTCGGTGGAAATCACCATGCCGGTTCCGCCCAGACAGCTGCTCAGTCCGATGTTATATTTCGCCAGATGCCAAATATGATCCACCACCCAGAAACAAATGGCAAACGTACCGGCGACCCAGGTATCGGTGGGATTTTTGGCGTCAAGATAGCCTTGGATAACCAATTCGCCTTTCTGCAAATGCTGGTTCATTACGCGCAGAAACTGCGGATCGACGATATTGTCTGCATCAAACACAGCAAAGGCGTCGTAATGTTGATCCCGGGCAAATATCTTGGCGAATCCCCATTCCATGGCGAACCCTTTCCCGCGGTTGCCGGGGTCGAAGCGTTCCAAAACGATGGCGCCGACGTTGCGGGCCACGGCGGCCGTTTTGTCGGTACAATTATCGGCGATAACATAAACGTCGAACAAATGTCGGGGATAATCCATAATGTTAAAATTGTCGACCAGCTGACCGATGACCGCTTCTTCGTTGTGGGCAGCCACCAACACGGCAAAGCGCTTTGCCGGCGGGGCGGTGATTTTCTTGGGGGCTCGGAACAAACCGAAAAAAGCCAGTACAAAATAGTATAGCGTGAAAAAAACCACGATCAGTTGTACGGGAATCATGATCAAATCCATTGGAAAATTCATTTGGACGTCCTTTCTACTACCCAGCTATTTCCTTTAGCTTATGTTTACTTTGTCGTCAAAATACTATTAATCAATCCAAACAGCATAAATGTAAAGAAGGGTGCAAACAACCAACTGGCCGGAAATTTGAACACCATGGCAACGATGATCAGTAACGTGAGAATAACCGGCATTGGTTTTATTTTTTCGCCATGACCTTTGAAGTCGGGATATTTGACCTTGCTGACCATCAGAAAACCGACAAAAACAACAAAAGCAGCAAACAACCAATTTGGCAAAGCCGGACTTATCATGGTCATGGTCGCTACCAAAGCGCCGCCGCAGGGAATCGGCAAACCCATGAAGTAGCCCTTTACCGTTGATACGTTGACATTGAAACGCGCCAATCGGAAGGCGCCGCAGCAGGCAAAAAAAGCAGCGATGACATAGCCAATCCAGCCGAAGTCTTTCAACAGAAATAGATAGGCTATGATCGCCGGAGCAACTCCGAACGACCCTAGATCGCACAGTGAATCAAGTTCTTTGCCGAAGTCCCCGCTTACACCAAAGTAGCGGGCGGCTCTGCCGTCAAGGCTGTCGGCGACCAGCGCTGCCACCACAAAATAGGCTGCCAATGTAAAATCACCATGGGCAACGGTCAGCACGGCGAATACGCCAAAAACCAGGTTCATGGATGTAAGCGCATTGGGAATCCAGGATTTGCTCAAGATGAAATCCTCCCTATGATGGTTACCCCCGCCCGTACTCTTTGTCCTTGGCGAACGAGAATGTCCACGTTGTTCGGCACGATGATTTCCGTACAGGAACCAAACTTGATCATGCCATAGAGCTGGCCCTGCTTAAGATCAGTTCCCAAGGTGACCCACGAGACGATTCGACGGGCCAGAATACCGGCAATCTGCGTAACCAGAATCCGGCAATGTTCAGATTCGATCCCAATGGCATGGCGTTCGTTTTCCCAGGCGGCGATCGCTTTATAAGCAGGCCGGAAACGACCGCAAACATATTGTTGAAACTTGATGGTTCCGTCCATGGGGCTGCGGTTGACATGCACATCAAACGGCGATAAAAAAATGGTTACTTTTTTGCCGTCTTCCCCAAGATATTCACCCTCATGAACATCGGTGATGCTCATTACTTTTCCGTCGGCCGGCGACAGCAGGTGAAAACAATTATACTCGACCTGGCGGGGAGGGTTGCGAAAAAAGTAAGTAAAAAAACAACAAACAACGGCGGGCAAGATTGCCCAATAAATATTAACAACCACAGCCACAAAGGCTGTGACGCAAATCATGACCCCGATGAAAGGCCAGCCTTCTTTCACAATCGGGAAAGCTGTCATCTATTCGCCTCCAACCTTCAAGAATTCGGTAGCAGCAGAATAAAAGCAAGTGTGTCCACTTGCTCTTTCCTTATTCAAACACATTATAAACCATTCAGGAGCGGCTTGTCCATGCGGCCTTTAGAACTCGCAGCACGAATTGCGGCAACGCCAGCATGCGAATCAGGCGGCTGGGTTGTCGGAGCAACCGATAGGACCACTCCAGGCCGGCTTTTTGCATCCAAAGGGGCGCCCGTTGCACCTTGCCGGCCATTACGTCGAAGGTGCCGCCGATTCCGATGGAGACCGGAACCTGTAGACCCGGCAGATATTTCCGCAACCATTTCTCCTGTTTGGGAACGCCGAGGGCGCAAAGCAAAATGTCCGGCCGGGCATCCCGGACCGTTTGAATCACCGTGCGGTCATCCGCTGCAAAATAACCGTCATGAATACCGACCGTGATAAAACCGGGATGGCGTTCTGCGGCGATTTTGGCGGCGGCTTCAGCAATTCCCGGCGCTGATCCCAGCCAGAAGATCCGGTACTTCGCCGTGGCGGCTCGGGCCAATAGTTCCTGTGTCAGATCGAAGCCGGCAACTCTTTCCGGTACTCCCGGGCCGAGCTTGCCGGCCGCCCAGACCACGCCGGCGCCGTCCGCGAGAACGAGATCCGCCGAATTCAAAATCTCACGCAGGTGGCGATCTTTTTGCGCCAGCATCACCATTTCCGCATTCGCGGTTACCACCAGGCGGGGCCGGCGCTGCCGGATATAGTCATCCAGGCGCGCTAATGCTTCCGGCATGGTAACTCGATCAACCATAATACCCAGAATATTTACCCGACTATCCATATCCGATCCGACCCGGTTATACGCTATAATTCGGCGATTCTTTGGTAATCGTTACGTCATGGGGATGGCTTTCTTTCAGACCGGCGGAAGTCACGCGGATGAAATGCGTCTTGTTCATCAACTCGTCAATGTTTTTTACGCCGCAATACCCCATGCCGGCTCGCAAACCGCCGAGCAGCTGAAAAATTGTGTCCGCTACTGCGCCTTTGAACGGTACTCGTCCTTCGATCCCTTCCGGAACCAGCTTTTCGGCATTTTCCTGGAAATAACGGTCCTTGCTGCCCAAGGCCATGGCGCTGAGCGAGCCCATGCCGCGATATTCCTTGAAACTTCGTCCCTGGAAAATGACGGTTTCGCCCGGGCTTTCCTCAGTGCCGGCCAACAGGCTGCCGATCATCACCACATTGCCGCCGGCGGCGATCGCTTTGGTAATATCACCGGAATATTTTATGCCACCGTCGGCGATAACAGGAATGCCGAACGGTTTTGCGGCTTGCGAGCAATTATAGATTGCAGTGATCTGGGGAACGCCAATCCCGGCGATGACGCGGGTCGTACAGATCGAACCGGGGCCCATGCCGACTTTTACGGCGTCGACGCCGGCATCGATCAAAGCGGCGGTGGCCTGTGCCGTAGCGATATTGCCGGCAATCAGCTCAATCGCCGGGTAGGCTTGTTTGATATTGCGAACGGCATCCAAGACTCCTTTGGAATGGCCATGGGCGGTATCCACAACAATAATGTCAACTTTTGCGGCAACTAAAGCATCCAGGCGATCCATCAGGTCGGCACCGACCCCGACGGCGGCCGCGGCCAACAAGCGTCCCTTGCCGTCCTTGGCGGAATTCGGGTATTTTTGGGCTTTTTCAATGTCCTTGATTGTAATTAATCCCTTTAGGTTGCCGTCGGCATCAATCAGGGGGAGCTTTTCAATCCGGTGCTTGCCCAGGATTTTCTTGGCTTCTTCCAGGGACGTCCCTACCGGTGCCGTGATTAAATGCTCCTGGGTCATGCAGTCGCTGATTTTTTGCGACAGATCTGTTTCGAAGCGCAAATCGCGGTTGGTGATGATTCCGATCAGCCGGCCATTTTCAGTGATCGGCACGCCAGATATGCGATAACGTTCCATTAAGTTGTGCGCATCCTGAAGACGGTTATCCGGCCCCAGAAAGATAGGATCGACAATAATGCCATGTTCTGAGCGCTTCACCTTGTCGACCTCTTCTGCCTGACGCTCGATCGACATATTTTTGTGAATGATGCCCAGGCCGCCTTCCCGAGCCATGGCAATCGCCATTCGCGCTTCAGTGACCGTGTCCATTCCCGAACTGATAATGGGAATATTCAACCGGACATTGCGCGTCAAATTCGTGGAGATTTCCACATCTTTCGGCAAAACTTCCGAATGATCAGGAACCAGAAGCACATCGTCGAACGTGAGCGCTTCCGGGCCAAACTTCTCATCGAGCATGCGGCTGCCCCCCTCCAATTATTTTAAATAGTATATCACAACCGATTTCAGGTATCTAGGGTACTTTCAAGATTTTTCACGATAAGAATTTTTAGTTTTACGGAAACTTAACAATTCAGGCAAGGGTTTGTCAAATTACTGTCGAATTATACAATAACCTAATAAGGAGGCTGAAATCTTGGCCAAGAGAAACGCGCCCCGCCTATTCGCGATCATTCATATCGGTTCGGAACAAATCACTCTGCAAATCAGCGAGTATGTTGATTTAGGAGATTTGCGCGCGATTGAGAAAACGTCCCGGGAAGTTTTCTTGGGTGAAGAAACCTTCAAAACCGGTCGGATCAGCTTTACTACATCCGGACAGTTATGCGCCTTGTTGAAGGGCTATAAACGTTTGTTGACGGAGTACGGCGTTCGGGATTACCGCGTGATCGCCACGACCGCTTTGCGGGAGGCCCAGAACCAGCATTATGTGGTGGATCAGATCCAGATCCGAACCGGCTTCGAGTTGGAAGTCGTCGACATGTTGCAAGAAATATTCTTTAAATATGTAGCGCTATATCACATGATCCGCAAGCATCAAATCGAACAGCCGGAAGAGGCCCTGCTGTTTGTCGATATTTCTTCCGGCGGTCTGGGATTTACGCTGCTGAAAAACGGCGTAATTCATTATCAGCAAAACATTCATATCGGTGCTGTGCGAATCAAGGAAAGCTTCGATAAAAACGAACGGGAATCAGTTCATTTTCACAATGCCTTGTCTGAATATATTTCCAGTTCGATTGAACCGGTAAAAGCGGAACTTTCTCAGCATTCGATCAAATACATCGTGACTTCGGGGAACGAAAACCATTTGTTGCTGCAACTGCTAAACCAAGGCGCCGACGGCGGCCTGACCTGTGTAAGCCGTCAGGAGTTCCAGTCCCTGTATAAGGAGGTGCAAAGCCTTAATCTTACCCAGTTGATGAAGACCTACCATTTAAGTGAGAACAAAGCGGAAATCGCGTTGCCGACTATCGTTTTGTATAATCAGATTTTATCGATCACCAACGCGCCGGCGATCCTGTTTCCCGACGCCCAACTGGTTGATGGGGTCTCTCTGTTGCATGCGGCCGAAATAGTCGACGATGCCTTCATCTCGACGCTGTCGCAGCAAGTGCTTTCCCTGGTCCGCAATATCGGGTCCAAGTATTGTTATGAGCGACCCCATTCTCAGGCCGTGGAAGAAGTTTCTTTAAAAATTTTCGACGCCATGGCTTCCTTGCATGGAATGCGCTCGCGTGACCGGCAGTTGCTGCAGGTTGCGGCCATTCTTCATGACATCGGCAAATTTGTCAATTTACGACGGCACTACTTTTATTCGTATCGACTGATTCTTTCCTCTGACATTATTGGGTTTACGGAACAGGAAAAGGCGGTAATTGCGAATATAGCTCATTATCATTCCAAGGGAACGCCGTCCGATCTCGATTCGAACTTCGCTCGCCTTACTAAGGAGGAAAAGGTCAAAGTCGCTAAGCTTTCCTCCATGATCCGGCTGGCGGATGCAGTTGACCGCAGCCACCGACAAAAAGCCCTTTCCTGTGATATTCGCCTGCATGGAGACACTTTGGAGTTTACGGTCCATACGCTGGAGGATTTTTCGTTGGAGCAATGGACCTTTGATGATAAAGCCGACTTTTTCGAGCATGTTCATGGCGTCAAGCCCGTCTTGATCATTAAGGCTGGAGGAATATATGGACTTTGATAAACCGGAATATTTTCTGAATCGAGAATTGAGCTGGCTGAAATTCAACGAAAGAGTTCTGGCGGAAGCGTCAGCGCCGAGTAGTCCTTTACTGGAAAGATTAAAATTTATTGCAATTACCAGTTCCAATCTGGACGAGTTTTTCATGGTCCGGGTCGGCGCTTTAAAAAACCAGCAGGAAGAATCCCGCGACTGGGTGGATGCCGCCGGAATGTCGGCGTCCCGACAACTGTCGGAAATCGCCAAATCCGCTCATAGACAGGTAAAACAACAATATCGCCTTCTCAAAGAGCTGCGGCGCGAAATGGCAACGGAACAAATTCAGTTTTTGAGCGCGGATAATTTGGCGACGGTTGCTGCCGAGTGGTTGCGCAAATATTTTGAGAATATAGTGGCGCCGGTTCTGACTCCATTGGCGGTTGACGCAAGTCACCCCTTCCCTTTTTTGGCCAACCGAAGCCTGAATCTTGGCGTGACGATTCTGAACAAAACCGGCGAAGCAAATGTTGCAGTCGTCCAGGTTCCCGCGGTCCTGCCACGGCTCCTGGAAATCCCGGTGGAAAAAGGAAAACGCAGTTTTGTGTTTTTGGAAGATGTGATCCGGATCTATTGCCGTAAACTGTTTCACGGTTTCCAAATAAAAAATGTGGTGCCGTTTCGAATTACCCGCAACGCCGATTTTCTCATCGATGAAGAAGAAGCCGACGATTTGTTGCTGGAAGTGGAGCGATCTTTGCGTCAACGCAAACGTGGCCGGGCAGTTCGTCTGGAAATTGGTGCAACCAATAACAAATCTTTGAAAAAATTTCTGCTGACCGAACTGCGAATTTCTGACGAGGATTTGTATGAAATCAATGGTCCGCTGGATTTGACCTGTTTTAACAAATTTGCCGACATATCCGGCATGGATCATTTGCGGCATGCACCTTTGCAGCCTCAACGGCCGCTGGATTTGTTGCACCAGGATAATTTGTTCGATGCGATCCGGGAACGCGATATTCTGTTGCACCACCCGTACGAGTCGTTTCGGCCGGTGATTGAGTTCGTGCGGCAGGCGGCTGACGACCCTGATGTTTTGGCAATCAAGCAAACCTTATATCGTGTCAGCGGCAATTCCCCCATTGTCCGGGCGTTGGCCCAGGCGGCGGAAAACGGCAAGCAAGTGACCGTGGTGGTAGAAATTATGGCTCGGTTTGATGAAGAAAACAATATATTGTGGGCCCGACGCCTGGAAGAATCGGGCTGTCATGTTATATACGGCCTAGTCGGACTCAAGACCCACGCAAAAATGTGTCTGGTCGTTCGGCGGGAGGATGGCGGCATCCGGCGCTATGTACATATGGGAACCGGCAATTACAATGATGCAACGGCCCGCGTCTACACCGACATGGGTCTGTTTACGGCTAACGACCAGTTGGGGGCGGATGCCTCCGGCTTTTTTAACGTTCTGACCGGTTATTCGGATCCGCCGGTCTGGAATAAAATCGCGGTCTCGCCCCTGGGGTTGCGCGACCGGATCGTGGATCTGATCGATCAGGAAATTCAAATTGCACGGGATGGCAAACCTGCCCGGATTATCGCCAAGATGAATTCGTTGGTTGATCAGAAGATTATCATGCAGTTGTATGAAGCTTCCGAAGCCGGTGTCCGGATCGATCTGGTCGTAAGGGGCATTTGCGCCCTGCGGCCAGGATTACCCGGTGTAAGCGCCAATATAACTGTCCGCAGCATTGTCGGCCGATTTCTGGAACATAGCCGGATTTTTTATTTCAGTGGCGGCGGGGAGCAAAAGTGTTTCCTGTCCAGTGCAGACTGGATGCCTCGTAATCTAAACAATCGAGTCGAATTGTTTTTCCCGGTGGAAAATGAAAGCCAACGGGACCGAATTTTTGGTAACCTGGAGCTTCTGCTTGCCGATAACCAGAAAGCGCACGAAATGCGATCCGACGGATCCTATCGGCGCCGTAAGCTGAACAGAAAACTGAAAATCAACGCCCAGGAGGAATTGGTAAAGCGCGCCCATGATAATGCCGCCGACGCGGTTCCCGCCTCCTGGCCGCTGGTTCCGTTGAACCAGCTGACCGAACAACAAATGGGGGGGTAACTTTGAACCATGGAACTGATTTTTATGCGGCATGGCAAGGCCGAACCTCGTTCGGACGCAAAACCGGATTTTGAACGGGAGCTCACTTCCGTAGGCCGAAAAAAAGTAAAACAGGCAGCGCATGGGATGGCGCACTGCCTGTATGACGGCCGAAATGTGCAAATATGGTCCAGCCCGGTAAAACGAGCCTTGCAAACGGCGGAACTGGTAAGAATGGAGTTTGGCAAAAAAATCAAGGTGCAAGTGATGGACGCCATTGCCAATGGAGTTTTGGCGGATTTACAGCAAGAGTGGGCCCCAATCGCCGATCTGGATGTCCTCGTGGTTGTCGGCCACGAACCGTTGCTCAGCGAATGGACGGAAAAACTCAGCGGGGCCGCCATCTCTTTCCGTCCGGCCAGCGCGGCGTCGATCCTGCTTGAAACGCCGGAACAGTCTGCCGGTTCACTGGCCTGGTTCATGCGAGCCGGCATTTTGGCCCGACTTTGCCCCCCGGTTGCTCCGCAGCGCCGCTATCGTGCGTAACTGCACCTTTGCCAGCTGACGAAAGGCTTCCAATGTTTTGGGCAGTTCGGCGTAATAGCCAAGCAGATCGCGCGTTCGCCAACTGATGAACAATTCTTTCTCCAATAAGAACCGGTCGGTCCCCTTGCCTGCTTCGACGGAATCAAGCAGGCTTTTGATTTGGTAGGCATCATGAATTTTTCCCAGTTGTCCCTGCAATTTTTTCAGGGCAACGGCGAAATCATCATCCTGATATTGGGGAATGGCGTTGAGCGCGTCCTGGATGTAGCGCAACCGTTTGATCCGAATGCGCAGTTGGTGCAGGCGTTTGATGCTTTCCAGGCCCGGAGGATCCCGCAGGTCATCCCGCAATTCCTTCAAAATCTGCGTCAAAGATTTTTGCACAAACAGGTTGACCTTTACTTCGGCGCCATCGGCTTGGCGACGCTCCTCTTCGTAATACAGGCCTCCTTGCAATTCTAACAGGAGCTGCGTCAAAGCGCCTTGCCGAATACGATATACAATCTGCTCGGTCAGAAAATCCCGTCGTTCCTTGATTTGAAGCAACCACTGTTCATCCGGGGAGAATAATGAATAAAATTTATCGGTGAACTTCAGCCATGACCCGGTCAGTACATCCAGGTCGCGCACCTGCCCCAACAATATTCCCCATTGACGCAACCGGTCTTGCTGAACTTGCAGGGCAGAATCTTTGGGATAATGGGGTTGGAAAAATTTCAGCAATGATCGCAGACGCCGGAATTGAATCCGCAGTTCCCGAATATTGTCCGGGGTAGCCGTTGCCGCGACAGCCGCCTGCGCTGCGAACAGGCCTTTGATTTGAGCATTTAGCAGCAACAACGGCTCGGGGGAAGAAATTCTTTCGCGAATTGATGGCTGTGGAGCGATTTTCCAATCCGGATTAGAGAGTTGAAGCAGTTCCAGACCACGGGCATATTTGCTTTTCGGTTCCGGTGACAAATGCCAACGGGAAACGAACCAGGCGGCAAGTTTCAGCAGTTCGCCAGCGGATCCCTCCAATAATTCGAGCTCCAATTCACTGATGGGAATACCGGAAACCCCACTCCAGATCGTACCACGGTCCAACGCCAGTTCGACCCGTGTTCCATCGGCAGTCCGCAACGGCAAACTGGTTCGGCTAAATCGGGTGGAAAACAGCGGTTGCAACTTTTCATTGCCCATCAACAACGCCAACCGATCGCCGACATGGGTTCCGCTGAAAGGCTTTAGCGAAGGAGCCGGACCGGTAACTTTTTCGTTCCATTCCTCCCGCTCCGATAGCCCACCGCTGGTCGACAGGTCGCTTTTGACAGTGGCTACCCACTCCTCGCCTTCCTGCCGGATACGATAGGAATAGCCGTTGTTTTGCAACAAAAATTGCCGGGTATCAAAATATACGGCCTCAAAGGAACGGGAAACCGGTTTGTTGTCGGCCGCCATGGCTTGTATTTCGGGATCGGCCACTATGTTATCAAACAAATGATTATCGGATATCGCCAGCTTTATTTCCAGTTCCGATCCATCCGGCATCGATTCATCCTCCTGAAACCCGCAGGGGACCGTTCAACCGGTCCCCTGTTTTGGTTCTGTCTGGTTTTAGGGAATACCTGGGAAAACAGTGCGGCCGCTTACACGTCGGAACGGAGCTTGCCACCTTTTCCTAAATGTGCGGGCGGCATTTCACGGATAATGATCGTTACGGCATCGGCAGGGCAATTGGCGGTTTCCTGGATCGCTTGGGTCACCTTGGCCACCATGGCCCGCTTTTGATCCACTGTCCGTCCTTCCAGAAGATCGATCTGAACGATGGGCATTGTGTGTTTCCTCCTTCAAAATGAGTTGGTGTTTAACTTATGCATTAAATTATTCTCCATTGTCCGCCATATCCCTTCACCCGGCGAACAGAACGCCAAAAAATCTGTCGAAGCGCTGCTGCAAAAGCGGTAAGATTTCATCCGTACCAATCCGGCGATTCATCGCTTCGAGAGCGGCTTGGCGGGCTTCGTCCAATATATCGCAATCATCGGCCAGGTTTGCCATTTTCATTTCCGGCAGACCATGCTGCCGATAGCCGAGGAATTGTCCCGGACCCCGCAGCAATAAGTCCTTTTCCGCCACAACAAAACCGTCGTTAGTTTCCGCCAGCACCTTCAGGCGTTCCGGAATCACGGAAACGTCGTCATCGTGGAGCAGGACGCAAAAAGATCGCTCACTGCCCCTGCCGACCCGGCCGCGCAGTTGGTGCAATTGGGCCAAGCCAAAGCGGTCGGCGTCCTCGATAATCATCATCGTGGCCTTGGGAACATTAATGCCGACTTCGATCACGGTTGTTGCAATCAAAACGGAAATTCTGCCTTCGGCAAAATCGCGCATCACGTTTTCTTTATCCACGGCATTCATACGTCCATGCAATAAGCCGCAACGGATGCCACGCAAAAATGTCGACGTCAATTCCCGAAACACTTCGGTAGCCGACTGCGCGGAAAGTTTGTCGGAATCCTCCACCAAGGGGCAAACAACATATCCCTGACGTCCGGCAGCTGCTTCCGTCACGAGAAATTTGTAAACTTTTTCCCGCGCCGCTTGCCCCGACCTGATCGCCGTGGTAATCGGCTGGCGGCCCGGCGGCAACTGCCGGATTACCGACACATCCATATCGCCATATAAAGTCAGGGCCATTGTACGGGGAATCGGCGTGGCTGACATTACCAGGGTATGCGGTACCTCGCCTTTTTCCTGCAGCATCGCCCGCTGCCCCACTCCGAAACGATGCTGTTCGTCCGTCACTACCAGGCCCAGTTTTTGAAATACGACGTCCGGCTGCAACAGGGCGTGGGTGCCGATCAATAAATGGATCGAGCCGGTTTGTAGTGACTGCAGCAGTTCACGACGCTGACCACCTTTGATGTGGCCGGTCAGCAATGCAGTTGCGAGGCCGAGGCGCCTGAACAACGGCGCGATAGTGGCATAATGCTGTTCCGCCAATATTTCGGTCGGCGCCATCAATACGCCCTGCAGGCCGTTTTCGATTGTTTTGGCGAGAGCAAGCACGGCAACGGCGGTTTTGCCGGAGCCCACATCTCCCTGCAGCAGCCGCAGCATCGGCCGGGTTGATTCCATATCCCCGGCAATCTCTTCATAAGCCGTCTGTTGATCTTTCGTCAATCCGAACGGCAGTTGCGCCTGCAGCTGTTGTACCACGGCGCCGTCCGGGGAGTGACGCACACTGCGTCGGTCGTCCAGTCGCTGATGTCGCAGAAAGGCCAAGGCGCACTGCAAATAAAAGAGTTCTTCGAAAACGATACGACGTTTCGCCGCCTGCATGGCCGCCCAGTCGGTCGGGAAATGAATCTCCTGAAAAGCCCTGTCCCGGTCCAGCAAGTGATACTTTTGCCGAATCGTGGCCGGCAAGGTTTCGCTCAACGGTTGTTCGGCGTGCAATGCGCCGGCGATCAGCTTGCGCAGGGTTCTTGCTCCCAGCCCTTGCGTCAACGGATAGATCGGCACAATCCTTGTCGAATTGAGCAGTTCGGCGGCGTCAGCCAAATCTACCTCCGGCGATTCCACCTGCAACAGTTCCCGAAACCGGTTGACCTTACCGTAAACGATAACTTTCGTACCGCGTTTCCAGGCGGTTGCCCGATAAGGTTGGTTAAACCAGATCAACACAGCTACGCCGGTTTCGTCCCGAACCCACAGACGGGAAATTGTTTTTCCCCGAACCCGCTGGACGTCGCCCTTTTCGACTGTGGCCGAAAACGAAGCAAAAACACCATGGCATAATTGGTTGATTGTTAACAGACAACTCCGGTCTTCATAGCGTTGTGGAAAATGTTCAATCAAATCGTTGACATGATGAATTCCTAGCCGTTGAAAACGAATCGCCAGTGCTTCGCCTACCCCCTTGAGGCTAGTTATTGGCTTCTCGATCATTTCGTTTCTCCTTTGTTGCGGAATTTTGCGGTGAATTACCTTGCAGCGCGGTTTGGGCGAACGCCAGCCACTGGCGGGCGGCAAAGGACAGATGACGGTTTTTTTCCCAGATCACCGCCAAATTCCAGCACAACGGACAACCCTCAAGTTTCAGCATCTGAACTTGTTTCCGGGAATTGCGCCGCCAGACATTTTCCGGCAGAAACCCAATCCCCAGGTTTTCTTCCACCATGCCGACAATAAAATCCCATTGGGAGCTCTGAGCGGCTATTTGTGGTGAAAATCCAAGCCGACGGCACTGTTCGAGAATTTGATCGTGGAGAGCGAAATCTTCCCGAAACAGGATGAATTTATCATTGGACAAGTCTTGCAGGTTTACGGTCCGTTGCTTGAAAAATTTGTGTCCAGGCCCGACTATCGCCACTACCGGTTCGCAAACAAATTCGAAAATTTCAAAGCGGTCATCATGCAAGGGTAACTGAATAATACCCAAATCCACTTCCCCGGCCAACAATCCCTGTTCTACCCATTTGGAGCCGAATTCGAGCCACTGGATCGATATTTGGGGATATTTTTTACTGAAACCACCGGCAATCTGCGAAAAATAGCCGACTCCCGCCATGGGCGGCATGCCGATCCGGATATTGCCGGTTCGCAGATGCGCCACTTCGTCTAATTCCGTGCTTAAATTCTGGAATGCTTTCACGATATCCTGCGCCGGCTTTAAAATCGCACGCCCGGCATCGGTCAGCTCCACCTTTTTGCCCGCACGGTTAAATAAAAAAACACCCAATTCGTCTTCTAAATTCTGCACCATTTTACTGATGGTCGGCTGTGTGACATACAAAGCTTCGGCTGCCACCGAAAAACTGTGCCGCCGGGCCACCTCCGTAAAATAAAGCAAATGCCGGATCTCCATAGCGCCTCCATTATAGACAATAAGAATGTACGTTATTGATACTATTCATTTTACACATAATCTCAAGAGAAGTACACTAAAGTTAGCGGAAATATATGTTTATACTCAAGGAGGGCTCGCCATGGACCAAAACACATTAAACGCCTATACCCATCTGGAAATGTTGCTGGAAAAACTTCTGCAACGTTACCACAATATCAACACCTGCCAATATTAAAGGAGATGAACGATCATGAAACGATATTGCGAGTATTGCGGCAAGGATATTCAGGAAGACGCAATCTTCTGCCCTTATTGCGGCAGTAATCCAGTCGTTGCGTACAAGTCGGCGGAAGCCGAACAGAATTCGGAATGCGTTAAATCTGTCGCCTAATCACCTCTGTTAAAGACATTTACTGCAAGCAAGGCAATATGCCTTGCTTTTTCCTTTCTTCATGTGTTAAAATTACTTCGTTGTTCAGCGTGAATTCGCATTTAACCCTCAAGATTGAAGGAGGTGTAATTGATGGCCAATTTGTGTGAAGTCTGCGGAAAAGGGGAACGTAGCGGATTTAATGTCAGCCATTCCCATCTGAAAACCAAACGGACCTGGAAACCGAACATCCAACGCGTTCGGGCGTTGGTAAAAGGTGAAATCACCCGTCTTAACGTATGCACCCGTTGCCTGCGTTCCGGTAAAGTCGTTCGTCCGTAATTCAAATCTTTTTGTTCCGCATTAAAAAAGGTTGCGTCGAAATATTTGTTTCGGCACAACCTTTTTCTTTTTTGTGAAATCTTTTCACAAGACCTGCCTACTCGGCGGGCTTTTCTTTTTTTGCCGCCTGAATCCGCATTAATTCCAATGAATCCAAGCGATACAGCTCATTGCAAAAATTGCAGCGTATTTCCGCCTGCCCGTCCTTCAACATTGCTGCCAGTTCGGCCTCGCCCAGGCTGTTGATCATGGCCACTACCCGTTGGCGGCTACAGGTGCAGGAAAAAGTTAGCGGTTCCGGTTCATAAACAGTTGAGTCTTCAATTCCTGCCAACAGCAGGCGAATAATGCCGGCGGCGGTCACCCCCTCGCTAGCCAGCTGGGAAGGCGCGGAAACCAGTACAAGATTTTTTTCAATGGCCCCTAGCACAGGCTCCTGCGCATCCGGCAGCGCCTGGACCAAAAATCCGGCGGCCCCTTCGACCTGCCCGTCGGTTCCCACCAGAACGCCCAACCCCACCGTGGACGGAATTTGTTCGGAATCCAGCAGATATCGGGTGACATCTTCCGCCACTTCGCCCGAAACCAGTTCGACCGTACCCGTAAATACTTCCCGCTGCGGATTGAATCGGGTCACGTGCAGCATGCCCTGGCCGATGCCCTGGCCGACCGGCAATTTGCCGTTTACCG
Organism: Veillonellaceae bacterium; assembly: GCA_012798135.1. Next base: position 35,428 of record JAAZNU010000039.1, on the reverse strand, counting down.
CCGGCAGGTCGGCAGCCGGATTGTGGACATAACCACGCACACAATGACGCGACGGCGTATCGCCGACCACATCGCCCAACGGGCCATCGCCGGACAATCGCACGGTGATGCATTCATCGCCTTTCAGTGTTTCCGCCAGTAATAGCGCTGCGGTCATAGTTCGTCCCAACGCTGCCGTGGCCAACGGTGAACAATGATGACGCGTTCGGGCCTCCTCCGTCACTGCCGTCGTGATGGCAGCCACCAGCCGCACTCCCGGAGCAATGGCTGTCACGATATGATCAGACATTGTTGGGCTCCCAGTTTTTCAGCAGATTTGACATTTCAATCGCCGTCATCGCTGCATCGAATCCCTTGTTGCCGGCTTTGGTGCCGGCTCGTTCAATCGCCTGCTCGATGGTATCTGTAGTCAGGACGCCAAAGACTGTCGGGACGCCGGTCTGTAGTCCCACGTGAGCCACGCCCTTGGTCACTTCGTTCGAAACATAGTCGAAATGTGGTGTGCTGCCGCGGATCACGGCACCCAGGCAGATTACGGCGTCGAAATTTCCGCTGCCGGCCATTTTTTGGGCTACCAGGGGGATTTCAAAAGCTCCCGGCACCCAAGCCATCGTCAGATTGTCCTCGGACGCGCCGTGGCGGGTCAAAGCGTCAATCGCTCCGCTCACCAACTTGTTCGTGATGAATTCGTTGAACCGGGCTGCGACGATCCCAACCCGCAGTCCTTCCGCCGTAAGTTTTCCTTCCAGTACTTTCATTTTGCGTCCCCCTCCACTTTCAGCAAATGTCCCATTTTTGATTTTTTGACGGCCAGATATCTCTTATTAAAGGCATTCGCCTGGATTTCCACCGGTACTCTTTCAGTAATCGTCAGGCCATATCCTTCCAGACCGGCACGCTTTTCCGGATTGTTCGTCAGTAGCCGAATGGAGGTCAGCCCGAGGTCGGCCAGAATCTGGGCGCCGATTCCGTAGTCGCGAAGGTCCGGGGCAAACCCCAATAACACATTTGCTTCCACCGTATCTTTGCCTTGATCCTGCAACGCATAGGCCCGAATTTTGTTCGCCAGTCCGATGCCCCGTCCTTCTTGCCGCATATAGAGCAATACGCCCCGCCCCTCCTGCTCGATCCGTTTCATGGCGACGCCCAGCTGATCGCCGCAGTCGCAACGCAACGATCCCAGTACATCACCGGTCAGACATTCCGAATGCACTCGTACCAGCACATTGGGCTGATTGGCGACATCACCTTTGATCAAAGCCAGATGACATTGCTTGTCGAGCGAACTTTCATAGGCAACCACCCGGAACGAACCATATTTGGTCGGCAAGCTGGCTTCCGCCACTTTTTCGACGACCCGCTCGTGATGCTTGCGATACTTGATCAAATCCGCCACTGTAATCAATTTTAGGCCATGGTGGACGGCGAACTCCATAAGCTGCGGAACCCGGGCCATGGTGCCGTCTTCATTCATGATCTCGCAGATGACGGCCGCCGGATATAGCCCTGCCATGATCGCCAGGTCGACCGAAGCCTCAGTGTGTCCGGTGCGTCTCAGCACGCCGCCCTCGCGATAGCGAAGTGGGAACATGTGACCGGGACGACGGATGTCTTCCGGGCCTTTATTCGGATCGATCAGCGTCTGTACCGTGAGCGCCCGCTCAAAGGCCGATATTCCGGTTGCTACTTCGAAGGCGTCGACCGATACGGTAAAAGCGGTGCAATGGGAATCCGTGTTTTCGCAGACCATCGGTCCTATTCCCAACTGGTCGAGCCGTTCTCCCTTCATGGGCACGCAGATCAATCCCCTGGCGTATCTGGCCATGAAATTGATGGATTCCGGAGTCGCCCTGGAAGCGGCAATCACCAAGTCTCCTTCATTTTCCCGGTCTTCATCATCGACCACGATAACCATCCGGCCTTCCCGGATGTCTTCCACCGCTTCTTCAACGGTGCTGAACTTAAACGCCATACTGAATTCTCTCCTTTCTAATCCATGAAACCATGTTTCAGTAAAAATTCGGAATCGATGGCCGAGCCGGTCGGCGTCTCCACTGGTGTCCTGTCGTGTCGCAGCATCCGCTGTACGTACTTACCCAGAACATCCGTCTCGACATTGACAAGATCGCCTGCTTGTTTACGGGATAAAACCGTCACGTCCCAGGTATGCGGTATCAATGAGACTTCAAACCAGTCTTCGCCGCAATTAACGATGGTCAGGCTGACGCCGTCGACCGTCACCGAGCCCTGCGGGATAATAAATGCCCCTAATTTCCGGGGAACCTGAATGCGGAAAATGTTGGCGATATCCCTGGGTGTGACCGAAACAATTGTTCCGGTCGTGTCGACATGACCGCTGACAATGTGACCACCCAGCCGGTCTCCCAGGCGAAGCGTTCGTTCCAAATTCACGAAGTCGCCGGGTTTTCGGGATGACAGCGTTGTTCGATCATATGTTTCCGGCATAATGTCAACCGTGAAATTATATCGATCAAACGCCACGACCGTCAGACAGGCGCCGTCCACGGCGATGCTGTCGCCCAGTTTCACATCTGCCAGAATTTTTTCCGCTCCGACAGTCAAACGGATCGAATGGGCGCCGCGGGATACGGCTCTAACCTTGCCCAATTCCTCCACAAGTCCTGTAAACATCGCGGGCCTCCCTTCGCTTTACCCATCCTTCAATCATCAAATCATCGCCGGTATGTCGAACCATCAAATCTTCCAATTCAACGGCCTCGACCAGACGGTCGCAGCCAGTTCCACCATAGGGGCCGGGCGCACCGGCGCCGCCGATGATTTTGGGAGCGACGAACATCACCACTTTGTCGACATAATTGCCGAACAAGAAGGAGGAATTCAGGGTGCCGCCGGCTTCCACCATGACATGGGTCAGGCAACGTTCCCCCAGCTTGCGCAGCAACGCGCCCAGATCGAGGTGGCCGTTTATCTGCGGCAAGGTCAAGACTTCCACATTTTTCGCTTGCAAGGCAACGATTCGCTCGGGTGGCGCATCCTCAGAAACGGCGATAATCGTCGGTGCCTTGCCGTCATTGACGAGTTTTGCCGTCAGCGGCGTGCGGGCCAGACTGTCGATAACAACCCGGACTGGCGATTTGCCGCCTTCCGGCAGACGGGTTGTCAGTTCAGGATCGTCGGCCAGCACCGTGCCGATGCCGGTAATGATCGCATCGGCGGCATCTCGCAGCCGGTGGACTTCCAAGCGGGACGCTTCCCCGGTGATCCATCGGGAATCCCCCGTACGGGTCGCAATTTTCCCGTCCAGGCTGACTCCACTTTTTAGCGTGACAAAAGGCAACTTGCAGGTGATCCACTTGATGAAGGGGGCGTTCAGGCTGGCGGCTTCAGCGGCCAGCACCCCGGTCCGAACTTCTACTCCCCGTTGCCGCAACATTTCGATGCCGCATCCGGCAACCAGAGGATTGGGATCGGTTATAGCCACGACTACCCGCTGAATACCGGCGGCTATGATGGCTTCCGTACAGGGACCGGTCCGGCCGAAATGGCAACAGGGTTCCAATGTCACATATATGGTCGCATTTCTGCTTTCGGCGCCGGCGTCGGCGATCGCATGCACTTCTGCATGGGCGGTACCCGCTTTTTGATGCCATCCCCGGCCCACTACCTGGCCATCTTTCACTATGACGGCGCCCACGACCGGATTGGGACTGGTTCGTCCCCGCCCCCGCCGGGCCAGTTCCAACGCTTCCCGCATATACTTTTCGTCTGCTTTCTGCTGCATAAAGCGACCTCCCCAAAAAACAAAATCCCAAAGAAAAAATTCTTTGGGAAAATAACCACAGACCTTTAACAGGTCATTATTTGCCTTCTCCCATCCAGACTTTACTGTCGGCTCCGGAATTCATACCGGATCAACCTTTCGGCTCGCGGGCTCAACCGCCGGTCAGGAATTGAAAGGTTTCCCTTTCTCACCATGCCCCAAAGGCGCTATTCAATTGTAACTTCGTAAATAGGATACCACTGGCGACGGAAATTTGCAAGAGTGCGAAAGTTTCATTCCCGAATCTGTCGAATTGCCGCTGCCAGATCATCGCTGCCGAATACAGCCGAGCCGGCCACTAGAACCTCCGCCCCGGCTTCCCGTACCAGCGGCGATGTCACGGCATTGATTCCGCCATCCACTTCGATGAGGACTTCCCGATTCACGGTGATGATTTGCTTCTTCAAGCGACGAATCTTGTCAATGGACGAGGGAATGAATTTTTGACCGCCAAAACCGGGATTGACGCTCATGACCAAAACCATGTCCACTTCCTGCAATATCTCTTCCAATGAACTGAGAGGTGTGGCCGGATTCAGCACAACCGCCGGCCGGACTCCCAATTCCCGGATATGGGTAACGAGACGATGCAAATGCGGTTCGGTTTCCACGTGAACCGTCAGCCAATCGGCGCCGGCGGCGGCAAAGGCATCAACCAACGCGGCCGGGTTCGTAACCATCAGATGAACATCCAACGGGAGCTTGGTAACCTTGCGGATTGCAGCGACGATCGGCGGCCCGAAGGTCAGGTTCGGCACGAAATGGCCGTCCATGATATCCAGATGCAGCCAGTCGGCGCCGGCGGCTTCCACGCGAGCGATATCCTCTGCCAGCCGGACAAAGTCCGCAGCCAGCAAGGAAGGAGCAATAATCGCCAAGTTAGAACCTCCTCTGCTGTGTCAGTTGGATTTCCGTCAACAGTTCAAGATAGGATTCATAGCGCCAGGCGGCGATTTCATCGTTTTGAACCGCCAACTTTACTGCGCATTGGGGCTCCCGATAGTGCAGACAGGACGAGAAGCGGCAATCCGCTAATTTGTCCCGGAACTCCCGATATTGAAACCGCAGCTGCTCCGGCGGCATTTCCACAAACTCGGTCAGGCTGAATCCCGGGGTATCCACCACATAGCCGCCGCCCGCCAAAGGCAAAAGCTCCGCACACCGGGTAGTGTGCTTGCCGCGGCCGATCTTTTGACTCAATTCACCGGTGACCAGTTGCAGTCCTGGCTCAATCGCGTTGAGCAAAGAGGATTTGCCCACTCCGGACGGGCCGGCAAAGACACTGATCTTGCCATACAAGCGTTGTTGCAAGTTGTGAATTCCGTCGCCGGTTTTAGCCGAGACCTGCAACACGGGATAACCGATTCGCTCATAAACATCGAGAAAAGGCTTCAGTTCTTCCGGGTCCGCCATATCCAGTTTATTGACGCAGATAACGGCCGGGATTCCTGAATATTCGGCCAAGACCAGGAACCGGTCCAGCAAGCCCCAGTTGATCTGTGGCTGACTGGCCGCAAAAGTTAATATCGCCTGATCCACATTGGCGACTTCCGGGCGTTTCAAAAAAGAATCCCGGGGCAATACTTCCTCGATGTTTCCCTCATCCGCCCCCACCGAGGAAAAGGTTACCCGGTCCCCCACGCAAAGAGAATAACGCGTCTGCTTCAACCGACCCCGCAACTTGCAGGACACTTGGCGGGTGCCGCTTTGCACGTAGTAAAAACCGCTGGTTGCCCGAATCACGACCCCGCTTTGCCAATTTCTCTCCATCGGCTAGAAGGTCTGTTCCTGAACCAACTTATTGTTCACAATCGCCCTCACCGTCATCTGTCCGGTTCCTTCCACCACTTTCTCCACTCGATCACCGGGTTTGTGGACATTTTCATATACCACCCGTTCACCGCTCGCATCGACCACGACGATTTTGCAGGCTTGGCGAATCGGCCCGTCGGGAACGACGAACTGGATGCGGGCCCGTTTGGGAATACCGGCCTCGCTGCGGGCCACTTCCAAATCAATGGTGGTTCCTTCATACACGCTGCTGCCGGGAATCGGCGCCTGGGCGCTGATCATCCCGGGAGCAAAACGGGATGTGGAGGTTTCACGGATTCTGCCGACCTTGAGATGCAATGCTTCAATCCGGGCCAGCACGCTCTGCATGCTTTCGCCGATAAAGTTCGGTACGGTAATTTGTTGTGGGCTTTTGCCCTTACTCACGACGAGGTCAATGAGAACCCCTTTCGCGACTTGTCCCGGCGGTCGGGGGTTTTGGCTGATGACGGCATCGACTGGCACCGTTGCGCTATATTCTTCACTCAGGATACCGACCTGCAAGCCCGCGCTGCGGATGCGGGTCTCGGCTTCCCTACGTTGCAAGCCTTTCAGGTCCGGGATGGCGGTTACATCCAGGCCTCGGCTGATGACAATCTGGATGGTGCGGCGTTCCTTTACGATCTGGCCGCCCGGTGGCTGCTGCGAAACAACATACCCGGCCGGAACGCGATCATTGAAGGTTTCAGTAATCTGAACCCGTAAGTTTTCGTTGGTTAACAGGGAGCGAGCTGTTTCGGCCGGCTTGCCGACAACATCCGGCACAAGGACTTCCCTGCCGCCGACCAATCCGCCATCGGCAATGAACTGACCGATCACGAAGCTGACCAATAACAAACCGACAACACCCCAGGCCCATTTGGGCAGTTGCCGTAACCGCCGCCAGAGCTTCGCCGCGGTAGTGCGCTCGTAAAAGCTGGCCGACGGCTGGGTTTTGCTCTCCCGAACACCGGACACGTCGACGTGTGCCTGACCCTGATGAATCAGAGAATCCAGTTCCTGTAGAAGCGCCTGGGCTGTGGCGAATCTGTCCTGCGGCTTTTTGGCCATCGCCTTTTCAACCAGAGCCATCAAGGCTGGCGGCGTTGCCGGCGCTTTCTCCGACAATGGCGCCGGCGCTTCCTGCAAATGCTTCATCGCGATCGAAATGGCCGATGGCCCGTCAAACGGCGGAGCCCCGGACAGCATCTCATACATGACCACGCCCAGGGAATAAATGTCTGATTGCGCATCAACGCCGTAACCGCGAGCCTGTTCAGGCGACAGATAATGAACTGAGCCCATGACGCCGGCTACTTGCGTACTGGTCTGCGAGGAAACGGCCCGGGCAATGCCGAAATCCGTCACTTTTGCCAATCCGTCACGGCTGAGCAAAATATTGTGAGGTTTAATATCGCAGTGGACGATCTTGTTTTCGTGGGCGTGTTTCAGTGCGGCAGCCACCTGATACGCAAGCTGCAACACATATTGCGGAGCAATTTGTCCTTCACGTTTGATGTAATCTTTCAATGTTTCGCCGGGAACATATTCCATCACGATGTAATAAACATCATCCGCGCAACCGACATCAAAAATACTGACAATGTTCGGATGCGACAGACGCGCGGCCGCCCGCGCCTCCTGGCGAAACCGAACCACAAAATCCTCATCGCCGGTGTACTGCGAACGCAATATTTTGACGGCGACCCGGCGGGTCAGCAGCGTGTCTTCCGCCAGAAATACCTCCGCCATGCCACCGCCGCCGATCCGTTCCAAAAGTTGGTAGCGATGGTCCAGCAAGCCTTCGGGGCTCATCGAACCCCTCCTTTTTCAGTCCGTTGCCGCAATTGTCCGCAGGCGGCATCGATGTCCGCGCCCATTTCTTTGCGGACCGTCACCGTGATTCTTCGCACTTTCAGCATATCTTCGAACCGCTCAATTCGTTCCGGGGTGGAACGCTGCAAGCCGCTTTCAGGAACCGGATTCAGCGGGATCAAATTTACCGCCGCCAATTTGCCGCGTAATAAGTTTGCCAATTCCTTCGCCTGTTCCGGACTGTCGTTCACTCCCTGGATCATTGCATACTCGAAAGTGACACGACGTTTGGTGGTCAAGGCGTATTCATGGGCGGCCGCCATTAATTCCGGAACTGAATACTTCCGGCTGATCGGCATGATCCGGGAACGTATTTCATCATTGGGCGCATGAAGCGAGATGGATAACGTCACCGGCAGGCCCTGCTCCTGCAATTTTCGGATTCCCGGCACTACACCGCAGGTAGACACCGTAAACGACCGATACCCCATATCCAAAACATACGGTTCATGACACAACCTCATGAATCGAAGCACCTCATCCAAATTCATCAACGGTTCGCCGCCCCCCATGATTACCACGGAAGTGACCCGTTGATCCTCGCCCAGCAGCCGCTGAAAATGTTGCACCTGGGCCAGAATCTCGCCGCCGCTCAGGTTGCGTTGCAGTCCGGACAAGGTGGATGCGCAAAATTTGCAGCCCATCGCACAACCAACCTGCGTAGAAACACAGACGCTGTTACCATACGGCTGGCGCATCAGAACCGTTTCCACGGCGGCTCCGTCCGCAAATCGCAGCAGAGCCTTGGTTGTTTTGCCATCCGCGGAATGGCGGGCGATCACTTCTTCGGGGATGTCGATACCAAATCCTCCTTGTAGGAGCGATCGTAATTCTTTCGGCAAATTGGTCATTTGCGAAAAATCGTAAATGCCGCGTTTGTAAATCCATTCCGCGACCTGGGCGGCACGGTACTTTTCTATTCCCAGCTTGGAAAACTCATGGGCGATTTCGTCGGCGAACAGTCCATACAGATTTATCCTCATATTATAATGCAACACCTTCCGCGCTACGCGTCATTCTGGCAATGAAAAAACCGTCCGTTCCGTCCCGCTGGGGCCAAAGTGTAACCAAATCTTCCGGTCGCGGCCGGGGCAGATAACTGCCGGCATGATCCAGCATAAAGTCAGGATTCTCTGCCAAAAACCGCTGAACCACCGCCGAATTTTCGGCTTCTTCCAGCGTGCAGGTGCTATACACCAAAACGCCACCGCGCTTAACGCATTGGGCGGCGCTGGCCAAAATCTTCAGCTGTAACGGAGGCAATTCGGCAAGGGAGGCTTCCTTTCGCCAGCGCGCATCCGGCCGCCGGCGCAGCACCCCCAGTCCCGAGCATGGCGCATCGACCAAAACCCGGTCGGCCTGACCGGAATAGTCTAGATGCAATTCCGTGGCGTCGGCCTGCCTGGCCTCAATGATGTTCAGTCCCAGACGTTTCTGGTTTTCTTGGATCAAAGCGATTTTGTGAGGGTGAATATCCAGCGCCAAAATGCGTCCCCGGTTTTGCATTAAGGCTGCCAGATGTGTGGTTTTACCGCCGGGAGCGGCGCAGGCGTCAATAATGAATTCACCTGGGAGGGGCGCCACAACATGCCCCACCAGCATCGAACTTTCATCCTGGGCCTGACATAAACCTTCCCGTAAAAACTGCAAAGGATCGTCACCCAGACGACTGCAGACTATTCCTTCGGGAGCCCAGACGGAAGCTTCGGCGGTCGTTCCGGAATCGGTCAGTTTTTGCAGCAAGTCTTCCCGGGTCGTCCGTAAGGTGTTGGTGCGTAACGAAAGCGGCGGGCTCGTGTTATCGAAGCGGCATAAAGCCAACGTTTCCTCCGTTCCCAATGCCGCCAGCCAGCGCCGGACCAGCCATTCCGGATGAAATTCGCGCAAGGCGATGTGGCGGACCGGATCTTTGGTCAGACTGGGATAGCGCACCCGTTCCGGTTCCCGCAACGCCGAACGCAACACGGCATTGACAAAACCGCTGGCGCCGGGATGGGCAAAGGTCTTTGCCAGGTTGACCGACTCGTTGACAGCGGCGGAATCCGGGACTCGGTCCAAAAAATACAGCTGATAGAGGCCCAGACGTAAAATATTGACCACCAAATCATCTGTCTGTTTTAACGGCTTTTTTATATAATGGCTCAAAATCCAGTCCAGCGTTCCGCAAGCTTTAATGGTTCCATAAACCAGTTCCGTGGAAAAACGACGGTCCAGCGGCGATAATTGGGATTCTTTCAGGCGCCGGGACAATGAAATATTGGCGTATGCGCCATCCCGAAAGACGTCCTGTAAAACCTCCAACGCCAAGGAGCGTGATGAGTGTCCAAGGCGACTCATGAGTTTTTCACTTCCCGCTGTTCTACCATTTCCCGCAGAATGGCGTCAACTTGCTGAATATCGATGCGGGTATTGAAACAGGGACCAAACGGGCGCTGGTTCAACACCCCGATAACCGGCAGCGGGAATACATCCTGAATTCCGCTGGTCAGGTCGCGTTCACAAGCAATGGCTAAAACCGCCTGCGGACGGAGATTCTTCAACACGTTGCGTGCAAGGGTGCCGCCGGTGACCACCGCCAGATTTACGCCATATTTTTCCGTCAATGTCAGTAAATCGTGGACCGGACATTGTCCGCAGCGCTTGCAGTTATAAACATTGCGGGTTATTTTGTGGGGACAGGTGTCTTTTTGAATGCAGTGGGGACTGAGAATGAGAAGTCGCTCCGGCTTGACCCTGACCAGTTTTTGTCGGACCAGATGATTGCTGACTTCGATAAAGGAACGCTCCACCGTTTCTTTTTCAATGTCCAGTAGTTTACCAATCCGGATGGCCATGGGAAAAAACAGATTGATGACAGACCATGCCTGCCCAAGAAAGAAACGCGGCGTGTGAAAGCCCAGAATCGCAAAAACGATGCCGGCGATCCCGCCTAACGCTATCAAGGCGACGGCGCCGATCAACACACCGAGGATAATCGGCAAATAGCGGCTGATATCAGTCAATCCCGGCACGCTGACGGCCCATATCCCGACCGTGGATAGAACGGCTAGGAGCAGGCTGACCAGAATCAGCGCCAAAAACAATCTTTTTTTGGGGCGCGCGGAAATTTCCAGATGCATTTCGTTCTCCTAATGCAGAATAGCGCCGGGTATCAGACAGTAGCCGCAGGCGCAGTCGCGTGCGCCCATGCGTCGCTTGCATTCCGGCTGCACTTCCTGCAGTTCGAGCAGATCCTGTCCGGTCTCTACCACCAGCCCAGTGGGCGTAACCGCATGAATTCGTCCCGGCGTTAATGTCCCGTGGTACGGAATCACTATCGTACGCCAAATTTTCAATGTCAAATCATCACAGATACAGTAAGCCCCCGGCCAAGGGTTCAGACCGCGTACGAGATTATGGATCTGTTGCGCCGATTTTTGCCAGTCAATTCGTTCCAGGGCCCGATCCAGCATGGGAGCATAACTCGCCTGCCCGGAATCCTGCGGAATCGGCCGTAGCGTACCGGCAAAGGCCGCCGCCAGAGTGCGCACAATCAATCGTGATCCCAGTTCGCTCAGAATATCGTGTAGCTGCCCCGTCGTCATGTCCGGCGTGATCTCGACGGCTTCCATCAATAAAATATCGCCGGTATCCATGCCGCGATCCATTTGCATCGTCGTAACGCCCGTGCGGGGTTCCCCCTCGATCAGAACGCGATGGATTGGCGCCGCGCCTCGGTATTTCGGCAATAAAGACGCATGAACGTTGATACAGCCAAACCTCGGAGTCTGTAAAACCGATTCCGGCAGGATTTGACCAAAGGCGACCACCACTGCCACATCCGGCGCCCAATCACGAAGTTGCGATAAAAAGGCGGGCTCTTTCACCCGCTCAACTGTGACTACCGGCAAACCTAACGCCATCGCGGCTTCCTTAACCGGCGACGGCGCCAGCTTGCGGCCTCGTCCTTTTGGGCGGTCCGGCTGACTGACAACACCGCAGACCTCATAGCCTGCGGCAACAATGGCCTGCAGGCATGGGACCGCGAAATCCGGCGTTCCCATAAATACAACCCGACCGGCGGTCATTCCTTTCGCTCCCGAAATACGGACTTAGCGCGCTCGACAAACAAAACGCCATCCAAATGGTCGATTTCATGCTGCAAAGCCCTGGCCAAAAGTCCGGAACCTTGCACGGAATTCAGGTTTCCGTGGCGATCCAGTCCTTGAACGGAAACAGTGGTGTAACGCTCCACTTCACCATACATGCCTGGAACGCTGAGGCACCCCTCCGTTCCGGTTTCGCACCCCTCAGAATCGACAATAACTGGATTGATCAATTCAATAAGCCCTTCGCCGACATCAACCACGATCACCCGCAGCGAAACGCCGACCTGTGGTGCGGCCAATCCCACCCCATCCGCGTTTAGCATCGTCTGTGCCATATTGTCGAGCAATAAGCGTACAGTCTTGGTTATTTTATCGACCGGCTTCGCTTTTTCTTTCAGTACCGGATCCCCGGCGCGGCGTATATCAAGAACCGACATGGCCAGCCTCCCATATAGCAAAAGTTGATTCAAATTAAATTTTACCACACGCAACGGGAAAACACCACGAACCAAAAATCTACAACATCCCCAGCGGGTCCACATCAATGGTCACATCGCGTGCAACGGCAATGCCGGACTCCACCAATATTGTTTTGGCTGCGGCTAAGTTGGCGCCGCGCAACAAAATATGGACGCGAAACTGGTCACCAATTTTGGAAACGGCTGCCGCAAACGGTCCGATAATTTCGACCGGCTCGGACAGGCGGGCGAAGCGGGATTGCAAATGAACAGCCATTTCCTCCGCCATTTGTATGGTCCGGGACTCGTCACGGCCAGTGGTGGTCAGCTTGATAAACTGGACATACGGCGGATAGTTCAGTTGTTTTCGAAACAAAATTTCCCGGTTGTAAAATGAAGCGTAATCCTGCGCGATTCCGGCCTGCAATGCATAGTGCTCCGGATGATAGGTCTGGACAACAACCCGGCCGTGTTTGCTGCCACGGCCGGCTCGACCGGCGGCCTGCATCACCAGGGCGAAGGATCGTTCCGATGCCCGAAAATCCGGCAAATTTAATGCGGAATCAGCGGCCAGGATGCCGACTGCCGTCACGTTGGCGATATCATGGCCTTTGGCGACCATCTGCGTTCCCAGCAGAATATCCGACCGACCGGCGCGAAAGTTGTCCAGCAGGCGGTCATGGCCCATTTTGCCGCGAGTGGTGTCCTGGTCCATCCGGGTCAGGCGAACGCCAGGCAGCAACGTGGACAACTCCTCTTCCAGACGTTGGGTTCCAGCACCAAAGTAACGGATATATTTGCTGTGGCAAACAGGACAAACTGTCGGGACGGGATGAACGGAATCGCAATAATGGCAGCGTAGTTGACCACCCTGCATATGATATACCAAAGGTACGCTGCAATGGGTGCACCGCATTACGTGACCGCACTCCCGACACATCACGAAGGTGGAATGGCCGCGTCGGTTGAGCAATAGAATGGATTGTTCTCCCTTATCTTTGGTTTCCCGCAGCAACTGGACCAGTGGTTCGGAGAGAACGCTTCGACGACCGGCTTTTAACTCTTCCCGCATGTCCACGACCGCCACTGTCGGCAAACTGCAACCGTCGACCCGCTCCGGGAGCTCCAGCAATTCGTATCGTCCAGTCATGGTGCAATGATAGGATTCAATGGCCGGCGTGGCGCTGCCCAACAGTACGGTGGCATTCAAGGTCGCCGCCCGGTGAAGGGCGGTATCCCGAACATGATAACGCGGCGATTCCTCCTGTTTATAAGTGAATTCGTGCTCTTCATCGATAATAATCAACCCCAGCCCGGCGCCCGGCAAAAACAAGGCCGAGCGGGTGCCAATGACGATCCGGACCTCGCCGCTGCGAAAGCCGTCCCAAACATCCCGGCGCTCCGCCACAGACAAGCGACTGTGAATGACAGCGACAGCTGAACCGAATCTTGCTTTGAACCGTTGCAATACTTGACCGGTCTGGGCGATTTCCGGAATCAATACCAACACTTGTTGCTGCAATGCCAACGCCTGCGCCGCCGCCTGCAGATATACCTCGGTCTTGCCGCTGCCAGTGACTCCATGCAACAAAAAAGTCTTGGCCAGCCGGTTCCGAATCGACGGAAAAATTTCTTGCAAGGCATTTTGTTGTGCGGCTGTAGCCCGAACCGGCGGGCAGTTTCCGCTGATATCGCAATAACTGTCGCGCTGAACCCGAATTTTTTCTTCACGAATCCAGCCCTCGGCCGCCAACGCTTTTGCTGCCCCATCCCAGGTCACACCGTTCGGCTTCCCTGATATCGGCAAGCTATCCGCATCGAGCAATCGTTCCAACAACCGCTTTTGGGCCGGCTTACCGCGCCACTTCTGCAAAGCGGTGCGAACCGCAGCAAGATCCTTCGCCAGACAAACTCGTCGTTCCCACTTCTCCCCGGTGCGCGGCCGGGCCTGCCGGCGGGAAAGCAACGCGCCTCGGCGGACCAGATCCGCCAGTTCCGCCCGGCACTCGGCGCCAAATTCGGCGCGCAACCGATTATATCCCACAGGCCCTTTTTGACGAACATATTCGTAAATTTCCCCAGACCCTATAACCGAATCCTGTCCGACCTGGACCTCATAATAAGGTTCCGAACGGATGCCGGATTTTCCGGGAATAAACAATCGCAGCGCTTCGGCCAGGGAGCAGACATAATAGTCGCTAAGCCATTGGGCGGTAGACAGCATCTCCTCGTCAAACCAGGCATCGGCGTCCGGTACATCTTGTATCGGCTTCAACAGGGACGGATCTTCCCCCGGTGAAGCGTCCCGAACGTCCAGGACGAATCCTTCGACGGCATTGGCGCCAAACGGTACGATTACCCGCCAGCCGAATTTTAAAAAAGAAAATTCCGCCGGGATGGCATACGAAAAAGGCCGACGCAAAGCGCTGACCTGGATATTGATACACACTTCCGCAATTTTCAGCACGTTTCCACTACTTTCCCAAACGCCAGTATTTGGGCGTACTCTCTCAGTCAACGCCAATCTTTTGTATTTTCGGCCTCCGGTCGAATTTTTCCTGCTCTCGGTCAAACATGGATTTCGTAAAATAAAAGGCCGGCAGCGGCAACTGTCGACCTTTCCGTGGATATACTGTGAATATGAAGATTATTTTTGGTAAGGAGTCATTTTATAGCGATATACTTCGGAAATTTCCCGGGTATAGCCGGGATAAAGTCCTTTGCCCATACCAAGGACAATGCGGGCGCCACGGTTGAACAGCACCAGCAGTTCGTTAGTGGTCGGATCTACGGTCAAACCTTCAATCTCGCCTTGCTTCTTGACTTGGGTAAAAGATTTTTCCAGGACCACGCTGGCATAGGATTTGTCGGTCACGTTCACCCGGTACAGATGGTCCGGTTCATCCAGATCGGCAGTTCCGTCGTCGGCGGTCAGATATAAGGCCCCTTTATAATAGAAAACTCCCTGTACCCACTGAGGAACAGGCTGCAGATGGATCTTACGCAAATATGCGCCCGAATCCAGACTGTATTCATAGAGATACCTGCCGCTTTCCTCGCCAACCCAGGAACACATCCAGACAGTCCGTTTATCACGGTCCACAGTAATCCCGGACACTTCTTCCTGGCCGCTGGACGGCTCAAACCGGAAAGTTCTCTTCAGTTTCAACGTAGCGGCATCGTGAATGGCAATCTGAATGTCTTTGCCTACGCCATCCATGAAATTCTCGGCGCTTACAAAAATTTCGCCGTTAAACACATCGATATCACCGATGTGATTGGATGGAATCGCATACCCTTCAAACGGATTCTCATTAGCCAGAATCAGTTTGCCGGTTTTGTCATACTTGTACAGGGCTTTGCTGCCGCTAACATAATAAAATTCTCCGTCGGTCGCAATACCCTGCCGACCTTTCACTTCAAAGGATCCCGTCAAAGTGTAATTATAGTTGGGAAGCATTTCCGCCGGTTTTGGCGCGCCTTTGGCGAAAACGACGCTGGCGCTGAGGCTTAGGATAAGAACCAGAAACAGAGCTGTAAACCGTTTCATACAACCATCCTCCTCTTTTCTTCTTCCCCCGTTTGTTGCCGGTTTTTTGTCCGAATCCGTTCCCCCTTCCTGGACGCGCCGGCTGATGCCATTGATTCCCTATTTAGTCCAATTCGCGAATGGATAATATCTTCCTGCTCCGTTTACAGAAAATTAACATATGATTTTTTTGCTTCCTCAAACATTGCCAACATGAACGAACCGCAATCCAGCCTGTTTGCCGATCGTTTTCGCCAACTGTAAAGTCGCCAGCGGCGTTATTTCCACATCCAACATTTTCCACGCAGGGAAGAACCGGGTTACGTGCCAGGGAACGTCGGCACCGAGTTCGGTGGCGATAAACTGGGCAATCACTTCCAATTGGCCTGCTTGATCATTCACGCCTGGTACGATTAAGGTGGTGATTTCTTGATGAACGCCGGCAGCCTGGAGCGCTTTCAGATTTTCCATGATCGGCTCGGCGGTGGCTCCGCAGTATTTTTCGTAAACATGATCATTGGGACCCTTGAAATCTACATTGGCAGCATCCAGATAGGGAATGATGCACTCCAGCGTTTCATGAGACATGTATCCATTAGTGACCCAGACATTTTTCAGGCCCTTTCCCCGGGCCAATTTCATGGTCTCCAACGCATACTCCAGGAAGATTGTCGGTTCGGAATAGGTATAGGCGATTGAGGGGCAAGCATACGCCAATGCCCGCTCCACATGTTCAGCCGGCGTGATTTCGATTCCTTCAATCGGCCGGTCCGGCTTGGGGCTTTGCGAAATCTCCCAGTTCTGGCACCACAAGCAATGAAAATTGCAACCAACGGCGGCAAAGGAGTAAATCCGGGTTTGCGGCAAAAAATGATACAGGGGCTTTTTCTCCATGGGGTCGACATGGGCCGCCACGCACTTGCCGTAATTTAAAGCATACAACGTTCCCTGACGATTTTCCCGCACTCCGCAGATTCCCCGCCGTCCGGGGGCAATCACGCACCGATGGTTGCAGACAGCACATTTTACTTTTTCTTCAGCCAGTTTTTCGTACAGCAAGGCCTCTTTCATTGCGATCCCCGCCTTTTCCTCATGCTTCGGATTTTAGAATATCAACCATATCGGTTTTTTCCCATGGCAGATCCAAGTCATCCCGGCCAAAATGGCCGTAACAGGCAACCGGCAAATAAATGGGCCGCCGCAAATCGAACTGCCGGATAATCGCCGCTGGTCGCAAATCGAAAACTTCTCGGACCAGATCTGTGATCCTGTTTTCGCTGATTTTATTCGTGCCGAAGGTATCAAGCATGACTGAAATCGGATGAGCCACGCCAATCGCGTAAGACAGCTGAATTTCGCACTTGTCGGCGAGTCCTGCGGCGACAATGTTTTTGGCGACATAGCGCGCGGCATAGCTCGCTGAACGATCCACTTTGGTTGGGTCCTTGCCGGAGAAAGACCCGCCGCCGTGCCGTGAATATCCGCCATAGGTGTCGACAATGATCTTTTTTCCGGTAAGTCCGGTATCCCCCTGCGGTCCGCCGATCACAAATCGCCCGGTTGGATTCACATAGTACTTTGTCTGACTGTCCAGCAAATCGGCTGGTATCACTGCCCGAATCACGTTCTCGAGAATATCCGGATGGATTTGGTCCTGCGAGACATCTTCGTCGTGCTGGCAGGCAACAATGACCGCTGCCAGGCGAATCGGCCGATTAGCGCAATATTCAACGGTGACCTGTGTTTTTCCGTCCGGTCGCAGATAGCTCAACTCGCCGGATTTGCGCACTTCCGCCAGACGCTTCGCCAATTTGTGAGCCAAAGTGATCGGCAACGGCATTAATTCAGGGGTTTCTTGGCAAGCAAACCCAAACATCATGCCTTGATCGCCGGCACCGAGGGAATCCAATGGATCCGGCGAACCATTTCGATATTCAGTGGAATTGTTTACCCCGATGGCGATATCGACCGACTGCCCGTCGAGGCCGGTCAGAACCGAGCAGCCATTGCCATTGATGCCATATTCGGTATGGATATAGCCGATGCGCCGGAGTATATCGCGGGCGACTTGGGGAATATCGATGCAACTTGCCGTGGAAATCTGACCGCTAACAAAGACAAGACCCCTACTGACCGACGTTTCACACGCAACTCGGCCGTAAGGGTCTGTAGCCAGGATGGAATCCAGAATTCCGTCGGATATTTGATCGCAGATTTTATCAGGATGCCCTTCCGTGACGGATTCAGACGTAAACTGCCAAACTTTCATGAAATCCCGCCCCCCGCGATGCTTGCTGGGCTGATCACAATGAACAGATTTATTGGAATGTTCCGTATATTATTATACCAATTCCCGCACTCGTCAACTATATGTTTTTTGCGCAGCATAAAAAAATCCGGGAAGAACCCGGATTTTTCCGATCATCTTGACTATTTCGGATGATTTTAACTCGCGGCCCGTTCGCCGAGATAAGCTTCCATTACCCGGGGATCGTGACGGATAATGTCGGCGCGACCATGCAAGACGATCTTGCCGGTTTCCATGACATATGCATAATCGGCGATTTTCAAAGCCTGCCGGACATTCTGCTCAACCAGCAGAATCGTAGTACCGCCTTGGCTAATCTCGCGAATTACCTGAAAAATATCGGCTACCACCAACGGTGCCAAGCCCATGGACGGTTCATCCAACAGCAATAGTTTGGGGCGCGATAGCAACGCCCGGCCGATCGCGAGCATTTGCTGCTGCCCGCCGGACAGAGTGCCTCCCAGTTGGTTCCGGCGTTCCTCCAGGATTGGGAAACGCTGAAATATATGTTGAATATCCAGTATAACTTCCTGTTTATCGCGACGCTGGTAAGCGCCCATTTCCAGGTTCTCCAGAACGGTCATCCGCGCCAGGATGCTGCGACCTTCGGGCACCAGGGCAATCCCTTGCCTAACGATTTCGTGGACCGGTACTTTATTTAATGACTTTCCCTGAAACGAAATTTCACCGGCTTCCAGTGGCAACAGTCCCATGATTGCCTTCATGGTGGTTGTTTTGCCGGCGCCATTGGCGCCGATTAGCGATACGACCGAACCAGCCGGAATTTTTATATCAACGGATTTCAAAGCCCGTATATTGCCGTAACCGGCAACGACCTGACGCAGTTCCAGCATGTTTAGTCCTCCTTGCCCAAATAGGCTTCAATGACTTCCGGGTTGCTCTGAATCTCCTGCGGCATTCCTTCAGCGATTTTACGGCCAAAATTCAAAATCACGAGCCGCTCGCAGACATTCATTACCAGATGCATATCATGTTCGATCAGGACAACCGCCTTGCGCATGTCTTGAATCTTACGAATCAGCAGCCGCAGTTCTTCGGTCTCCGTTTCGTTCATGCCGGCCGTCGGCTCGTCCAGTAACAACAGTTCAGGATCCGCCGCCAATGCACGGGCGATCTCCAGACGTCGCTGTTTGCCGTAAGGCAGCGAAGCAGCCGGCGTATTCCTGTCGTCGGCGATTCCCACCAAGGCCAGCAACTCGGCGGATTTTTCCCGCACCGCCTGTTCTTCGCTACGTTGCCTTCGAGTCCGCCACAGCCCCTGCCACAAGCCGGATTTGTTCCGGCAGTGAGCTCCAACCATTACATTTTCTAAAGCAGTCATATGTCCGAACAGGCGAATGTTTTGAAATGTCCGGGAAATCCCCAACTCCGTAACTTTATGCGGCCGCAACCCCACTACCGGACGATTCCGAAAAGTAATATCACCGGAACTGGGTGCGAACACGCCGGTAATGAGGTTAAACAGCGTTGTTTTCCCGGCACCATTGGGGCCGATGACGCCAACGACTTCACCGGCTTTAACTTCAAAACTGACTTCCGATAAGGCGGCTAAGCCGCCAAAATTTTTACTGACGTTTTCAAGCGACAACATCATCCCCGCTCCTTCCCGTTAACTCCGCCGATTCCCTGGTTCCGCCGGGAAAAAGTCGCTGTTTCCAGTTGTTTAGAGTATGGGAATCCAATAGCCCTTGAGGACGAAACGCCATCATGACCACTAAAATTGTTCCATAGATCATTTCCCGGTAAACTGCCGCAGAACGCAGCATTTCCGGGAGAGACGTCAGAATTACAGCCCCGAGCAACGGGCCCCAGACTACGTTGCTGCCGCCCAGAACTGCGAACAACAAGATTTCCACAGCCCGATGATACGCAAAATCCTTCGGTCCGATATAGAAAGTCAGGTGAGCGGATAAACCGCCGGCCAGTCCAGCCACCATCGCGCCCAGACAAAACGCCAGTAACTTGTATTTCGTGGTATCGATCCCGGACACTTCCGCCGCATGCTCGTCGGCCTTGATCGCCGAAAAGGCGCGACCGATCCGCGAGTTTCCCAACCGTAGGGTAAATAAAACCAATAGGATCAGAATCATTAACAATAGAAAGATGACGGAAAAATTGCCGATTTGCTGCAATGACAAACCGAATAAGCCGTTGCCGTAGCCCAGACCACCAAAAATTTTTCCAATGCTCACGCCGAGCGACGGAATACCCGACAACCCCAAAGCGCCGTTGGTAATTTTCAGGTTCAAGATTATCACCCGAACGACCTCACCAAACCCCAGAGTGGCAATGGCCAGATAGATGCCCTGCAGCCGGGTTGTCGGCAACCCGATTAAAACAGCGATACAACAAGCAGCCAATCCGCCGATCGGAACCGAAACAAACATTGGTAACCCGGCCTTGACAGTCAACAAGGCCGACGTGTAGGCGCCGATACTCATAAATCCGGCATTTCCCAGTGAGAGTTGCCCTGTGGACAGCGTCAAATAAATACTAATGCCGAGAATTGCGTTGACAATAATAAACATCGCCAGTTGCTGATAGTATTGATTCAGCATAAACTCCATATCAACGCCCTCCTTGAGCGCTTTGGCTGCCGAACAGCCCCTGAGGTCGCAAAAATAGCAAAAAGATAATCAGTCCGAAGGCGACAGCATCGCGGTAGGATGAGGCGCCATACGCCACCGTGAAAACCTCCGATACGCCCAAAATCAGTCCGCCCGCCATGGCGCCGGTAATATTGCCGAGACCGCCGAGAATCAGCACCGCCAACCCTTTGAATCCCATGGTCACTCCCATGGTTGGTTCCACCGCATTGAACGCCAAGCCGACCAGAACACCGGCAACTCCTCCCAGTCCAGAAGCCAGCATAACGGTGAAAATAATGATTCTGCCGGTGTTAATGCCCATTAGGCCGGCTGTTTCGATGTTTTCAGCAGTGGTCCTGATGGATTTTCCCAAGCGGGTGTTAGCCAGCCAGAATCGGAGCAGCAGCATCAGGCCAAACGAAATCACCAGAATAATAATCTGAACAAAGGAAATCTTGAAGATACCGAAGTCCATCAGACCGCCGCCAAAGAGGGGCGGAAAGGCGCGGGCTTGTGGCCCGAATATCCGTAGCGCCGCGCTTTCCAAAAATATAGCCACGCCAATCGTGCTGATCAATGGCGCCAAATGGTAGGAAGAGCGGCGGCGCAGCGGCCGTAAGGCGAGCTTCTCCATGCAGAAGCCCAGAATCGCGCCGGTGGCCATCGCCCCGGCCATGGCCAGGAAAATATTCACGTTAAACTTCGTTACCAACACCAGACCGGCAAAGGCGCCGAACATGAACACTTCGCCGTGCGCCATATTGACGATGTTCAACACCCCAAAAATCAGCGTATAGCCCAACGCGATCAAGGCATAGGTGCTGCCTAGGGTGACTCCGTTGACCACTTGTTGCCAGAACATTTTCCTCACCTCCCCTTTTTCCTTTGTGGCAATGTTATTTTAATTCGGTAAACTGACCGTCCTTGACAATCAAAACGGTTACATCCATGGCCGGATTTCGTTGGGCGTCAAAGGCAAATTTGCCGGTAACTCCCGGGAAGTCTTTAATCGCGGCCAATGTGTCCCGGAGTTTTTTTCGATCGGTATTCGATCCCGATTTTTCCAAAGCGGTCGCCATGATCTTCAGAGCGTCATACGCTTGCGCTGCAAATTGATCCGGTTCCTTTTTGTATTTTTCTTTAAAAGCGGCAACGAATTTTTTTACCGTTGCATCCTCTTTGCCCGGAAACCATGGACTGGCCATAATTGCGCCGTCGGCTGCCTTGCCGGCTGATTTGATGAATTGTGGTGAATTGAATCCGTTGTTGCCGACGATGGGAACATTAATGCCTAGTTCGCGCGCTTTCTTGGCGATCAACGCCGCTTCCTGATACAGGGACGCAACTACGATGGCATCCGGTTTCAGTGTGGCGATTTTGGTAAGCTGGGCTGAAAAGTCCGTATCCTTGTCGGCGAAAGTTTCCACCGTCAATGTCTCGATGCCGTTCTCTTTCAAGCTTTTTTCAAAAGTCTTAAAGCCGGAGACCGCCCAATCATTGTTGTTGGAGTACATTATGGCGACTTTCTTCAGGTTGAATTTCTCTTTGGCTTTTTTGACCGCATGGGGGATCGCCAGCGATTCCGGCAACGCATTTCGGAAGATGTAGTCGCCGATATCCGTGATGCCTTCCGCCGTCGTGGAGGTTCCCATCACCGGTACCCCTGACTGATTGGCAATGGGACCGGCCGCGAACATCTCGCCGCTCAACGTCGGTCCGATAATGGCGACCACGTTATCCTTGTGAATCAATTTGTTGGCGGCGTTGATCGCTTCATTCTTCTCCCCTTTGGAATCCTCAAACATCAGTTCGATTTTCACCTTTCCTTGGGTGTTGATCTCATCGCGGGCCAACTCCAGACCCTGGCGAATCGCTTCGCCATAGGCAGCGCCGCCGCCGCTAAGATAGGCGATCACACCGATTTTTGCGCTGTTGCCGGCTGACGGCGAACCGCTGGTTGGAGCTGAGTTGCCGCCGCAACCGGCAGCTCCCAAAGCAAACGAGACTGCCAACGCAAGCACTGATACTTTTCCCCAATATCCCTTCATTTTTTCCCCCACCTTAAATAATATAATTTTTGAGCGGATATGCTTTCTATATCAATAACGGTTGATTCGCGGCCGGGTATGCAAAACCCCCATCGACATAAAAAATTATGCCGATAGGGGCGAATCAACGCGGTACCACCCTACTTAAAACTCTTTGCGACGGAAATTCCGACTTCCGGATAACGGCCGGCGCCGCCGGAGTCTAACCGTGGCGCGGCACAAGTTTCGACTCGGGAGCTCCTGGGTGAGTTCGCCTGCTGTTTCGTACCGGTTCACAGCTGCCACCGGCTCTCTGTTACGTAACATCCGCAGGGTCAGTCCCAATCATGACTTATTGCAATATAAAATTTCCATCTTGTCTCTGAAACATTCACCGGCATTTACAATTCAACGAAAATTTTCATTAAAAATACCGATCGTTGTAAGATTGTATACATTATCCCAACTCAATCGAGGTTTGTCAACCCCTCAATGTAAATTTTATTTTACACAATTTTCTCAATTTGCTATGTATTGCGGCACTCATTCGTTATCGATATATAAATTAGAAGGATTTTAAGTAGGACGAAGAAAATAATACTATTAAAATAAACAATACTGTGATGATTGATAAAAACAAGGAGGAGCGTTATGCCGGTCATTTCTCCCACATCACCTCGGGAAATTGCCCCGGGCGTATTTTGGGTGGGCGCTGCCCATCAAGCCGCGCCATTAAATTGCAATCCCTATCTTCTGGTCGAAGGGAAGGAAGCGGTACTGATCGACCCCGGATCGCCGCTGGATTTTCCAGAGGTTCTGAAAAATGTTCAGAGCTTGGTTTCTCTTTCCCAAATCAAATATATCGTCTTGCAACATCAAGATCCTGATTTTTGTGCCGCAACGCCTTTGTTTGAACAGGCCGGTTTCGTCGGGCAACTCGCCACACATTGGCGCTCAGCCCATCTCATCAAGTACTATGGCGTCACCTCTTCTTTCTATCTTGTGAATGAACACAACTGGGAACTGTCTTTCGGCAATAACCGGAAGATTATGTTTGTGCCCACGCCCTACCTGCATTTCCCCGGCGCCATTGCGTCCTACGATCCGTATTCCCGAGTTTTGTTTTCCAGCGACCTGTTCGGGGCCTTTGCTGACAACTGTCCCCTGTTCGCGGATGAATGGCCGGGGCGAAACTATCAGGAAGCCATGCGGAGTTTTCATGAGCACTATATGCCTTCCAATACCATTTTGCGGCCGGTCATGGAGAATTTCGCCCAATTTGACATTGCCTGCATCGCACCACAGCATGGTTCGGTGATCCGGCAGGGCATTGCCGAGCACATTGGCATTCTGCGCGAATTGGAATGCGGATCATTTTTAAACCCTATTCGCCGCTCCCTGTCCTCGCTCGACGGTTATACCCAGTTGGTAAACCAACTGTTGAAGCGTCTCTATGTCAATTATTCCCGGGAATTGGTGGCGAAGATTTTGGCGACCGGCAACGTGACCCTGAGTCCGGAATCTGGCGAACTAGCCGATTTTAACTGTAGCGGCCACGAATTATGGGATTTGTGTCTCCAACTGCTTTATGACCGATTGGGCTTTACGCCGCTATTTCTATTGGAGCCGTTGATCAAAAAACTGTCTGCCGAATATTCGATCGAACCACCCTACGTTTTTAAAACCATGGTGCTGGACCTGGAAAAAAAAGCGGCCATCCTTTCCGAAGATAATCTGGCGTTACAGGCGCAGACAGCCCATTTGACCGAACAATTGCAACTGGCCGCCGAAAAATTAATGCGCTGCTCCGTGACCAACCTCCGAAATGAACAGGTATTTTTTCAATATCTTGCCGACGCCTGCCAAGATTTCACAGAATCGAATCAATCCGGAACCCTGCTATTCATCGGCGTCGACAACATGGCGAAAATTAATCTGAATTACGGCAACGTCGTGGGTGACCAGATGTTGCAGACGCTTTCCTTACTGATCGAGGAAAGCATTGATGACAACCATGTCCTATTTAAACTGGATGGTCCCATATTCGCCTGCTACGTGCCCAAAACCGAAATCTCGCAGGCCCTGCCGCTGGCGGAAAAAATACGGTACCGGATTGAACAAACGGAACGGCTGATTGAGCGAATTACCGTATCCATCGCCGTAATTTCACTGCGTGATTTCTTTGGCAATGACTTTCCGGACTGCAAGACCTTTGCAGCCGCCGTTACATCCACTGGGAAATCGCGGCTGCTTTGGGCGCGCCAACAGGGCGGCAATCAAGTTTTGCAGGCCAACACCGAAATGCCCACTCCCGTGCTGGGGAAAATCGTAATTGTCGATACGGACGAAATTCACCTGGAAGTCCTGGGTACATTACTCCGGGACGCGCAATATACGGTTTTTATTGCCAGGGATGGCGACGAGGCATACGAAATTATTGACCGGGAATTGCCGGAGTTGATCATTTCCGAAGTAATTCTTCCCAAAACCGATGGGTTCTTGTTGCGTCAACGTCTGCGCATGGATTCCGGGCTGCGGGATATCCCGTTCATTCTGGTTTCGTTTCAAAAAAACGAGGAAGCGATCCGCCGGGCATTCGCCCTGGACATTGGCCACTATTTGCAAAAACCATACATCATGACGGAATTGATCGAGTTGGTTCAACTACTATTTCGCCAACGCTCCGTAAACCTTCAATAATTAAATCAACGAAACAGGAGACGGGTCATGGAAATATCGTTGGAAGTTTTGCTCGGTATCGTTGCAGCATTGATACTCCTGATTCTCTATTGCATTGGCCTGCTTTTCTATTATAAATATCGTTTGAGCAAACGCCGGCACTATCGGTTGGAGTTGACGCGACTGTTGCTCGCCGACTTGGCCGCTCCCTTGTCCAATTCCGACCAGTTGCAGCAGCTGGTGAAAAAGTCGCCGAAGCGGGCATTTCAACTATTGATTGACTTCGGTCAAACCCACAAACTGCAACAGGATAGTCGTTGGCGTTTATTGGAACTCGTTCGTAACGCCGGTTTGGATGTGTATTATCAAAAGCGCTTAACCTCGAAAACTGCCCGCAAACGCATGGATGCCGCCGTTCACTTGGTTGCTTTGCCTGGCGAGATGACCAATCGGGCTTTGGAACAGGCTCTGCAAGCTGAACCCATACTGGCGGTCAAGCTGCAACTTTGTTCGACTCTGACCTCGCTTGGGAACAGCCGGGCCATTCCCCTGATGGTGGAGACTTTGACAGGCGCACCGCAATGGTATCGAACCCGGGTTAATATGATGCTGGCATCTTTCGGCAAAGAATTGCATGATGAATTGCCGAATCTGATTCCGCGAACCGAAACGGAGATTCACAGTTTACTCATTGATTTCGCCAGCATTTACCCTTCCGAACAACTCAAAAGCTATTTATTGCAGCAAACCAAGAGCCCGCTCCGTGATCTGGCCTACCGCGCCACCCGGACGATTGGGCTGTATTATTACCATGAATTGAACAAGTCTGAATTCCTCTTTCACCCCGACCCGGTCCTGCGCAATATCGTGATTGAAGCGTTGGCAAAAATTCCAAGCCGACAAACGATAGAAACGCTACTACCGTTGCTGGCCGATCCACGCAGCAGTGATACAGCTGTGGTTGTCGTCTCGCAAATACTGCAAAAACAGCCGCAGCATTTGAATTGGATCATTGAAGTTTTTTCCCGGGCAAAAACAAACGAGTTGCGTAATGCGTTAGCCAAAATTTTGTCCAATCGCATCGACTATTTGCTGATGCAGCTGATTGTCGGCAAGAACGAACGATTGCGTCCAATATTGACCGAGATGATCCGTCTGGGGAAAACCAACGGAATTATTGGCTTCTTAAACAAAAACCGCACAATCGAGGCGGAAAACATCATCCTCGAACTGTTGCTACCGTTACTGACGGAATTGCCGGAGCTGCGGACCGAGCTGCGTTTATACCTGCCACCGCGAATATTGGCAAAACTGAACGAAACTCCCTTAGAACTTCCTCCTTCCGTTCGCGATCACTCGACGGAAAAAGGGAAACTTCTGCGTCTTCGCCTCTTATTGCCGATTGTGCTGGGGATCGTCCCGCTTTATTATACGGTTCGTTACTGGCATTATTTACCGGAATGGAGTTTGTTCCAACACTTAACCCGATATGTTCTGGATTTCAATTATTTCATCGCCGGGTATTCGCTGGCCATCAATTCCAGTTACCTCATTTTACTGGCGCTTTCGCTCGTAGCGTTAAACAAGCAGGCTCGAAACTGGCGGCTGAAAAAAACTGCCTTTTTGTTCCGGCCGCGTATTCTGCCATCGATATCCATCATCGCTCCAGCCTATCAGGAAGAGGCCTCCATTTTGGAAAGCGCCAACTCCTTGCTGAGTCTGCATTATCCCAATTATGAAGTGATCATCGTAAATGACGGATCAACCGATCAAACCCTGCATAAACTCATTGATTATTACCGGTTGGAAAAAGTTGACCGAATTGTTCCTGCCCGCCTTAAAACCAAGCCAGTCCGTGGAATATACGCCAATCCCAGCTATCCCAAACTGATCGTGGTTGACAAGGCCGGCGGCGGCAAGGCCGACGCCCTGAATGTCGGGATCAACATCTCTCGCAAGGAATTTATCTGTGGCATTGATTCCGACTCCCTGCTGGAAAAAGATTCGTTGATCAAAATGGCTTCGATGATCCTGGATGCTCCCCATGAACCGGTTGCACTGGGTGGTAATATTTTTCCGGTAAACGGCTGTACCGTCGCTAAAGGGGCCCTGACGAAGATCAATATTCCCCGAAGCCACATCGCCCGTTTCCAGACGATCGAATATATCCGGGCCTTCATGGCCGGTCGTCTCGGTTGGTCGCAACTACGATCACTACTCATTATTTCAGGGGCTTTCGGTTTGTTCGGCAAAGACCGCGTAGTGGAAATCGGCGGCTATCTGACCAGCAGTGAACGGTTTAAAAAGGACACTGTCGGTGAAGACATGGAGCTGGTGGTGCGTTTAAATCGTCATATGTTGGAAAACAAACTGTCATTCAGCGTTCTATACGCATTCAACGCCACCTGTTGGACAGAAGTGCCGGAAAGTTGGAGTGTCTTGCATCGTCAGCGCGATCGTTGGCAAAGAGGCCTGATTGATATTTTGTATTTCCATCGGATCATGCAGTTTAATCCCCGTTATGGCCGGATCGGCATGCTGGCTATGCCTTACTTCTTTATTTTCGAGCTGTCCGGTCCCTTTATTGAGATGCAGGGTTATCTGATGGTTTTGCTGGCCTGGATTTTGGGATTGCTGAATTTGGAAATTTTGTTATTGTTATTCGTGACGTCGATCTTGCTCGGAATATTGGTTTCCATGTTCGCCTTAACCATCGCCGAAAAAGAAAACGATGCGTTTCCCGGCCCTTATATCCTAACCATGATCGTTTATGCGTTTTTGGAAAACTTTGGGCCACGCCAGTTGATCAGTTTTTGGCGGGTTGCCGGCTATTTCAGTTCCCTGCGACAAACGGCCACCTGGGGAAAAATGACTCGTCAGGGCTTTCAACAACAAGCGCCTGTATCTTCCAGCCAATAATTATAAACAATGCATAATCTGGCCGAAAAATTAAGCGGTTCCTTTGTATGAAACGGAGTTTCGGACAAAGGAACCGCTTTTGTGTAGAAAGATGCCTTATTACGCACCCGTAGACAGATAAATGAACCGGCGAAAAATCACTTCCACATCCTCATCCGGATCGGGAGCGTTGCCGCGAAACAGCCACAAATTCAAATGAACCCGCATTTTTCCATTGGGCAGGAATGTATCTTCAGATTCCGAAGCGGCAACAATCTTTTGGAAGATTAGCCCCCGCGTATCTTGGCGATGGCCGTATTGACTCGAATAGACAATCCGGTCTGCCAACCAGTCGATGCGGTGGGTGCTGAAATCTCCTTCCGAAAGGTTCAATAAAAAATCTTCGGCCATTACAGTACCGATACAATTATGAAGACTGTAATGCAAATTGGTCCCGGCATCTTTTCCCCATCGGGAAATTTCCACATCGATTTCATTCTGGCTCAGTTCATTATAAAGAAACATCCCCAGGACAACCTGTGGATCCAACTGGGCAGGATTCGCGATCAAGTGAAAAAGAAACGATCCATAACCGAACCATTCCACGCTACGAATTTCGGCGCAATACCATCCGTTCGCCTTGTAATTGAGCCGGAGATGCAACCGCCCTTCCGCGTCGACCCTGACATTCTCTTGCGACCAGCGATTTTGACCAGGTGCCCCATACCCTTCCTTCACCTGCCAGTGATATCCGGAAAATTCAACAGTCGGCGGATCCCGCCAAGGCGAAGACGCCGTTGCGAAAACAGCGGCAAACTGAAACAAATGAATAGCGGAAAGCAACACCGAGAGTGTGTATTTTAACTTCATTTTCAACATAAGCTAGACAACGTTTTGTGCTGAAAGGGCAGAGTTACACATGCTCACCATCTGGTGTTCCAAGAGACGGAATAGTCTTGCGAGGAATAACTGCCGTCAGTATAGCACTGCACATCGATAGCCAAACTGTTCAGTTGATAGCGGATGCCAAAGGTGGTTCGACTGATGTGGCCATCTTTGTTCCGCGCAATTAGTGATTGGCTTAGTCTGATAGCCAGACTTCCCTCGCCAATCGGTACAGCGTATTCCGGCACAAGGGACAGGGAAGATTCTCCCTTGGGCAAATAGTAAACCGATCGTTTATCATAATCCGACGTGTCATAGAGATAGGCCAGGCCCAACCGGAAGTGCGTGCTAATATCCTTGACCAAACTGAGTCCAAAGGTCTTGCGATAATTGTTGTCACTGAATTGTGCATATTTTAGCGTGGCATCAAACATCAAACGCCGGTCAAGTTCCTTGCGATAACTCCAGGCTATTTGATCGCTTAAGATATGATTTTGATAGGCGGCGACGGTAGTGACCGAATCGTGGGCATAACTCAACTTCATTTGATCAATGGCATTGACTACGCCCTGGTATTGAACGCCAAAGGGAACGAACTCCCAAACATTGCTATCCACATATCCCAGCCAGGCCGAAAAGGAATTTTCTTCATTGATCCGCCGCTGCCAGCGAGCTAGAAACCTTCGTTCCGTCAAACTTGCCGAAAAATCGCGTTGACGGATGTTGGTGTTGGCGTAGGAAAAATTCCATGGTTTATTTTTTTTCTCCGTTGCAATGCTATAACTGATGTAAGACACTCCGTCGCTATCATTGTTATAGGAAGCAGAAATTTTCACCGGCGTTTGTTCAGCCCATACTATGGATGGCACCAGCCCTAAAAAGGCGCACAGAAGCACAAAGATGCGCAGTGTATTTGTCATCTTGCGTTCTCCTTAACAGTTTCTTGCTTATCAAGTTCCTGAAACGTTTTTTGCAAAATTGGATATGATTTTTTTAATCGCTCGTGGTAGGTAGGCAATATCCATGGTTTCCAGGAATAGTAGCCCATGCCGACAGCTGAATCGTTTTTCTCTCCGTTCTTGACAATCGTTACGCCGAGGTGCAACCCATCAATTGTTTGTGCCTTAATGACATTTCCCCGATCATAATTCTGGAAAGTCTCTTCCTTCGGAACGTTGGATTCCACCTTGCGTCCTTTACCGCTGTAAAAGTCCGCCATTGCCGTCTTGGTGGAAGGGTCCATGATATTCAACAATTGCCAGGGGATTCTGATTTCCAGATTGCCTTGCTTAAAATAAAAATCAGCCAAAGAATTAAATTCAGGGTGATCCGGATTGGAATCACCATATTGTAACAGGCCTGTTTCATAACTGCGAAACGGAACATATTTTCTGTCCTGAGGCAAATAGAGTTCCATGGAAATGCATAGGTTCATTGGATTAAACCGTCCCTGGTTTTTTTTATGATATGACGATTTTTTATCCACGACCTTTTCTTTTACTCCATAAAGAAAATAAAACGCATCGTAATAAGCATCCACTAATATTTTAGAATTCTTTTCGCCATTGATCTGCAACAAAAATTCTGCAGGTCGGGCAAATTGCAATCGTCGGGTAACATCACGCGAGTTTCCCTGATCAGGAAGCGAGTCAATCGCAATATATAAGGAGTCGTTGGCAAAATCAAAATCCTTGGTTTTGGCCATCAGATACAGGTATTTTTCATCCGACTTTGCATACAGCGTTGCCTTATCACTGGCATGTACCGCTGAAACATCTTGCCACTCGGTGATGTCGCCATCCACCTCACAAGCGGTTTTGTCTTTGCCGGGATCAAATGCCAAAATGCCAAATTGCTGCTCGTTCGCTTGCGGATTGCTCCAAAATGGCCGTTGTCCAGGCAAATCGAAATTCATGGTATTCCACACTCGTTTAAACCATTCGTCCTGCCAGCTAAATACCAACGCGCCGCAATAACCCTCTGCATAAATGTCCCGTAGCAGGGATGAGAGGATCAGGCCCTGCTCTGTTTCGTCATGTCGGCCTTGATTATAACCGGAATGAACATTCACATGCGCCATACCGCGAGCAGCCGGAATCCCCAGTTCCGCCACCAGGACCGGCATTGTATGATGCTTAAATAAATCGCGCAGATAAGCCCGATAAGTATTGACTCTGCCTGATTGGTCCTTAAACTCGCTATAACTGTGCTGATAATTGAAAAAATCCGGATAGTACGGATACACATGATAGGAAGCAAAAATGCCCGGTTTAAAGGAACTACGGCCTTTGATATGTTCGACATTGACTTCGACCTTATCTTCGTTGGCGAAAGGTTCATTGGGATGTTTGAGGATATCTGTCGTCAACCAATTGGTGTAGCTTAGCGGGCGAAACATTTTATATTTATCAATTTCATACGTCAGCACCTTATCGCCGACTTCACATAAAAACGCCTCAAAAGGAGAGGCCTTTTCCGTATATAGGAACTTTCCGCTATAGTTGTTTTGGGCAGAGTTTCGTTTGTTCGTTCTGATCACAAACATGGGATCCCATTCAATCCCTAAAATCCAGCCGATGACATATTCCGAAACATCACTTTTGTATTCCCCGCTGGCCCGCCCTGGTTGTTCAGGCAGTTTGGCATTCCCATGCAAAACATCCACCAGTTCTTGCGCATCGGCGATAAATTCCTGTTTAATCTGTGAATGATTGGAATGCACGTCTTCCAATATTCTGATTAGTTCTTCGCGCATATAAACGCCATGCAGCAAATACAACGGCTTCTTTGCGGTTCGGTTAAACTCATGCAAGGCATCATAAAATTCGGGTTTCTGAATAGTATAGACACGAATCACTTCGGCATTCATATCGCTGATATTTTGAAACCAGCGTAAATATTCAGCCTTGGTAATGGCGTATTCGCCCGGAAAAGCTCCCGGCTTGCCTACTCCAATGTTGACCCCTTTTAGGAATTTTTTTTGCCAACGCCCCGCCGAGTAGATAAAAAAATTCCGGCCATCAATCTTTGCGATATACCGGACATCATCAAGCTCAGGAGTAGTGGACAGCGGTAAAGCAAACAACTTTGTCGGAAAGAACAGGACGACAAACAGTAAAACTGCTGCTGCAAATACGGTCGTCGATTTACTTGCCATGCTTTGCCTATTGTTCATGCTAAACCTCCCCGTTTATCCGGCTGTGATTATTCTTAACATCGCTTAGGTTGCCCGGTGAACATGTTAACGTTTATATTGGGACGATCCCGCCAGACTCCTCGAAAACATATTGGTAAAAATACAAACAGCAATAACAACACTGTTTAAAGAGCTATTTTCAATTCTATAATACCAAAAATAAACATTTATGAATACCCCCAGCTGATCTACACGAAACCGCCTCGCTTCCAGGCACAGACCCTCGAGTTGCTTGCGCTACCCCTTTCATCACGATCGAGCAGGACAACAAAAAATATCATCATTTATCAACGAGTATGTCATCCCGTTGACATGAAAGTGTATTGAAACCTCTAATTAAAAAGGGCTGCGCGGAAGCTTTCGCTTCCACGCAGCCCTTTTCTGAAAGATGCTGTCAATCAATGTAATAATGTGGCAAGTAGGAACCTTTGATCATTTTCAACCAATCGTGGCAACCTTTCGCTTCATCGCGACTGATCGATAAACGATCCCGTAGCTGGTCCAGCAGTTTGATTTGGCTCGGATTTTCATATTCTTCGGAAGCCGTTAACGCCAGTAAGTTGGAAAAAATTATTTTTCGGGACAGCTCATCCGGAAATGACGCGCCTATTTGCGATTCAGTCAGACTTTCTTTAGGATACTGCCAATCTTTTAGTCCGGTTTCCTCTTCGAATAAATTCAACATGGTGATTTCCGGCAAACCCAAACTGCCATCGGCGGTCGCCACTTGATATGCCAAGTTCATAAACACTCTCTTCTTTTCCGGTCCTTGAAGTTGATCCAGCAACATACGAGACTCACCCTTCCTCAATTATTGGCTATTGCCAGAAAACCGGTTCTCAAGTATCATTTTAGCCAAGGATCATTCATACTTCAAATACTTGTTTCATTCAGATTCTATATTTAAATAATATATGAAGATGGAGGAATTGTATCTTGGATATTCGTCAGCTGAGATATTTTCAGGCCATCGCCGAGGAAGGCCAAATTTCCAAAGCAGCCAAACGTCTGAACATAGCCCAACCGCCATTAAGTCAGCAACTGAAGCTGTTGGAACAAGAGTTAGGTGTTACCTTGGTTGAGCGTGGTTCGCGACATTTGCGCCTGACTGACGCCGGTCGCCTCCTGCAGGAGCGGGCGACGAAGTTGCTGGAATTTTTGAACGCCACGACGGCGGAATTGCAGGACATGAGTTCCGGCGCCAAAGGAACGTTGAATATCGGTGCTGTAGCCTCTGCCGGCGCCGGGTTCCTGCCGGAACGAATCCGATATTTTCATCAACGTTATCCTGAGGTTACGTTTCAGTTTTGGGAGGGTAGCACTTCTCGAATTCTGCGACTGTTGCAACACGGCATTATCGAAATTGGCATTACTCGCACCGTATTCGACCCCGATCTTTTTCAGGCTGTCGATCTGCCGCCTGAGCCTTTGTTAACCGCGCAAACGGCCGAAGGAGATCAGCTTGGGCATGATGACAGTTTGAGCGTCGTTGATTTGAGCGGCAAACCCCTGCTCATCCACCGCAGCAATGAAGCAATCATTGCCGAATCCTGCCGAAGGTACGGATTTGAGCCACACATTATCTGCCGCGGCGATGACACGCGGACACTGTTGGCATGGGCCGCCGCCGGAATTGGTATCGCCATCGTTCCGCAATCGGTGGTCAGCCTTGCGCCCCACCAACAGCTAACCTACTGTAAAATCGCCGACCCTGCGCTCATGATCCGTAAAGCAGTGATCTGTTATAAAGACCGCTATTTGTCCTTGGTTGCCAAAAATTTCATGGCCAGCCTGCTTGGCGTCTGATACTTCGGTTTTCAGCTATAGTATTTTCCTATACCTGAGTAATTATTTTCGTATTTGAGCTGACCTGGTTTTTTTGTCATAATAAAATAGTTATTTGTATAAACCAGCTGCAGCAAATTTTGTTTTTGGAGGACTCTATGGTATTTCTTCACGCTTTGGAAGGATTATTTAGCATCGTATTAATGGTCTCAATCGGCTACTTTTTGACGGCAAAAAAATATTTCACGCCAACGAATGCCGGGATTTTACCCATACTAGTAAATTATGTAGCGGTACCAACTTATATGATTTGGAACTTACTCGCCACATTCGACAAAGAAAAATTTCTCCCGCTGCTGTCCGGGATTATCGTCCCAACCATTTCAATGTCCATCGCTTTTGTTATCGGCTATCTGATTTCAAATTCGATTAGCCTCCCCGCTCGGCGACGGGGAACATTTCGATCGGCTTTTTTCTGTTCCAGTGCCATTTTTGTCGGTCTGCCCGTTAATATGGCACTGTTTGGCGAGAGCAGCATTCCCTATGTTCTGATTTACTTTCTTGCCAACGCGACTCTGTTTTGGACCATTGGCAATTATTCAATCAGTCTAGACGGAAAATCCGCGCCGGCGAAACTGATCAGTGTGGAATCGTTCAAACGGATTTGCTCACCCCCATTTATCAGTTTTGCGGTTGCCGTGGTCTTTATTTTGCTGGAAGTCAAGCTTCCGGGGTTCGTTATGGCCACCCTGAAATATATGGGCGGCATGACGACCCCTCTATCAATGCTGTTTATCGGCATTGCCATCTATGGCGTAAAGTTCAGTCAGCTGCGACTCAGCAAAGACATTGTGGCTCTGTTGGCCGGAAGATTTATTATTGCCCCCCTCATTGTATTGCTGGTTGCTTCGTTTATCCCCATTCCCGAATTAATGAAAAAAGTATTCGTGATCCAGTCCGCCTTACCGGCGATGACGCAGACCAGCGTTATGGCCAAAGTGTATGACGCGGATACGGAATACGCCGCTACCCTGGTTAGCATTACCACCATTTTTGCTCTGCTGGCTATCCCTGTTTATATGACGCTGTTATAACCGTTTATCAGCAAAGCAGGACGTGATGGGTAAAAATCCATCACGTCCTGCTTTGCTATTACTGCCGGGAATCAAGGATCTGGCTTAATTCGACTAGTTTGATGAATTCAGCCCGATACCCGTTCACGTCGTTTCCTCTGGCACCGTGCGCCAAGGTCAACGCCTGGGCATAAGAGGATTGGCCCTTGAATTCCGAGTTACGCAGGAGCATGCCATATTCCGTCACTGCGGCAGCAAACCGGAAATTATCCGAAGAAATCGTCGGCGTATGTTTGCCATCCTGAACCCGAACGGTCAGGAGCCGGCTGGTGTCCGCCCGGGGCTCTTTATAACGCACTTTGATCTGTAGCCAGTCATCACTGGGGACATTTTGCGTTTGCTGATAA
>JAAZNU010000264.1 GCA_012798135.1 Veillonellaceae bacterium | reverse complement strand
GGGCGATGCGCTGGGGAGTGTGCGCCAGTTGGTGGATGGATCTGGTGCAGTGACACTTGCTCAAAGCTACGAGCCATATGGTGAGGTAATGGGCAGCAGTGGTAGCGGCGAGACGGCTTATGCATATACCGGTGAGTGGCATTCTTCTTCCACTAACTTGCTGTACCTGCGCTCCAGGTATTACATCGCGGAAACTGGCCGGTTTCTGACTAAGGATACTTGGCAAGGCGATTTTACACTACCGCTAACGCTAAATGGGTGGAACTACGTAGAGGGAAACCCAGTAAATTTTGTGGATCCTACAGGGCATTCTAGGTATATAGCCTATTTTGCTGAATTTGTCGATTCGTATGACAAGAATAATAAAGATGCTCCTCATTGGACCCAAAAGGAGATGATGGTGGTTAATAGCGTTATGGTAAAAATTGCTATGGCCTATAAAAGGGCATACGATGAAATGGCGATTAGAAAGTATACCCAATGGTTTAATAATAAATGCTATTACCTTGATGATCCAATCAATTTTATAGAACCCTCAAAAATTGATCCTGCAACCGCCTTTTTCAAAGTTCATGGTGGCCGCGTTATCTTAGAACGCGTTACAGGGAACAACGGTAATGCATGGGGAATGGCTCAGACTGCTCGAAAAGTATATATCTATAAAAAGGCTACGGAGGAAAAATTTATTGACCCTCAACATGAACCATTTATTGCGCATGAGATGGGTCATGTTTTCGAGAATGCTTTTGAAGAGATATATAAGAGGACTGAAAAAGGAGCTGGATATAAACCTGGACGTGATTTGGTTGCGAAATCAGGTGAAGGTGATCTAAACAATAGAAAAGGTTTTGGTGGTGGATTTTTAAAGTGGCAATTTAGTGATGAAATTAGTTCATGGGAGATTTTTGCTGATATGTATGTTGGGTGGTTATATAATTCATGGGCTTCAAAACCAACTGCAGTGCCAGAGTCGAGCCTTTATAACATACAATCAAGTAATTTCCAGGCAGGTGTAAACAAAGCAAAATTTATGGATCAGCACATGCCTGAATGGGTCTACTACATTATCTCAAATCGTCGCTAATCCTTCTGAAAGAACGAGGCCCTTTTATGGATTCGAAAAATCGCAAAATATACCTTGCTTTTTTTGTTTTCCTAACACTATCAATAACAAGCGGCTGTATCGATAAATCGTCATCATTTGAAACCGATCAGGCTGCTCGTAGTACATCTCTTAGTAACAGAACGAATTCACCCGATGGGACTCCCCCAATAATTCTAGATTTGCCTCCAACCTGGACCCTGACCCCCATACGAGCTACGATTACGAGAAGGCCGACAGGTACAGCTATTCCAGTTTCGACAAACACAAGTTTGCTTCCCTCGCTGACTCCAATACCAGAATGGACTCCTTTACCAACCATTAACCCCGAGACCCAAAATGCATTTATGGTTGAATTATTGAAAAACAATCGAGGCTGCCAGCTTCCGTGTTGGTGGGGTATTGAACCTGGCAAAACAACATGGACATCAGCTAGACAG
This sequence comes from Veillonellaceae bacterium, assembly GCA_012798135.1. Next base: position 771 of record JAAZNU010000264.1, on the reverse strand, counting down.
TTCCTGGAGGCTTTCGCAATCATTGAGCGAGCAGAACAGAGTAATGAGATTGCTAACGAGATTCATAATGTTTGGTTCCCGATCCCTTTTAGTGATACCACCGATTTGGCTTCCATTTATGTAAGTGATGGAATTGTGACCAGGGTTTGGTTTCCTTATACGGCAGGTCAGTACCGTTATCAGCTTAATCAGGTTTTATCTGTTTTTGGAATACCAGAGCATGTATATATAGAGAAGATTACTGTAGTAAAGAGTTATTTACTAATTCTGAATTATCATCATCTCCAATTTGAAGCAAGCTACTTGATATCGACTCCTGATGAAGGCACGCCATCAAGGTTTTGTGTTTACAGCCCGGGCGCCATGATAGAAGCTTGGGGAGCCAATGAAAGTCAGTTACATCGTAATGGCGATACTAAAACATTGGAAGAGGTGTCTAATCTGGATCAAAAAACTTTTTATCAAACTTATTTAAATGCAAGTAATGGGAAATGCATTATTCTCCTTGAGGATAGGTTGCCATAATCGGATGGATTACTATATTCCTTCAGAAGTCCAGTACCAGTTGTTAGTTAAAGGAATATAGCTGATCTGGAGAAATCTAAACGCAACCAGCGTAGATATCTATGCCTATGATGTTGCCAATCGCCTTACACAGGTAGGGGGAGTATCCTATAGCTGGGATGATAACGGCAATTTGCTATCGGATGGCGTAAATACATACACGTACAATTACGCCAATCGGCTGACCAGTATAGTTCAAGGCGGTGG
>JAAZNU010000038.1 GCA_012798135.1 Veillonellaceae bacterium | reverse complement strand
TGCGGGAACTGAAAGAGACCAAGGCGCAGCTGATTGCGCTGCCGATCACCAAGGCGGCGCGGGAGGAACTGGGCCGGGACATGTTCGCCAACATCATCGCCCTGGGAGCGATCGTGGGGCTGACGGGGACCGTGAGCCGGGAATCGCTGGAGAAGGCGGTGCTGGACCGGGTGCCGAAGGGAACCGAGGACAAGAATCGCAAGGCCCTCGACCTCGGCTTCCAACTGGCGAAACAGGAATAATAAGACCAGGCGAGACCATTCCCAAACCAAACCATGGGATATAGAGACGCTCGTACCGCCGTAAAGCGGTTCGGGCGTCTTTTTTTGTCGTTCGTTGCAAGTTTGTTGGCCTTGCCGTTGCGATTCCGTAATATTAGGTTGAAATTTTCTGTAAATAGAAGGGGGAAGTACTATGACAAAAGGGAAGCTGGGTCTTTGGGGAGGCATTGCGGTCCTGTTGCTGATTGCCTTCGGAACTCCGGCAGTGCCCGGATTGCCGGCGGCAGCAAAAATGGCGCTGGCGGTGGCGGTATTCGCCATCATCATTTGGGTGACCCAAGCTGTGGAAGATGCTCTGAGCGGTCTTATCATCGTATTTTTATTGGCGGCGTTAAAGGCGACCACGCTGGCGGGAGCTTTTTCCGGGTATTCCAATACCGCCTTATGGTTGATTGTCATTGGCTTCATCATGGCGGCGGCGATGGAGAAGTCCGGGCTGTCGAAGCGAATCGCCCTGTATCTGGTCAACCTCGCTGGCGGCGATGCCAATAAGATTTACTGGGCCATTGCCCTGGTCATGCTGGTCATGACGTTCCTGGTGCCGTCGATCACCGCCCGAACGCTTCTGATGCTGCCGATCGTGCTGGGCATCGGGCAGGCTTTCAACGCCAAGGAGGGACAGAGCAACATCGTTAAAGGGTTGTTGTTTATCGTGGCTATGAGCGGGACGGCCATGAGCATCGGCGTCTTGACCGCTCATGTAGGTAATCCGATTACCGTGGGCCTCATCCAGGCCGCCACCAAGCAAACGATTTCCTGGGCGGAATGGTTCAAGGTTGGAGCGCCGCCGGCATTTACGCTGGCCTTTGTTTCGGTACTTCTGATCCGCTTCCTGTGGCCGCCGGAAATCAAGAATCTCGGCGCCGGCCACAGTTACGTGCAAGACGAACTGGCCAAACTCGGCGGTATCAAAAAGGAAGAAATTTATACTTTAGTTGTGTTTTCCCTGACACTGGCCTTGTGGGCAACCGATTCCATCCATAAGATCAATGTGGCCATTGTCGGCTTGCTGTCCGTCATTTTATTGATCTGGCCGGGAATCGGCGTCATGACCTGGAAGGAAGCGCAGACCAAAGTGCCCTGGAGCATTTTCGTCCTGTACGGCGCCGGACTCTCCATGGGCGGCGCGCTGGTTACCTCTGGTGCAGCAAAGTGGCTGGCTGGCACCATGCTGAAACCGATCGCCGCTATGGATCACTCCCTGCAGATCGTGTTGTTGATCTGGATTGCGACCGCCCTGCAGGTCTTCTTCACTGGCGGCGGGCCGAAAACAACGGCGCTTACGCCAATCGTCATCGCTCATGCCGTCGCGATCGGCGCCAATCCGATGGTGTTCGCCCTGGTGCTGGGCATGAATATGCCGCATCAGTACTTGTTGCCGGTGTCCAACATGCCGAACGCGGTCATTAATGGCACCAACCATGTCAAATCCAGCGAGCTTATGCGGACGGGGGCCTGTGTCAGCATTCTGGCGGCCGCGTTTTTCAGCGTCGTAGTCTATACATACTGGAAATGGATCGGTGTGTTATAATTCAAATATAAGATCTGTTTTTGATGGCAAATCATTTTTGCAGATGGAGAGGAGTGGAGTGTTTGAACGTCAACGAAACCATTGTCGGACAACTGCGGGCCATTGTCGGCAAAGAACATGTTTTGACCTCGGACCTGGATCGGTTCGGCTATTCCTATGATTCGTCACCGGTGCCGCTGACGCCGCCGAACAAACCGGAGGTCGTCGTGCGTCCCCGCACGGTGGAAGAGGTGTCGCAGGTGATGAAAATCGCCTATGCGAACGGAATCTTCGTTACGCCGCGCGGCGCCTCCAGTGGCCGGAGCGGCGGCAGTGTCCCGCTGCAGGGCGGCATTGTGCTGACGCTGGACCGGATGACCGACATTTTGGAACTGGATGAGAAAAATATGATGGTCACCACCGAAGCCGGGGTGCGGACGATGGACCTCTACAATTTCTGCGCACAGAAAGGCCTGTTTTATCCTCCGGATCCGGCCAGCTGGAAATATTCCCTCATCGGCGGCAATGTTGCCGAGAATGCCGGCGGAATGCGCGCCGTCAAATATGGCGTCACATCGAACTATGTCATGGGACTGGAAGTGGTTCTCGCCAACGGCGACATCATCCATACCGGCGGCAAATCGATCAAGAATGTCACCGGCTATAATTTGACGCAACTTATGGTTGGTTCCGAGGGAACCCTGGGCATTGTGACCAAGGCCATTTTGCGATTGATCCCGATGCCGGCGAAACGTGGGGTCATGCAGGTGTTTTTCCGGTCGCTGGACGATGGCTGTGCCGCAGTACATACCATGTTGCAACGGAACATCGTGCCGTCGGCTGCGGAATTGATTGACGACGTCAGTCTGGACGCGGTGGCCCGGCAGAAAAAAACACCGTTCGATCCGGCGGCGAAAGCCTGCCTGATCCTGGAGATCGACGGCCCGGACGAGGCCTCGCTCAAATTGCAGTCCGACGCCATCGGCCAGGTGGTTGCCGAGCATCAGGCCGTTTCGTTCCGCGTGGCGCAATCCCAGGCGGAAACGGACGAGCTGTGGGCGATTCGGCGCGGCTTAAGTTCGGCGGTCGCCGCGACCGCACCCAATCGTTTGGGCGAGGATATCTCGGTTCCTCGCGACGCCTTTCCGGAGGCGGTTAGGCGGCTGAAGGAAATTTCCCGGCGCAAAGGATTGCCCATTGCCGTGTTCGGCCACGCCGGCGACGGCAACCTGCACCCCTCGGTATTGTGCGATCTCAGCGACCCGGCGCAGGAGAAGCTAGCCCACGAAGTGGTCGGTGAGATCTTCGACGCGGCGCTGGCCGTTGGGGGAACTTTGTCCGGCGAACATGGCATCGGCATTACCAAGAGGCCCTATATCTATAAAGCCTTGGGCGAAGCTGGCGTGGCCGCGTTGAAAGCAGTCAAGCAGGCGATGGATCCCAAGGGAATCCTTAACCCAGGAAAGATTTGGTAGTGGAGGAAGCTCCGTATGAATAAATCTCAGGAAAAATTGGCGGCGGCCCGGGAACTGGTATCCCAATGCGACCGCTGCGGGAATTGCCTTACGGTATGTCCCCTGTTCGGCAGCCGGGATATCGAATCCTCGGCGGCTCGCGGCAAGAATTCGATTCTGCGGGCGATGGCGGATGGCGGGTTGGAAGCTACGCCGGAAGTCCGGGCGGCTCTGGATTTTTGCATCCTCTGTCAGCGTTGCGTGGAAAATTGTCCGGCCAAGGTCAAAACCGACGAGGCCATGATTCTGGCCCGGCAATATCTCGCCGACAACGCCGGCGGCGCTTCGGTGAAGTACCGCTTCGTCGGCGGCGTGATGGCCCGGCCCTGGCTGATCAAGCTAGGGGCGGCGGGACTGGCGGTGGCCCGCAAACTGGGGCTGAATTCGCTGGCCCCGTTCGGCGCCGCTCCCGACGAGTATACTCGCACCCATTTTCTGACGGCGTTCGCCGGTCCGGCTGCACTGGGAAGCGCGACAGCTCCGTCCGGAACGACGGTGAGCAAAGACAGCAAGGTAGCCTATTTCAAGGGCTGCGGCATGCAGATCCTGTTTCCGGAGGCGGCTGACCAGACCATGGAGATACTGGGGCGGCTCACGAAACCAGTGACCCGCGACAATGTGTGCTGCGGTCTGCCGCACCTGGCGCACGCCATGGGGCCGGACTTCCGGGAACTGGCCAAGGAGAATATCCGGCAGTTCGAAGATGTGGATATTGTGGTCAGCGATTGCGCCAGCTGCAGCGGCACGTTAAAACACGTCGGCTCCTATCTGGCGGACGACCCGGCATGGAAAGAGCGGGCGGCCGCGTTCAGCAGCAAGGTCATGGATTTGTCCGAATATCTGGTCAAGGCCGGCTATACGCCGCGCCAGAAAAGCAACGCCAAAATCACTTACCATGATCCCTGCCATCTTTGTCGGGGCCAGGGCATTAAAAAAGAACCGCGGTCCCTGCTGGCGGCCGCCGGTGAATACAAGGAGATGAAGGATTCGGATGTTTGCTGCGGCGGCGGCGGCTCATTCTTCATGGATTATCCGGAAATATCCGACAGTATTATCGACAAGAAACGGAAAAATATTGAGGCAACCGGCGCCGATGTAGTGGTGACCGGCTGTCCCGGCTGCCTGATCCAGCTGAACAAGGCCGCCAAAGCCAGCGGCAAGTTCAAGGCGCTGCATATCAGCCAGGTTCTGTAAACTTAACACCGGACCTTCGCTTTTTGTTCTCCAGCATGTATAATTATCATGAACTGGCGGACAGCAGCGGAGGTCCTTTTTTGTCCGCCTAAGCTGTTGCGGCCGGGAGAAAAATGCCAGGGGTGGCCGATGGATATTTTCGCCAAGTTTACAACCATTTTTGTGGATATGATTCTGCCGTTAGTCGTCGGTTATCTGTGGCGTCGGTTCGACTGGCCGGGGGCGTGGTTGTTCAACTGGCTGATTTCGCTGGGAATCATCCTTTTGTTTCCGGTCATGACGGCTTTCAGTGTCTGGGGATTGAAACCGGTGTTTGATCTGGTCTGGCTGCCGGCATTTGGGGTGTTGCTGCACCTGTTGCCCGGTGGGCTGGCCTTGTTATGGGGGCGCCGCAAGTACCAAAGCAGCTTGGACTACGGTAGTTACACCATTGCCGGCTTTTTATCGAATCATGTCACACTGGGATCTTTGTCCGCCTACATCTTGTACGGCGAAATCGGTTACGCCTACACGCAGATGGCGCTCCTGTTCAATAGCCTGTTGATGTTCGGCTTTGCTTATCCGCTGGCCCAGCATTATCGGAACTGTCACGAGCATGGCCGGGGTATGAGGCTGGACTATCGGCAGATTATTTTCAACCGTAATCAGATGCCGCTGGTCGGCCTGATCGTTGGCGTGCTGCTGAATGGGCTGGCGGTGCCGCGCCCAGTGGGGTTTTTGCCGGTATTCGATTTGATGGTGCATTTTTCGGCATGGACGTTTTTGGTGCCGGTAGGGTATTCCATGGACTTTGGCGAAGTCCGTCAATACTGGCGGGACGCCTTGGACATTACCATCATCAAATGCGTCATTACACCGGTGCTGGCCGGCGGTCTGGCCAGGTGGCTGATTCATGACGAAATCGCTTTCCGGACCGTGATTTTGCTGGCGGCGCAGCCAACGGCGGTAAACGCGGTCATTGCGATGAAACTGTTCGGTCTGAACCTGCATTTGTCGGTTGGCGCTTTCGTAGTATCGACAGCGGTGTACCTGCTGTTGATTTTTCCGGCGTTTTTTCTGTGAAATTATGAATAATTGTCTACTGGATTATTGATATTTGGAAGGTAAAGCTGTTCAAATGTCGAACATTGTATAGAATGTGCATCGGTTGTGTTTCCGCCGGCGGATGTCCGATTTGCCGACGAAAAAGGAGTAGTGTGCCATGCGGATTGTTGCGGTTGAAGAATTGACGGTGGATATGGAGTTGGCCCGGGAAGTGCTTGATCCGGATACCGGCAGAATACTGCTCGGTGCGGGTACGCGCGGCTTGCCGCATTATGCGGATCGCCTGCGGAGCATGGATGTACATTATTTGTATGTTGCAGATGATGTCGCGAGAGATTTGGCGATTCCCGCGACCATTGCCGAAGAGACCCGGATTTGCGCCGAACAGGCCCTGGACCGGATTTTTGAAAAGTGCGAGCTGGACCAGCAACCGGACTACCAACCAATCAAGCAGACCGTGCGGGTTTTGATCCGAAAAGTTCTGGACAACCGGGAAATGTTGGTCAACGTCTGCGAAATGCAATGTTGCGGCGGCGACTTTCTGAGCCATTCCGTCAATGTTGCTGTTTTGTCGTTGCTGTTGGCAAAACGTCTGGGCTATGATGCCGACAAAATGCAAAAATTGGGGATGGGCGCGCTGCTACACGACATCGGCGTGGCCGGCATGCCGCATTCGTTGCTGAAAAAACGGCAGGAATTCACTGCGGAAGAAAAATTGTTGTATGAACAACACGCCGTCATCGGCTATTACCGGGTCAAAGAAAACTGGGAAGTTTCGCCGTTGTCGCGCAGTGTGCTGCTTTGCCACCATGAACGTTCGGATGGTTCGGGCTATCCCCGGCGACTCTTAAAAGGCGATATTCACGAGTTTTCGCGGATTGTCGGCCTGGTGGACTGCCTGGAAGAACTGGCCGGCGGACATCCCTTTTCCCGCCGACTGAGTATTCAGGAAGCGCTGGAAACTATGAACGGCAAAGCCCGGGACTGGTTTGACCTGGAGCTGGTCAAGCTGTTCATCGACTGTATACCCGCCTGTCCCACAGGGACGACCGTGCGCCTGAACGATGGGCGAAAAGCGGTAGTGCTGGCTCAAAATAAAGGATTCCCCCTGCGACCGGTTGTCCGGATTTTTGAAGACGCGACCGGTAAGCGGGTCGCGCCGGGGCAAGAGGTGGACCTGCTCCAGTTGAATCACCTGGTGATCATGTAGAGCGGCAAAAAAAAACGGCGGCTTCAGCCGCCGGTGCAGACTCTTGATCGAGGTCCGGCCGGATAGTTTGCAATCAGTCGGCAACCGCAAAAACGGAAGCCGTCATGAAGCGCCGTGGGTAACGCGGGCCCGGCATTCGGCAATTTTGGCGTCGTTAAAGTTGTCAATAGAACTCAGGTAGCCGGTAATCCGGCGGATGCGACGAATCGGCGATTTTTCGGTTCCCTTCAGGATGACTTCCTCGCCGTCAAGTTCCAGCGCCAATTGCCCCAGCTGTTTATTTTTGTTTTGCCACAGGCGCTTTTCTTCGGCAACGAAATATTGAATCTCCTCCGCGCTGAAAGTCGGATCGGCAATGACTTTTACCCCGTCAATGAACATGGAGCACCTCCGAGAATTAATTCGCAGTTATTTAATTCTACAGGATAATAAATATTCCTTCTACATGTTGAGGTTGTTTTTAAACTTATAAATAAAAAATACAACTAGCAGGGGGTGCGCAATGATCCGCGAACAACGAAACCGGGAAAAATTGCGAACGTATTACCAGAAATTCATGGCGCAGGGAATCCTCGACCCCAATGTTCATCCGTGGGTGGGCGAGGCCTGGCAAAAAAGTCGCAGTCTGGGAGTGCCGGCCAAAAATTTCGGTCCCTTTGTTCGTCTGACCGAAGCCGAACGGGGAGAGCGGCTCGCGGCGGCCCATGCAGTGATCCGGCAGTTGGACGCGTTTTATGACAGCATCCGGGAGTTTCTCAGCCGGAACAATATCAGCATTTTGCTGCTGGATGACGAGAGCTATGTGCTGAAAAGCTATACCATGTCTTTTTATCAGCGGACTCCCGGCGAACTGGAAGGGGCGCGTCTGGCGGAGCGGGATATCGGCGCATCGAGCGTCGGTATTGCAGCGGCGCATCGGACGCCGTTCGTTTTGTTCGGCCCGGAGATATGGATCGAGGATTGCCATGATTCCGATGCGGCCACAGCGCCGATCATTGTCGACGATAAAATTCGCTATCTGGTCACCATGGTAGTCATGGACGGAACCGAAAAACAGCGGTTATCCATGGACGGGTTGATGGCATTGCTACTGTCGGTGAAACATCTGTTGGAACAGACGCTGACACTGGAAGAACAGCTGACCGGGCGGGAGTCGTTGCTGGATAAAGTGCCGATGGCGATATATCAGGTCGACCCCGCCGGCGAAGTCCTGTATGCGAATCGACTGGGCAACGAGCGGTTGATTAGGGGTATGAAGCGCAGCCACAGCATGGAGCATCGCCTGAATTTGAACGAAACGGTCCTGAATTACGGGCATACGCAAATCCCGCGGGCGTTTTTGGGCGTTCCTTCCTTCAACCGGGAACTGGTCTGGATTATTGGCGGGAAAACCTATGAGGATATTGCCAGTGTCTGGCCGGACCAGACGGACGAGTTTGTTGCCAGCGCGACGGTGATTTCCACGCCGATCGAAGACATGAAGACGTTGTTGGCATATGCGTCCCAATACAAGGCGCGGTACAGCCTGTCCAGCCTGGTGGGCGAAGCACCGAGATTTTCGGCCATGAAGGACAAGGCGGCCCGTTGCGCCCGCCACCTCGATCATTTGTTGATTTTGGGCGAACCGGGCACCGGCAAGCAACGTCTCGCCCATGGCATTCACCAGGCCAGCCCTCATGCCGCAGGGCCTTTGATTACCGTGCGTTGCGGCGATACTCCCGCCGACTTGCTGCCGTCGGAGTTGTTCGGCCGGGTGGCGACCGCCGGCGATTCCAATGTGCCGGGAAAGATCGAATTGGCCCGGGGCGGCACCCTGTTTATCGATGAAATCGACAAAATGCCGGTTGCGTTGGGCGACGAACTGGCGGCGGCTTTGAAGCGGGAAAAAGAGGTCCGGGTTATCGCCGCGGCGGATGTCGACCCGAAACGACTGGTTGCGAAAGAATTGTTTTCCGAGGACCTGTATTATCTGATCGCCCAGGCAGTGATTCGGACGCCTTCCCTGCGGCACCGCCAGACGGATATTCCGCTGATCGCCGAGGACATTCTGAAGGAATTGTCTCTGCAGCATCCCGGTGAACGCAAGCAACTGTCGCCGATGGCCGTAAATCTGCTGATGAACCATGACTGGCCCGGCAACGTCAAACAACTGCAGGGAGTGCTGGAACAGGGGTTTTTCCATGCGCACGGCGCTGTGATCCAACCGACGGATTTGGTGCTGCCGGGCGGCAGTGGTTGGGGCAAAGCCTGGAAACGGGACCGGAGTGCATTTGTTGACGCCTGGAAAGCCTGCGGCGGCAACATCAGCCGGCTGGCGTCAAACCTGGAGGTTAGCCGGGTTACGTTATACCGATATTTGGAGAAATATGGGCTGGAGAGAAATCGAAAGTAGGTGTTTTCCTCCCGATGGGACGGTTGCGAAGAAGACCGGGAGTGGCGGAAGTTTTGGGCCAAATTCCCGAACTGGTGGTAATCGCCGATGAGAATTGTTGCGGCCGCGGAACCTGGAAACAGCATTTCTCCGTTTCCGGGCCGCTGTTTTTGGAACTGGGAACCGGCAAAGGACGATTTTTGCAGGAAATGGCCCGACAACATTCCGAAAGTTGTTTTGTCGGTCTGGAAAAGGAACCGGACGTGTTGATTCAGGCCGTTCGCAAAACCAGGGAACTGGAGCTGACAAACCTGAAGTTCATTCTGGGAGACGTGCAGTGGCTGGACCGAATGTTCGCCCCGGCGGAAGTCGACGGGATATACATCCATTTTTGCGATCCTTGGCCGAAAAGCCGGCATGAAAAGCGGCGGCTGACCCATCCGGATTTTTTGCGGCGATATCGGCAAATTCTGGGACCGACCGGGACCCTGTGTTTTAAAACCGACAACCCGGAACTGTTTGAATATTCCCTGGCCTCCTTCGTGGCGTCCGGCATGGAATTGTTGCACGTTTCCCGCAATCTCCATGCAGAGGGCGCCAACCTTTCTTCCGTGATGACGGAATACGAAATGAAGTTTTACGCGGCCGGACTTCCCATCCATTATTGTGAAGCCCGCTTTGTCGATTCGGGGGAGGCGCCAACCGATGCCTGACGCAGAGGAAAGATCACGCGGCGGTTTCGGGATGCGAATTTGGGCCAGTCCGTTGGAGGGCTTGGGCTTTGTGACCATCCTGTTGTTTCTGGTGGGCACGATCAATGTTTTTAGCGCCAGTTTTGTCCTGGGGTCGCAGTTGCTCGGGGACAGCCTGTATTTTCTGAAGCGGCATCTGGCGGCCGCCCTGATTGGCCTGGCCGGCATGGCCTTTATCATTCGCCAGGGCTACTCCTGGTTTTTGAAACGAATTTCGCTTTGGACAGTGCTGACCATGGCCCTGCTGATCGCCGTTTTCTTCATCGGCGTGGAAGCGAATGGCGCCCGCCGTTGGCTGGCCATCGGCACATTTACCACATTCCAGCCGTCCGAACCGGCCAAACTGGTCGGGGTTTTGGCGGCTGCCGCCTACATCGGTCCGCGGCTGGACCGGCGGGCGGTTTCCCTGTTCTCCTATCCGATCCTGATCACCGCCGCTTTGGCCGCGCTGGTGATTATCCAGCCGGACATGGGAACCGGCATGATTATTTTTGCCATGTGTCTGGTGCCGTATCTGGTGGCGGGGATTCCCCGGCGCGAATGGTTTGCTCTGGGAATTATCGGCGGCGGCGGCGTCGGATTGCTGATTTCCAGGGCCGCCTACCGGGCCGAGCGAATTTTGGCTTGGGTCAATCCCGAAGGATATTCGCAGACCAGCGGCTATCAACCGTTGCAGTCGCTGCTGGCCATTGGCTCGGGCGGGCTCAAGGGAACAGGCCTGGGTATGGGCGCCAGCAAGTTCTACTATCTGCCGGAGGCCCACACGGACTTCGCCTTTGCCATTTGGGCGCAGGAGACCGGCTTTGTCGGCGCGGTGATCGTGTTGCTGCTGATCGGCGCGCTGACCTGCTACGGCATCCGGATCGCGTTGGAATCCAATGATGGTCGCGGCCGCATCCTGGCCATTGGCATTATTTTTATGATTGTGGGACAGGCCATCGGCAATATTGCCATGGTGCTCAGCCTGTTGCCGGTTACCGGCGTGCCGATGCCTTTTTTTAGTTATGGGGGGTCCGCGCTGATCGTCAACATCTGGGCCATGGGTTTTTTATTCAGCGTGGCGGTGGAATCCGCCCGGCGCGGCCGCACGGAAAGCGCCCGCCCGGCCACGGAAACTTCTTTTCGTCCCAAACAACGCCTGTCGGAGCGGCTGGCCCGGCATGGTCGCTGAATGATGGATTACGCAGAACTGACCGCTCGTCTGCTGGAATGGTATGACCGGAACCGGCGGGAGCTGCCGTGGCGGACGGAGACCGATCCCTACCGGATCTGGGTATCGGAAGTGATGCTTCAACAAACCCGGGTAGAAGCAGTGATTCCCTACTATCGGCGATTTCTGGAACGCTTTCCGGACATGCGTTCCTTGGCGACGGCGACGTCGGAGGAACTGCTGTCGGTCTGGCAAGGGCTGGGCTATTATTCCCGGGTGCGCCATTTGCAACAAGGCGTGAGGGAAGTGCAGGCCCGCTATGGCGGCCACCTGCCGGATTCCCGCGCCGAGATAGGCGCATTGCCGGGAATCGGCCCCTACACTGCCGGCGCAATTCTCAGTATCGCTCACAATAAGCCGGAACCGGCTGTCGACGGCAATGTTCTGCGTGTGTTCAGCCGGCTTTTATGCATCCGTGAGCCGGTCGACCGGTTGCCGGTGAAGCGGCGGATTGAAACGGCGGTGCGGGAAATGATGGCTGGAATCTCCCGCTGCGGGGATGTGACGCAGGCCTTAATGGAACTGGGCGCCTTGGTATGTATTCCACGCAATCCCCGCTGTGACGCCTGTCCCTGGCAGATCCACTGCGCGGCCAGGCTAGAGAACGCACAGGACGCTCTGCCGATTCGCAAAACACCGGCGCCGCCCCGAACCGTGCATGTGCTTACCGGCCTGTTGGTGAGGGATGGCCGGGTGCTGGCAATGCAACGGCCGCCTCGCGGACTGCTTGCCGGCATGTGGGAATTTCCATCCGTGGAAAGCCCGGATGCGCCGGCGGCGTTAGGCGATGTGGAACAACTGCTGCAAGAACGCTTCCATGAATTGGGGCAGGATATTTCAGTGCAGGCGGAATGGCGGCCGCTGACGCATATCTTCAGTCACCGCCAATGGCAGATGCGGACATTTTTCTGCCAGGGCGGTCGCCGGGCGCTTCTCGGCGCTGATGAGGCCGGTTGCTGGCTGGACCGGGAGCGGATCGCTTCGCTGACCTGGGCCGGGCCGCATCGAAAAATCGCCGCCTGGCTGGACCAGGAACTGGCTCAGCAAATTGTTGGGAAAGGTATGTAAGAATTTTGTCGGGTATGCATTTGCCGTCTACAAAAAAATTTAAGAAACTCTGTCTGCTGATGCTGGGCCTGTTGGTTGTTCTGGTCGTCCGTCTGGCCTGGGTTCAGCTGGTTGACGGCGGAACCTGGTCGGAACGGGCCCGGGAACAATTGCAGGAAAGCCGCAGCCTGAAAACCCCCCGCGGCGCGATTTACGACCGCGGCGGCAAGGAACTGGCCATCAGCCACATGGCCAAGTCGCTGTATGCCAATCCCCGGGAAGTGAAGGATCCGGATGGCTTGGCCAAAAAACTGGCCCCGTTGTTAAAAATGGACGAGAATGTCCTGCGGGACCGTCTCAAGGTTAAAGGCGCTTTCATCTGGTTGAAACGGACGCTGGAGCCGCCGGAATATCAGCGGATCGCGGCGTTCATCGAACGTGACAAGATCCATGGACTGAATTTTCTGGAGGAAAGCCGGCGCGTTTATCCCAACGATATGCTGGCGGCGCATGTTCTTGGGTTCGTGGGGACCGACGACAAAGGCCTGGCCGGGATCGAGATGGCGATGGATGCGGTGATCCGGGGTCAGACGCACAAACAGATTTTGGACACCGACAGCAAGGGAACGCCGATCTTTAAATCCATTTTCGCCTTTCAAAAACCGAAAGCCGGCCAATCCATCTACCTGACGATCGACAGTGCGGTCCAATTCGCCGTGGAACAGGCTCTGGACCGGGCCATGCAACGGACGCAGGCGCAAGGTGCGACCATGATCGTGATGAACCCCAAAACGGGGGAAATCTTGGCCATGGCCAGCCGCCCCTCCTTCAATCCCAATACTTTTTTCCGGTTTCGGGAACAGGATTGGCGCAACCGGGCGATCGCCAGCATTTACGAGCCGGGATCAACGTTCAAATCACTGGTGACGGCGGCCGCTTTTCAGGAAAAAGTGGTCACGGCCCAGGAAATATTTAATGACACCGGCGCCATCGACGTCGGCGGCCGGGTGATTCAGAACTGGGACGGCGGCAGTTACGGAGCCATGCCGTTCGCCGATTTCGTCAAATACTCGATCAATACCGGATTTGCCGCCGTCGCCCAACGCATGGGCGGAAAACGGATGCTGCACTATGCCGAAAACTTTGGGCTCGGTAAGGCGACAGGGGTTGAGCTGCCGGGAGAGGAAGAAGGAATTTTGCTCAGTCTGGACTCCATGCAGCCCGCCGACGTGGCCACGATGGGGATCGGCCAGGCTGTCGCCGTCACGCCGCTGCAACTGTTGACGGCGGTATGTTCGCTGGCCAATGACGGAAAACTGTTGAAACCCCACATTATCAAGGAGATTCGGGACAGCGACGGCCTGCTGGTCAGTTATTCCTCGCCGCAGGTTGTTCGCCAGCCGGTTTCTACGGAAGTCGCCCACGAAGTAGTCGGACTGATGGAAAAGGTTGTGACCGACGGCGGTGGCAAACGGGCGCGGGTCGAAGGTTATCGTTTCGCCGGCAAGACCGGCACCGCAGAGCGGTTGCGGGACAATGGGGCCGGTTATGATCCGGGCCGTTATATTGCTTCTTTTGTTGGGTTCGGTCCGCTGGATGACATCCAGTTGGCGGCCCTGGTGGCTATTGACAGCCCTCGGGGACTATATTACGGCGGGGAAGTCGCCGCGCCGGTATTTGCGGAAGCAATGACGCAAATCGTCAGGATTTTGGGAATCCGCCCATCGCAACCACCAGCGGCGTTTCAGCCGCCCAAGCCGGCGCAGCCGGCTGCGCTCAGGCAACCGGCGCCGCAACCGCCTGCGCCGGCGCCAACCCCGACAGGGAAAATGCCGATGCCGGATGTCCGGGGCCGGACAATCCGGGAAGCGGCCCAACTCCTGAAACAGCATGGACTATTCCTGATCCCCGAGGGGAGCGGTGTGGCCGTCCGACAGAGCGTGGCGCCACAGGCGCCGGTGAGCCCGGGTACAGAAATCACGGTTCGGTTTGAACCGAGGTAGGCGAGACGATGTCAGACAAGGAAAAGCTGGCGGAGTTGTTTCTGGAAATCGCCCAGTGGCTGGAACTCCGTGGGGATAACCCCTTTAAGATTCGTGCCTATGAGACGGCCGCTCGGACTTTCGAACAACTGGACGAAGATCCGGCCGCCTTGTCGCGTGACGGCAGGCTGGAAGATATTCCGGGCATCGGCCGGGCCATTGCCGCCAAGACGCGGGAGTTCTTCGAAACCGGACACATTGCCTACCATGATGATCTGAAAGCCGAAATTCCCGCCGTTCTGTTCGAAATGGTCAAGATTCCCGGCCTGGGCGCCAAAAAAGCCCGGGTGCTATATGAAAAGCTGGACGTCCAGTCGATCGGCGAACTGGAGTATGCCTGCCGGGAAAATCGGTTGCTGGAATTGCCGGGGTTCGGCGCTAAGACCCAGGCAAAAATTCTGGCCGGGATCGAATCGTTGCGTCGCTTCCAGGGCAGATTTCTGATCAGCGAGGCGTTGCCGCTGGCCGAAACGATCGCTGGCAGACTGGCCCGGCTGCCAGGAGTGACGGCGGCGACCGTGGCCGGTAGCCTTCGTCGACGGAAGGAGACCGTCGGCGATATCGACATTGTGGTGGGAGCGAATCCGGCAAGCCCGGTGATGGAAACGGTCGCGACGCTGCCGGAGGCACAGGCGCTGATTGCGCGGGGGCCGACCAAGACCAGCGTAACGCTGCAAAACGGGCTGAATCTGGATGTGCGGCTGGTGACGCCGGTGGAATATCCCAGCGCCCTGCATCACTTCACCGGCAGCAAGGAACACCACATCAAACTGCGCGGGCTGGCCCGGGACCAGGGATTCAAAATCAGCGAATACGGCGTGGAACGGCCGGATGGCTCGATCATGCGGGTGGAGGGCGAAGCGGCCTTGTACCGGCTGCTGGATCTGGACTACATTGAGCCGGAACTGCGGGAAGGCGGCGATGAAATAGCGGCCGCCCGCGAGCGCCGGTTGCCGGTTCTGGTCCGGGAAGAACAGTTGCAAGGCGCTTTTCATATTCATACCACCAGGTCCGACGGGCGGGATTCGCTGGCGCAGTTGGTGGCTGCGGCCCGACAACGGGGCTGGAGCTATCTGGGGATCAGCGACCATAGCCGGACGGCTTTTTATGCCGGCGGGCTTAAAGCCGATGCCGTGGCGGAGCAGTTGCGGGAAATCGACGCCTTTAACGCGGCGCAGCCGGACTTTCGGGTTTTTGCCGGCATCGAGAGCGATATTTTGCCCGACGGTTCACTGGATTACGATGAAGCCACCCTGGCCGGATTCGACTTTGTCATCGGTTCGGTCCATTCTTCTTTCGGCATGACAGAAGCCGCCATGACCGGGCGCATAGTGGCGGCCATGCGAAATCCGTACCTGACAATGCTCGGCCATCCGACCGGCCGCCTGTTGTTGGCCCGCGACGGCTATGCGGTGGATTTGAATGAGGTTATTCGGGTCGCGGCAGCTACCGGA